>QCBH01000002.1 GCA_003281685.1 Prochlorococcus sp. AG-347-E23 | reverse complement strand
TTTAGTTGGTCAATTTCCAAAGCATATAGGAAGTACTGGGGGTTTATTAAACTCAGCAGAAACTGAAGAAAAATATGCAATTGTATGGAAAAGTTCAAAGGAACAAGCATTTGAATTGCCCACCGGTGGAGCGGCAATTATGCATGAAGGTGATAATTTAATGTACTTCGCAAGAAAAGAACAATGCCTCGCATTAGGAACACAATTAAGAGCCTTCAAACCAAGAATTGAAGATTTTAAAATCTACCGAATTTTCCCAGGTGGCGATATTGAATTTTTACATCCAAAAGATGGAGTTTTCTCTGAAAAAGTTAATGAGGGTAGAGAGAAAGTTGGCCATAACCCAAGGCGCATTGGAGAGAATCCTAATCCAGCTGGCTTGAAATTTACAAATAAGAATACTTTTGATTAACTTCTTTAAAGTTGATATAAAAGAAGAAAATAATTATAATTTGGGTTGATATTATTAGCATGATCAGCTCACAGAAAGATAATTTTTTAAAGGCTTACGATAAAGGTAAAAATTTTATACCTATTATTCAAACTTGGCCAGCAGATTTAGAGACTCCATTATCGACTTGGTTAAAATTATCCTCAAAAGATTCACGAGGTGTTTTTCTTGAATCAGTTGAAGGTGGGGAAAGTTTGGGTAGGTGGAGTATTGTTGCTACTAAACCTCTCTGGGAAGCCGTTTGTTATGGAGAAAAAATAGTTAAAACTTGGAATAATGGTAAAACTGAAACTCATAAAGGTGATCCATTTGATATTTTAAAAAGTTGGACCAAGGAATATAAGTCAACCATGCTTGATGACTTACCATCAATTGGACAGTTATATGGATCTTGGGGTTATGAATTAATAAATCGAATAGAACCTAGCGTTCCAATAAACGAAATACCTGAAAACGACCTCCCTTATGGTTCTTGGATGTTTTTTGATCAGTTAGTTGTATTTGATCAAATAAAAAGATGTATTACTGCAGTGGTTTATGCAGATACAAGTTCTTTAAAAGAGTCCTCGATTGAAGAATTATATCTAAACTCAATTTCTAAAATTCAGAATACTAGAAATTTAATGAGAGTTCCTCTAAAAGAAAATGAGTTTTTAGATTGGAATGAAAATGATAATTTGAAATTAGATCTAGAAAGTAATTGGAAGAAAAAAGATTTTGAGGATGCAGTTCTCTCTGCAAAAGAATATATAAGAAAGGGAGATATCTTCCAAATAGTTATAAGTCAAAAATTCCAAACTCAAGTTAATAATGATCCCTTTAATCTATATAGAAGTCTGAGGATGGTTAATCCATCTCCATACATGTCATTTTTTGATTTTGGTTCATGGTATCTGATAGGCTCAAGTCCTGAAGTAATGGTTAAAGCTGAAAAAAATAAAAATAATCAGATTGTAGCGAGCTTAAGACCAATAGCTGGCACAAGACCTAGAGGTATTGATAATAAACAAGACTTTGAATTAGAAAAGGATTTGTTGAAAGATCCAAAAGAGATAGCTGAGCATGTTATGCATATAGTTAGTGAAGTTGAGGGAATCTTAAAAAATAATGCTGATGTATGGGATTTACTAAAAGCATCTTTTCCCGCAGGTACAGTAACAGGTGCGCCAAAAATAAGAGCTATGCAATTGATTAAGCACTTTGAAAAAGATGCTAGAGGACCTTATGCTGGTGTTTACGGATCTATTGATATTAATGGTTCATTAAATACGGCAATTACAATAAGAACCATGATAGTTAAACCTTCAATAGATGGGAAATATGATGTTTCGGTGCAAGCAGGAGCTGGAATAGTTGCTGATTCTTTTCCTGAAAATGAATATCAAGAGACGATAAATAAAGCAAAAGGGATACTAAAAGCATTAGCCTGTTTGGATAAATAAATGGGTAAGAATAATCTTTATAAGGGTTTTGAGGTAGAACTTTTCACAGGTTCTTTAAATTCACATATCGGTGTTTCGGCTGAAATTGAGAAAAAATTTCCTGATTTTGTCAAAGAGCCAGATAATAGAAACGTTGAATACATAACAATACCTGAAAAAGACTACAATTTTTTATATGAGAAATTAATAACTCCAAGAAAAAAGTTAAGAAGATGGCTAAATAAAAAAGAGTTAACAATCATTCCTTCATCAACTCTTTGTTTTAGACACGATATTCAATTTCAAAGATCCGATATTGACAATGTTTATCATCAATTTATACAAGATAATTATGGAACCTCAATAGCAACCTCAAGTGTACATATAAATTTAGGAATAGATGATTTAGATAAGCTTTTTGCAGCTATTAGACTAATAAGATCTGAGGCTGCTTTATATCTATCTCTAAGTGCTAGTTCACCTTTTTTAAATAATAAAATTACAGGGAATCACTCTCAGAGATGGATTCAGTTTCCTAAAACACCAATCAAGGTTCCTTTTTTTGTAAATCATAATTGTTATATCGATTGGATCGAGGAAAATATAGCTAATAAAAATATGCAAAACATCAGGCATTTTTGGTCTTCAATTCGACCAAATGGTCCCCAAAGACCTTTAATTCTTGATCGTTTGGAATTAAGAATTTGTGATTTTGTTTATGATATTAACTTGCTTTTAGGGATAACGGCCATGATAGAACTAAGGATTTTAAATCTTTTTGAAAATATGAATACTTTAGATCCCTTGAATGCAAGTTCTTTTTCTATTGATAGATTATCAGAAATATGTGATCAAAATGAGACTAATGCTGCTAAAGATAGTCTGAATTCAGAATTAATTCACTGGCAAGATGGTAAAAAAGTTATTTGTAGAGAGTGGATTCAAAACTTATTATCAGATTTGTCATCTACAGCAGAAAATTTTGGTATGAAATATCTTTTGAATCCTATCTATAAAGTCCTTGAAGAAGGTAATCAGTCTATGAAATGGATAAATCAATATGAAAAAGGTCTTTCTATTGAGCAAATAATGAAAATTTCTATCGAAGATATGATTAGGAGTGAAGGCGAGAATGTTTGATTATTTAAATAAATATTTGATCTGAACATTTTCAATTGTGACATAATGATTATATGGAATCTTTTCGACAGATAAAAAATAATAATGTGGATCTGATAAGTAACAATGATCCACTCGATAAAAATCGTCTTTTGATAGAAGATCTATGGGAATCTGTGCTTAGAGAAGAATGCCCAGATGATCAAGCAGAGAGATTGATACAGCTCAAAGAATTAAGTTATTCAAAACAAATTGATGGTGATTCTTCAAATACTTTTAAAAATGAAATAGTTGATATTGTAAATTCTATGGATTTGGCAGAATCAATTGCTGCAGCAAGGGCGTTTTCATTGTATTTTCAACTCGTGAATATTTTGGAACAAAGAGTTGAGGAAGATAGATACATACAAAGCTTTACCAATAAGGATGTTAAAAAATCGCCTGACAATCTTGATCCTTTTGCTCCAGCATTGGCTAGGCAAAATGCTCCAGTAACCTTTAGAGAATTATTTTACAGGCTGAGGAAATTAAATGTACCACCTGGAAAATTAGAAGAGTTATTGCAGGAAATGGATATCCGTTTAGTTTTTACTGCACATCCGACTGAGATAGTAAGACATACGATTAGACATAAGCAGACAAGAGTGGCAAATTTGTTAAAAAAAATACAGATTGAGCAATTTCTAACAAAAGAAGAAAAAAATTCTCTAAAAACCCAATTAAAAGAAGAAGTAAGACTTTGGTGGAGAACAGATGAATTGCATCAATTTAAACCTTCAGTTTTAGACGAAGTAGATTATGCCTTACATTATTTTCAGCAAGTTTTATTTAATGCGATGCCTCAATTGAGGGGCAGGATTACTGAAGCACTCATTGAAAATTATCCAGATGTTCAGATGCCCTCTGAATCTTTTTGTAACTTCGGTTCTTGGGTAGGATCCGATAGGGACGGTAACCCATCGGTCACTCCTGAGATAACATGGAGAACTGCTTGCTACCAAAGGCAGTTGATGTTGGAAAGATATATTGTTGCGACTTCTAATCTTAGAGATCAATTAAGTGTCTCGATGCAATGGAGCCAAGTAAGTTCTTCTCTATTAGAATCGCTCGAAACGGATAGGGTTAAGTTCCCAGAAATCTATGAAGCTCGTGCTACAAGGTATAGATCTGAACCTTACAGATTGAAATTAAGTTATATTTTAGAAAAATTAAAATTAACTCAAGAGAGAAATAATTTATTAGCTGAAAGTGGGTGGAAATTTGACTTAGAGGGAGAAATTGATAACAAAAATTTAGATAAAGCTGAAAATTTATATTACAAGTCAGTCAATGAATTTACTTATGATCTCGAATTAATTAAAAATAGCCTTATTAGTACAGATTTAACTTGCGAGTCTGTGAACACCTTGCTTACTCAGGTTCATATTTTTGGGTTTTCTTTAGCAAGTTTAGATATTCGTCAAGAGAGTACAAGGCATAGTGACGCTATACAAGAACTTACAAATTACCTTGACTTATCAGTGAAATATGACCAAATGTCTGAGGAAAACAAAATAAAATGGCTTATAGACGAATTAAATACAAAAAGGCCTTTAATTCCATCTGACGTTAACTGGACAAAAACTACAGAAGAAACCTTCTCAGTTTTTAAAATGGTTAAGAGACTACAGCAAGAATTTGGAAGTCGAATTTGCCATTCTTATGTAATTTCTATGAGTCATAGTGCATCTGATTTGCTTGAAGTTCTATTGCTGGCAAAAGAAATGGGACTTCTTGATCAAAATTCACAAAAGTCAAAATTATTAGTTGTTCCTCTTTTTGAAACTGTTGAAGACCTTAAAAGAGCGCCAGAAGTAATGGAAAAGTTGTTTAAATTAGATTTTTATAGGTCATTATTGCCAAAAGTGGGAGAATCTTTTAAACCTCTCCAAGAATTAATGCTTGGATATTCTGATAGCAATAAAGATTCTGGGTTTGTTTCTAGCAATTGGGAAATTCATAGAGCCCAAATAGCTCTTCAAAATCTTTCAAGTAGAAATAACATATTGCTAAGACTTTTTCATGGAAGAGGTGGTTCTGTAGGAAGAGGAGGAGGTCCAGCCTATCAGGCAATCTTGGCTCAACCAAGCGGTACTTTAAAAGGGCGAATAAAAATAACAGAACAAGGTGAAGTTTTAGCTTCTAAATATAGTCTTCCTGAACTTGCTTTGTATAATCTTGAGACTGTCACCACAGCGGTAATTCAAAATAGTTTGGTAAATAATAGACTTGACGCCACTCCAGAATGGAATGAATTAATGTCTAGGTTGGCAGAAACATCAAGGTCTCACTACAGAAAATTAGTGCATGAGAATCCTGATTTGTTGAATTTCTTTCAAGAAGTTACTCCAATAGAAGAAATCAGTAAATTACAAATATCTAGTAGGCCTGCTAGAAGGAAAAAAGGGGCAAAAGATTTGTCAAGTTTAAGAGCTATTCCATGGGTATTTGGGTGGACACAAAGTAGATTTCTTTTGCCAAGTTGGTTTGGAGTAGGTACTGCATTGTCGTCTGAATTAAATTCAGATCCTCATCAAATTGAATTATTAAGAGTTCTGCATCAAAGATGGCCATTTTTTAGGATGCTTATATCTAAGGTCGAAATGACATTATCTAAGGTGGATTTGGAAGTTGCTAGATATTATGTTGATACTCTTGGCAGTAAAGAAAATAAAGATTCTTTTGATGATATTTTTGAAGTAATTTCTAAAGAGTATAATCTTACAAAATCTTTAATACTAGAAATTACTGGTAAAAATAAGCTTCTTGAATCTGATAGAGACTTGAAATCATCAGTAAGCTTGAGAAATAAGACAATCATCCCATTGGGGTTTTTGCAGGTTTCACTTTTAAGAAGATTAAGAGACCAGACGAGACAACCCCCAATAAGCGAATTTATTATTGATAAAGATGAATCCAGAAGGGCCTACAGCAGAAGTGAACTATTGAGGGGGGCACTTTTAACTATTAATGGGATAGCAGCTGGTATGAGAAATACAGGTTAATAATTGCAATATTTTTCTAAAAAAAAACTTGTTCTTCCAGAAGGTTTTTTTGTTAACTCTTCTCAAATCCCATTAGCCAAAGAAGTTAACAAACTTTTAGCGAATTGTGGTTGTGAGACATTTCCAATAAAACCTCTTTCTGAGGCTATTGAGAAAAGTAATTTCTTTTTTACCATACAGAGTAAATTAAAAAATAAATTATATGGGTTTGTAAGGGTTACGTCCGACAGGGGGTTGAACGCTAACTTGTGGAATTTAAGTGCATTGCCAGGTAATAATCAGCAACTTTATTATTCAATATTGCTTCAAGTAACTCTTGAGAAGATAAATAGAGAAATGCCTGGATGCAGTATTTCTGTGCAGGCCCCAGTATCTTCGTTTATAAGTTTAGAGGAAAATGGATTTATTCTAGATCCAAACGGAATAAGAGTAATGGGATATAAACTATAAAAATAATGTAACGAGCATGGAGGGATTCGAACCCCCGACTCTCAGAATCGGAATCTGATGCTCTATCCAACTGAGCTACATGCCCTTTAATTTTTCAATTTCTTTAAAGAAAATCTAAATATTTTAAACTTAGCTAATTTAATTAATGAATGCACAAAAAAAATTTTTTTAAATAAATTAAAAATTAAAAATTTTCGAAACCATAAAAGTTTTGAAATTGATCTAAAAGAGCAAAGAGCAATTGTTCTTGGTTGTAATGGTATTGGCAAGTCAAATTTACTTGAATCGGTTGAATTTTTAAGTCAATTAAAATCTAATAGAGCATTAAGCGATAAAGATTTAATAGAGAATGACAGCGATATGGCAGTAGTCATAGGACAAATAAATTTTAAAGACGATTTAAAGTTAAATTTATTCCGAAAAGGCTCTAAAAGAATCTACGTCAATGAATCAATCTTAAAAAAACAGAGTGAAATAAAGAATTATATTCGGAGTGTATGTTTCTGCTCTAATGATATAGATATTGTTAGGAGTGAACCCAGTTATCGAAGAACATGGATTGATAAAGTTGTATCTCAGCTTGAACCAGTATACTTAGATCTTATAAGTAGGTTTAACAGGCTCTTAAAGCAAAGAAGTCATTTTTGGCGTTCGGAAACTTTCTTGAAAACACAATCCTCAGATATTGTTGAAAGCTTTGATATTCAAATGTCAATAATAAGTACAAGAATTTTTAGGCGAAGAAGAAGAGCTTTATTAAAAATACAACCATATGTTGAATATTGGCATAATCGTTTAAGTAAATCTACAGAGCAAATAAGCATAAATTATCTTTCTGGGATACAAAATATAAGTCCAGAAGAAGAAGAAGAAGAAGTTATTAGTAAAAAAATAGCAGAACAACTATTTAATCAGCGTTCAACAGAAGCATTAACTGGTAAATGTAATTTCGGCCCTCATCGTGATGATTTTGAGTTTCTAATTAATGACGTTTCAGTAAGAAAATATGGTTCATCAGGACAGCAAAGGACTTTTATCTTGGCTTTAAAGATGGCTGAACTAGATCTATTAACTAAAACACTAAATGTCCCTCCAATACTTATCTTGGATGATGTCTTAGCGGAGTTAGATTTAACCAGGCAAAATTTGTTATTAAATTCTGTTGGCAAAAATAGTCAATGTTTTATAAGTGCGACACATTTAGATAAATTTAATCAGTCATTCTTAGGCTCTTCACAAATGATTCACTTATAATTAAAAATAAATCATGATTTTTAGCTAATCTTGAATTCATATAAATTCTTAAATGGAAATCCACAAAAAAAATCAAATTTTAAGTTCGTTTTCTAATGATCAAAATTTAAGTTATCAAAGTAAACACCTTTTGTTGGAACTTTATAGATGCGATTTCGAAAAAATAAATGATGAATCCTTTTTGCGATGTACTTTAAATAGAGCCGCTAAATTGGCAAATGCAACTGTTTTGAATTTGATAAGTAATAAATTCGACCCTCATGGGGTTACGGCAATTGCATTACTGGCTGAATCTCATATTTCAATACATAGTTGGCCTGAATCTAATTATTCTGCAGTCGATATTTTTACATGTGGTCAAAATATGATGCCTGAACTAGCTAGTCAATATTTGATTGAATCTTTAATGGCTAAAGAACATACTTTGCGTGTCATTGAGCGAAATCCACCTTCGTCGGTCTCTAAACAGATCAGAACATTTGTTTAAATACAATTTTACCTATTTAATTTGCCGCTTATTAGTCCTTCAAGATCTAGGCTTGTGCAATTAAATCCTAAATTAGAAAAATATTTCACTAGCTCACTTAAGTTATATTTGTTAAAAAAATGCTTTAATTCATCTTGAGGAATTTCTATTCTTGCAGTTGATCCTTGGCACCTAACTCTAACCTCCGATAATCCACCTTTTTTAAGGTATTCTTCTGCCTTCTCAACCATTTTTAGTCTCTCACTAGTTATTTCAAAGCCATAAGGAAATCTTGATGATAAGCAAGGTTGAGCAGGTTTGTCCCACCATGGAAAACCTAGTGCTCTTGATATATCTCTAATGTCTTGTTTTGAGAATTTAAATTTTGCAAGGGGAGAGACAACTCCTGCTTGTTTTGAGGCTTGTATACCTGGTCTGTAATCTTTAAGATCATCTAGATTGACCCCATCAAGAACAATCTCGCAATTAAGTTTTGTAGAGAGGTAGGTTGTATGTTTGTGAAGCTCTTTTTTGCATGCAAAGCACCTATCCTTAGGATTTTGACTATAACTTGATTGGTCTAATTCTGATGTTTTAATTTCTAAATGCTTTACTCCAATCCATTTTGCTTGACTTCTTGCTTCATCCCGAAGGGTATTGGCTAATGCAGGAGAAACTCCAGTTATTGCTATTGCTTTGTAACCTAATTGCTCAAATGCTAATGATGCTACTAATGTACTGTCAACTCCTCCTGAATAAGCAATACAAGCACTACCAAGATTCTTAATGTAACTTCTAATTGTATAAAGCTTTTTACTTTGTTCATCAGAAAGAATTTCTAGTTGATTGAACATACTAATTACTTTAAAATTCAAATTACCTATGAATAGGTTGAATTTATTATTAAATCTTTAATAATAATATTATCTATATCTTAGATTAAAACATATTAATTTTGTTCAATTGACGAATACGAGTAAAAATAGAGGAATTGGAATTGTCACAGCAAGTGACAGTCAAGAAAGATCAAAAGGTCAATTACATATTTATGATGGAGAGGGTAAGGGTAAAAGCCAGGCTGCTTTAGGAGTAGTTCTTAGGACAATAGGATTAGGAATATGCGAAAAAAGACAGTCAAGAGTTTTACTTCTAAGATTTTTAAAAGGTCCTGAGAGGCCATATGACGAGGATTCGGCGATAGAGGCTTTACAAAGAGGCTTTCCACATTTAATTGACCATGTAAGGACAGGAAGATCTGAATTTTTTACTGCTGAACAAGTCTCAAAATTTGATATCGGTGAGGCAGAGAGAGGTTGGAATATTGCTAAAGGAGCAATTGCTAGTTCTCTTTATTCTGTAGTTGTACTAGATGAGTTGAACCCAGTTCTTGATTTAGGAATGCTTGATATCAACGAAGTGGTTGACTCTCTTCAAAATCGTCCAGATGGATTAGAAATAATTATCACAGGTAGGGCAGCTCCTCCCTCTTTGGTAAGAATATCTCAACTCCATTCAGAAATGAGACCACGTTTGAAAGGAGACTTAGCAAAACTAAACAGACAAAGTACTTCTAGTGGTGGAATTGAGATTTATACAGGCGAAGGAAAGGGTAAATCAACAAGTGCACTTGGTAAAGCTCTTCAAGCTATTGGTAAAGGAATATCTCAAGATAAAAGTCATAGAGTTTTAATATTACAGTGGTTAAAGGGTGGGAATGGTTATACCGAAGATGCTGCCATAGAAGCTTTAAGAGAGAGTTACCCCCATTTAGTAGATCATCTGCGTTCAGGCAGAGATGCCATCGTATGGAGAGGTCAGCAACAACCAATTGATTATGTTGAGGCTGAAAGAGCATGGGAAATTGCTAAAGCTGCTATTTTGTCAGGTTTGTATAAAACAATTATTTTAGATGAATTGAATCCAACTGTTGATTTAGAGCTGCTACCTGTGGAATCAATACATCAAACGCTCTTAAAAAAACCAGCAGAGACAGAAGTTGTCATTACTGGCAGGTGTAAAAATGAACCTTCATACTTTAAGCTCGCTGATGTTTACTCTGAAATGGTTTGTCATAAGCATTATGCAAATGTTGGAGTTGACTTAAAAAGAGGTGTAGACTACTAAATTTTCTTAAAAATTATTAATTGCACAATATTTTTTTTACCTTTTCAATGCCGCCCTCAATAGATTTTGACTCTATTTTGAATTTAGACAAGATTCTTGATGCTTTTTCAGAACGTTTCCCCGATTTACATATAGTAAAAACCTCTTTAATTAAACTTTCTTTTTGAATAAATCTTAAGTCAGATTCTTGGTTCAAATGACTTAAGGGAATTGATATGGATCCCTCTATGGAAAAAGTAGAAAATTCTTCATTTTCTCTAACATCAATTAAAAGAATTTTGTTCGGTTTTGTTTTGTATAAGCTATTAAAGTCATAAGCATTGATGCTTTTGATTTCATTATTTCTCTCACAATTTTCATCGCTATCATAAAAACTTTCAAACTGAGATAGATTTTTTATTCGTTTATTTAAATGATCACCTTTGAGATGTAATTTTTTCATGTTCATATTCAATAAATCAAAAATTAAAATCTGCCCATCTAAAATTTCACCTTTTTTCAAAATGATTTTGATAATTTCATTTACCTGAAGAATTCCTATTAAACCTGTTGAAACACCTATAATGCCGTATTCTGCACAACTAGGCACAGCATTTTTTGAAGGTGATTCTGGAAGTAAGTCTCTTAAATTAGGACTACTTTTATATAAATTGAATACACTCACTTGCCCTTCAAATCCTTGGACACTGCCAAACACTAGGGGTTTATTTAATATGAGGCATGAATCATTTATTAAATACCTTGTGCCAAAATTATCCGAGCAATCACAAATAACATCAAACTCCTGTATCAATTTAAGGACATTTTTAGGATTAATTCTCTCTGAAAAGGTTAATATTTTACAATTAGGATTAAATTTTTTAATTCTTTCCCTGGCAGAATCAATTTTTAAATTGCCAATAGTGTTTGTTTCATGAATTATCTGTCTCTGGAGATTAGACTTTTCAACTTGATCATTATCAGCTATTCCAATTCTCCCAATTCCTGCTGCTGCTAAATAAAGCAAAACGGAAGACCCTAGTCCACCTGCTCCAATGCATAATACTGAGCTATTTTTAAGATTTAGTTGACCCTCATAACCTATCTCTTTGAGAGAGAAATGTTTTTGATATCTTTCTTCTTCATCAGAGTTTAAGAAATTAAATTTGATATCTTTGTACATTTCGATCCTTTAATTTTTGCGAGCTAAACTATGAAAACATAATAATTAAAATAAAAATTTTAGCCTTTTAAATTTTTTTTATTATTGTGATTTTTTAATGTTTTTGTTAGAACTAGACGATAATGTGAAGTTTTTATAAATCAATTTTAAGTTTAAATATCTTCAGAAACTATATCTACCAATGCTTCTAAAAAAATACAAAATGTTTCGGTTCGGAATTTTGCACAACAAAAAGGTAGTCAACAGACGTTTTTTCCGATACTGTCTGGTTCATATATTAAGTTTACTGAATTCATGAGTGAAAACACTCCAGAGTCAAATCAAGACTCCGGCTCCGATACAAGCTCAGAAACCAAAAGTTTTTCAGAGAAATACTCTGATGTTATGGGAAAAGTCAACGAAACGCTTGGTAATGTTGATTGGACGCAAATGGGTAAGTACGGCAAGGCGGCAGGCATAATTGCTGTTGTCGTAATAGCTCAGATAATAATTAAAGTTGTCATTGACACGATAAACTTTTTCCCAATCCTTCCTGGTTTACTAGAACTTTTAGGCGTAATCGTTGTGGGTCAATGGAGCTGGCAAAATCTTCGTACCAGTGAAAATCGTGATGCTGTTTTAGATAAGGTACAAAATCTCAAGAAGACATATTTAGGTTAGTAAAGATCACATATTTAGTATTGCTCTTACGTAATCTTTAACTTGTTTTGAGTAACCTCCGCCAAACATATTGGCATGATTCAATATGTGGTAAAAATTATAAATAATAATTCTTTTTTCAAAGCCGTTTTTTATTGGAAAAATTCTATGGTATTCTTCATAAAATTCTTTTCTAAAACCTCCAAATAATTTTGACATAGCTATATCAACTTCATTGTCTGCCCACCATGATGCCGGGTCAAATATAACCCCCTTTCCACTTTTGTCCATTCCTGCATTGCCTGACCACAAATCACCATGAACTAGAGAATTTACTGGTTTGTGATTCAGCAACTCTGATTTAATTTTTTCTTGAACTTTATTTTTAGTTTCTTTATCTAAAATCTTCGAATTAAGTATTAATAATTGAGGTATTATCCTTAAGTTTAAAAAACAATCTGTCCAATTATCTACCAAGCCTTTCTTCTGATCTGTTGTTCCGATAAAACCCTCAACTGGAAACCCAAACATTTTGGGATTAGAATCAGCTGATTTTAAGTGCAATTCACCTAAACCTTTCCCAAGCTTTTTTTGGTCAAAAATATGCATATCTATCCATTCAATTAAAAGAATCTCTACGTTTTTTATATTTTTATATGCAATAACTTCAGGAATAACTAAGTTTTCTTGATTAATAAATTTTCTCAAATTTTGAAGGCAATATTTCTCAAATTCAAGAAATTTTTTGTTTCTAATGTTTCTTTTAAGGAATAACTTTTTGTTTGAGAATTCTATTCGCCAGGCACTATGAATATCACCACCATTTACTTGTTCAATACTTTTTGGATAGGTTTCACCTAATTCCTCACAAATTTCGTTAATTTCAATATGGGATATTTTTTGCATTTTAATGAGAAAGTCTGAAGTTATTGTTGTAGGAGCCGGGATAGCAGGACTAACTTCTGCAGCGATTTTATCAAAACAAGGCTTATCAGTGACTTTAATTGAATCTCATACTCAAGCCGGAGGATGTGCTGGTACTTTTAAAAGAAAAAATTATATTTTTGATGTTGGAGCAACTCAGGTTGCTGGTTTAGAGAAGGGAGGTATACATTCTAGAATTTTTGATTTTTTAGATATTCCCTCCCCAGAAGCCACAATTTTAGACCCTGCTTGCATTGTTGATTTAAATGATGGTAGTAATCCTATACCTATTTGGTATGAAAAAAGTAAATGGATTGCTGAACGAGAAATGCAGTTTCCTGGGAGTCAAAGATTTTGGAAACTTTGTTCCCTCATACATGAAAGTAATTGGATTTTTGCTAATAATAATCCTGTATTGCCAATAAGAAATTTTTGGGATTTTTCTCAACTTCTTAAAGCACTAGTACCTTCAAACCTAGTCACAGGTATTTTACTTAAATCTACTATTTTTGATTTACTGCGGATATGTGGATTATCCAATAATGAGCGTTTGATTAAATTCTTAAATCTTCAACTAAAACTTTATTCTCAAGAGGACGTCTATAATACTGCAGCATTATATGGATCTACTGTTCTTCAGATGTGTCAACAACCACATGGTCTGTGGCATCTTAAAAAATCTATGCAGTCTTTAAGTGAATCATTAGAAAGTTCATTGATTAAAACTGGAGTTAATTTAATTTTTGGACAAGAAGTTAATTCTATAAATTTTGACGACGTAAATATGTGTTGGAAAGTATCTGCTAATTCGAAAAAAAAATCTTTTACTTACCTAGCAAAAGATGTAATTTATACCCCTCCTCCACAATCTTTGCTCAAGCATTTGAAAGATCTTTTAAAAAGAAAAAAAAATTATAAAAATCGACTTATTAATTTGTCTGATCCAAGTGGAGCTTTAGTTTTTTATTCAGCATTAAAAAAAGAACATATTAAAAAAACATTCTCCAATCATTATCAATTTGTTTCGAAAGAATTTTGTTCGTTATTTGTATCAATTAGTGATGATGGTGATGGAAGAGCACCAAAAGGTGAGGTCACTTTAATAGCGAGTATCTTTACCAAGACAAAAGATTGGTTTGATCTAGATAAACAAACTTATTTAAAGAAGAAAAATAGTTTCATGAAAAAAATATCGCTTGAATTGGAAAGTAAATTTGATATTGACCCTGAAAATTGGCTACATAGGGAATTAGCAACTCCATTGGGCTTTGAAAAATGGACAAAAAGACCTAATGGAATAGTTGGCGGTCTTGGACAAAATCCAAATATTTTTGGTTTGTTTGGATTATCAAGTAGGACACCTTTTGAAGGTTTATGGCTATGTGGAGATTCTATTTATCCAGGAGAGGGGACTGCAGGTGTTAGTCAGTCTGCATTAATGGTTTCAAGGCAAATTCTAGCTTCAAAAGGTATAGAAAATTTTAGTTTATAAAATTTTGTCTGATTTCTTTTGCTTGAGCAAGTTTTTTAGAAAGTAACTCCCAATTTTTGTCTTTAATAAGAGATTCCAGTATGTTCAGCTTATTTTTAAAGTTATTTATGGAACTTAAAACATTAATCTGATTATTAATAGCTAAATCTAAGCCTAGTTGTTCATTACCGCCGCCAACTCTCGAAGTGTCAGCAAATCCTGTAGCGGCCAATTTTTGCGTAAGATCTAATAAAGATTGATTATTTTTTGTATATGCAGTTTCAATTAGGGCAGAAGCTAAAAATATAGGCAAATGAGAAATTAGAGATACTGCTTCATCATGCTCTTTTGGCGAAGCTTGGCAAATTTCACAATCCATTGATTTTATGAGCTCGGAAATAGCTCTTATTGCATTTAAATTACTATTTTGTGTTGGGGTAATAATCCATTTTGCATTTTTAAAAAGAGCTTCAAAACCTGAATCAACTCCTTTTTTTTCTGTTCCTGCCATTGGATGAGATCCAATAAATAGTGGATGTAAAATTTCCCATGTATTTACAATTGGTTCTTTAACGGAGCCCACATCAGTTAAAATTGTTTGTTGAGGTATTGATGCAACTAGTTCTTGAGACGGATTGATCAAATCTTTGATAGGCAGTGCCAAAATTATTAGATCACATTTTTTTAATAAGTTCAGATCACAGCTAACAAAATTTGCAAGTTTTTTATCCTTAGCTTTTTTTTCATTAAATTCATTATTTGCTATTCCATAAATTGTATGATTAAGACTTTGTAGTTTTAATCCTAAAGAACCGCCAATTAAACCTAATCCTACTATTCCTATTTTCATAGATTGATTAATACAAGACCCTCCTATATTGATACCAATTTTTTGTATATTAGGTTCATAAATTTTGTATATATTTGAAATTATATTAATTATAAATGCTTGAAATTTTAAGTCATCAATATTTGAAAAACTTTTTGAGAGATCAAAGTATTAGTTGGGAACACATATATTCTTTTGGGAGGATAATTTCCAAGTGTATTGAAAATGATTCTACATATCTAATTAATTCAGAAATTTTCTCTAGCTATGATTGGTTAACTCCAATTTTGATTTCTTTATTTTTAAAGGAAGAGGATTCAACGTTTATTTTATCTAAAGAAAAAATTCAATTTATTAGCCAATTTCAAATTGATTTATTGAAAAATATAGGTTTTAATTTCATTTTGAAAAATGATCAACTTATTTTTGAAAATCATCATGTTCGCTTGATAACAATCCAAAATTTTCTTAATGATCCCAATTCTCATAATCTTAGAAATCATCGAATAGTTTATTCTGGCATTGAGGATGTAAAGCAGGATTTAAAAAATCATTTTAGGATTTCTTTACTCAAAAAGGATTGGACAAAAAATTCTAAAGAATTTGAATTAATCAATCAAAAATTTATAAAAGTATATGATTCGTTGAAGAAAAAGTTTTTTATGAGAAAGGTCTTAGGAAATAATTATATCAATTTAGACGAAAAAGAAATTAGTTTCTTTTCAAACTTTTTTCATGAAAATTCCTTTTTTACTGATAAATTTTTAAGCGTTAACAAAGCATTATCTCAAGGTTGGGCATGCTGGGTAAAGTTAAACGATACAAATTTAGATTGGGATTTGTATTTGCAGCCAATAGATGAACTTTCTCAAATTAAGGAATTCTTTTCTAATAATAAATTTGTTTTTTTATCAGCATTGAGAAAAGATAATTTTTTCCAAATGTATTTTAAAAAGCACAGTTTAGATATTGACTTGGTTATTAATTTTAAAAGTAATTTTGAAGAGAAAAAGATTTCTATATATATACCCTCTAAACAGTTGCTTCCTAATAATCCTCTTTTTACCAATTCAATCTTGGATAAATGTAAAAAGTTAATACTTTTTAGAAAGGGATTAACTTTAGTTTTGTCTGATGATATTGATTTAAAAACTAACCTTGCTACAGAATTAGCTTCTAAGTACGGGAAGAGGGTATTGCTAGAGACAATCCCCTTAGGTAAAAAAGAAATTCTTTGCTCTAGTTTTGACTGGTGGATTATGAATTCTTATTTAATTCAAATTCCAGAACAAATTATCATTCCTTTACTTCCGATTCCGAATATGTCGGAACCAATTAATGCAATCACAGTCTCTCATAAAAAGAAGCTTTCTCAAGATTGGTTTAGAGACTTCTTGCTTCCTCAGGCTGGAATAAAACTTGAAAGATCTATTTCTCCTTTAAGAAGAAATTCAGGTAAGTTAATAATCTTAGATGGGAGAGTAAATAAAAGAAACTGGGGTAGATCACTTTTGCAAAACATTCAACCCTCAAAACAAATTAACTATATGCTACCTTTTGATTAGGTTATGATTTTGTAAATAACTAAAGAAATATGGGAGAAGCAAAAAGACGTAAAACACTCGGTTTACTTCCAAAAAAAAATAATACTAAAACTAAAATTGATGAGTCTCCAAGATTATTTGAATGGCTACCTTTTACAATCAATCAAAGAGATAACTTAATTAAATTAAGTATTAAGGCCAGTTGGTTTGGAATCGGAGGATTAGTAATCTTATGGATTGTAGTGAGATTTATAGGCCCTGCTGCTGGGTGGTGGACTTTAGCTGATTCTTTATAAATCTAAGCTACTGTTTTTATATCATTAACAGCGATTGTATGAGCAGGATTGCTATTTAATGCTTTCATTGAATTAGAACTGACTTCAGTCCCTTCTGTTAATTTCTCTTTAACCAAGAGTTCTACTTTATTCTTGATTTCTAAATTTTGATCAAGCCAAATAATTGTATTATCTCTTCCTTGTCCAATATTTTCTCCTTCATAACTATACCAAGCACCTCTCCTTATTATAATATTGGTCTCTTCTGCTAAATCTAATAAACATCCTGTTGTACTAATACCTTTTCCGAAGAGAATATCAAACTCTGCAATTCTAAATGGTGGTGCAACTTTGTTTTTTGCTACTTTCACTTTTGCTCTTATACCATATTCTTCAGTACCTCTTTTAAGAGTTTGAATTCTTCTGATATCAAGTCTCACTGATGCGTAAAATTTTAATGCATTACCTCCTGTGGTTGTTTCTGGATTGCCGTATGTAACACCAATTTTTAGGCGTAATTGATTTAGAAATATTACCGTACATCCAGATTTACCAATATTTCCTGTTATTTTCCTCATTGCTTGACTCATTAGCCTCGCTTGGCTTCCAATTACGTGATCTCCCATCTCTCCTTCTATCTCGGCTCTTGGGGTTAATGCTGCTACCGAGTCAACAACTACAAGATCTACTGCACTCGATCTTATAAGTTGGTCAACTATTTCTAGAGCCATTTCACCAGTATCTGGTTGCGAAACTAACAAATTTTCAACATCAACTCCTAAAGAGGCTGCATAAACTGGGTCGAGTGCATGCTCAGCATCTACAAATGCAGCTACTCCTCCATTTTTTTGGACTTCTGCAATCGCGTGAAGCGTTAATGTAGTTTTTCCTGAACTTTCTGGTCCGTAAACTTCTACTACTCTTCCTTTTGGATAGCCTCCTCCTAATGCTAAATCTAAGGTGAGTGCTCCAGTAGATATTGTTTCTACTTTCATTCTTGAAGCGTCACCAAGTCTCATTATTGATCCTCGTCCAAAATTTCTTTCTATTTGACCTAAGACAAGACTTAATGCCTTGTCTTTTTCTTTTGATTCAGTTTTTTTCTTTTCTTCAAGGCTCATTGTTTGATTTATCGGTTAAAGTTCTTGTAATTATTCTAAATTTGGAAATTTTAATTTAAACCAAACTTCATAAATACAAACTATAGTACATCTGTACTCTAGCTGATTATCTTTAAATTGCAACTAATTCCTCAAGATTGTCTAATTTTAATAATTTGATTTCATTACTTAAAGTATTTCTATCCGATTCTTTCAAATATCCCCAATCAGCGAGGAAGCATGGAATGTGAGAAGTTTCTGAATTTTGTTTAATATCTATTAGAGTTTTTTTCCTATCTTCTATGAAGCCTAATACTTCATGATTTTGTGTAAGCTTTTCAGCTATTTTGATTTTTGTTCCGGATTCATAACCAAAAATAAACTCTGGAAAAATATTTAATTGTTTAAGAATTTTTTCTGCAAATATTTTACCTTTAGTTGTTATGACACCAGTTTTTATTTTTCTTTCCCTTAATTCCTTCATGAAATTTATAATTTCAAAAAAAGGATTATGTAAATTTACCCATGATTTAAAATCTTTATCAATTTGGTACTTGCGAGACTTATCTAACATTTTTTGTAAATCTTCGGCAAACCAGGAATTTTCATTTAATATCCTCTGGCAATTATGATGATAATTATTGATGAAATCATCTGTATTATCATTTTTTAATGGTTTTTCTGTTTTTATAATTTCGTGAACAATTAGAATCATTTCCCAACCATATTTAACCCAAGGCCTAATTTCTTTGAAAGAATTTGGTACTCTTTTGTAAAGTTCTTGATCTACATAGATGTAGGGTGAATTTAAATATCTTTCACAGGCCAGCAAGGAACTGTACCAATATTCTTGCATTCCATCGACTATTACTCCATCGAAATCAAATAGAAATATTTTTTGAGAAGACACCAATTGAATATAAGAACTGGGCCGCTAGGATTCGAACCTAGGAATGTCGAGACCAAAACCCGATGCCTTACCACTTGGCGACGGCCCATTGATTTTCTATATTAGTACACAAAAAGTTTTTTTCTATCAAAAAAAAACAAAATTTTTATAAACGTGAAACAGCCTTAAACAAATTAAATATTAATTTATTAGATCTTTAAGAGAAGATTTTATAAGACAATTTATATAAATTTATTTTAGTTTTAAGCCAATAGCTCTAGCTGAATTCATTCAAAATATACTCACTTAATGGCTTCCATTCAAGTTTTCTTGAACCCCCCATTTCAACAACAATTGTTAGCTTGTTATCTTTAGTGCAAATCTCTATTAAGCTCTCTAATTCTGATTGAGACAATACTTGACCTTCTAACAACCAGAGTAATTTATTTTTATCATTTTCATTAAATAATTCAGAAGCTTGTGGGATTACTTGTTGAACTTCCCCGAGCGCTCCGTTTCTTCCTACGCTTTGATGACCAAGATGAGGTGGTCTAACGCCATGCAATTTGAGCAAGAATACTTCTGGATCTCCAAGCCCTCTTGCTGAGGTTATGAAAGTTTTAAACCCTTTGGCCCTGATTCTCCTCAATAGACGAGTTTCAAAACCACCTTCTAGAGGAGCAAAGATTGCAAGACATTTGTTAGTTTTTAAATCGTTATGAAACTTTTTCCCTGTGAGAAGTAATGGCATAAAATTTTCTTTTTTTCTATTTTATTTTATTTTATGGTACTTGATGATGTACAATTGTTACTCAGTGAATTTTTAAGCTCGCAAGCTAGCCGAGCCTCTGTGAAATTTCACATTTTTTAGCGTTTCGTTAAAAAACACAGGTGGGTTTATCCCAAGAGAAACTATCTAGATTTTCTGATAAGTCTCAACCTTATTTAATTGTTTTTTTTACTTCACCTTCATAGATGAAGGTCTTAGATAATTTAAAAATCATTACGAGCTAGCCTAATCTAGTCTTATGTCTATAGGAATTTTAGGAAAGAAATTGGGCATGTCCCAACTTTTCGACGAGAAAGGCAATTCGGTACCAGTTACTATTATTGAAGCTGGTCCTTGCCGTATCACTCAATTGAAAACAACCGCTTTGGATGGTTATACTGCCGTTCAAATAGGTTATGGCTTGTCAAAAGATAAACACATAAGTAAGCCTGAAAAGGGACATTTGTTGAAATCAGGTGAAGAACTTTTAAAGCATTTGAAAGAATATAGGGTTGAAGAAACCTCATCTTATGAAATCGGAAATCAAATAACTGTAAATAATTTTGAGGTTGGTCAAAAAGTTGATATCAGCGGCAAATCTATGGGTAGAGGTTTTGCTGGTTACCAGAAAAGACATGGTTTTAGCAGAGGTCCTATGAGTCATGGTTCAAAAAATCATAGAGCACCTGGATCTACAGGTGCAGGAACAACTCCAGGCAGAATTTATCCTGGAAAAAGAATGGCAGGAAGATACGGAGGAAAACAGATCACTACTAAAGGTTTGTTAGTTTTAAAAATTGATGATCAGAAAAATTTGCTTGTGGTAAAGGGTTCTGTCCCAGGTAAGCCAGGCTCAATAATAAACATTAAGCCAAATAATGTTGTAGGCAAAAAAGGAGGTGAAAAATCATGACAACAATTGAAACTCTTAAGTGGGATGGTAAAAAATCTGGCAAACTTTCTCTTGATTTAGCAGTTGCTAAAGAAACTTCTTCGGCAGACTTAATTCATAGAGCAGTCCTTAGGCAGCTAGCAAATAAAAGACAGGGAACAGCATCAACTTTGACAAGATCTGAAGTGCGTGGTGGCGGTAGAAAACCATATAAACAGAAAGGTACAGGAAGAGCCCGTCAAGGATCAATAAGGACACCCTTAAGACCTGGTGGCGGAATTATTTTTGGACCGAAGCCACGTTCTTACAATCTTGATATGAATCGTAAGGAACGTAGGTTAGCTCTTAGAACTGCACTTATGTCCAGAGTATCTGATATGAAGGCCGTTGAAGATTTTGGGTCTACTTTAAAGCAACCTAAAACAAGTGATATAATCAATGGCCTTACTCGATTAGGTATACAAAAAACTGAAAAAGTATTGGTTATTCTTGATAGTCCGTCCGATGTTATAAAAAAATCCATCAATAATATTGAAAAAGTAAAATTAATTGCCGCCGATCAATTAAATGTATTTGATATTCTCAATGCTAATAAATTGGTAATAGGGCAATCAGCGATAGATAAAATTCAGGAGGTTTATGCATCATGATTAAATTATTCGATTCTCGTTTAGCAGATGTAATAAGGAAGCCAGTTATTACTGAGAAAGCTACAAATGCGCTAGATCTTAACCAATATACTTTTGAAGTAGATCATAGAGCGGCAAAACCACAAATAAAGGCAGCTGTTGAAGCCTTATTCAGTGTTAAAGTCATAGGAGTCAACACTATGAATCCTCCAAGGAGAACAAGAAGAGTCGGGAAATTTTCCGGTAAACGTTCTCAGGTCAAGAAGGCAATTGTGCGTCTTGCTGAAGGAGACAAAATCCAACTATTTCCAGAATCTTAAGGAGTTTTAATCATGGCAATCCGTAAATTTAAACCTTATACACCTGGTACTAGGCAGAGAGTTGTTACTGACTTTAGTGAAATAACAAGTGCAAAACCCGAAAGATCACTAATAGTTTCAAAACATAGAGTTAAAGGCAGGAATAATCGTGGAGTTATCACTTGTCGTCATCGTGGAGGTGGTCACAAAAGGCAATATAGATTAGTTGACTTTAGAAGAGATAAAAGAAACATCAACGCTAAAGTTGCAGCTATACACTACGATCCTCATAGAAATGCAAGGCTGGCACTTTTATTCTACGAAGATGGGGAAAAAAGATATATTATCGCTCCAGCAGGAGTAAAAGTCGGACAAAATGTCATTTCTGGAGATAGCGTTCCAATTGAAGATGGAAATGCAATGCCACTTTCTGTTATGCCATTAGGATCTAATGTTCATTGTGTTGAGTTATATGCAGGTAGAGGTGCTCAGATGGTTAGATCCGCAGGAGCTAGTGCTCAAGTTATGGCAAAAGAGGGAGATTATGTTGCTTTAAAGCTTCCATCTACCGAAGTAAGACTTGTAAGAAAAGAATGCTATGCAACTCTTGGTGAAGTTGGTAATTCTGAAATAAGAAATACTAGCTTAGGTAAAGCTGGAAGAAGAAGATGGCTTGGTAGAAGGCCTCAAGTAAGAGGTAGTGTAATGAACCCTTGTGATCATCCACATGGAGGAGGAGAGGGAAAAGCACCAATTGGTAGAGCAGGACCAGTTACTCCATGGGGTAAACCAGCTCTTGGATTAAAGACACGTAAAAAGAACAAACCAAGTAATAAATTAGTTGTTCGAAGACGCCGTCGCGTTTCTAAGAGGAGTAGAGGAGGAAGAGACTCTTGATTACTTCATTTATTATTTCAATTTCTATTACATAAATCATGGGACGTTCACTAAAAAAAGGACCTTTTATAGCAGATAGCCTGCTCAAGAAGGTAGAAAAACAAAATACTGATAATGACAAGTCTGTTATTAAAACCTGGTCGAGATCCTCTACGATTTTACCTTTAATGATTGGTCACACAATTGCGGTACATAATGGCAAGACTCATATTCCAGTATTTATTACTGAACAAATGATTGGTCATAAACTTGGTGAATTTGCTCCTACACGCACTTACCGAGGTCATATAAGAGATAAGAAAGGAGCAAAATCATGACAAAAACACCTGAAACAACAAAAACAGCAATTGCTCATGGGAATTACGTTCGCGGATCAGCCTCTAAAGTGAGAAGAGTTTTGGATCAGATAAGGGGTAGGTCTTATAGAGATGCATTGATTATGTTGGAATTTATGCCTTACAGATCTACAGACCCCATCACCAAAGTTCTAAGATCTGCGGTTGCCAATGCAGAACATAACTTTGGAATGGATCCATCCACCTTAGTTATTTCCTCTGCATGGGCTAATAGTGGTCCAGTGATGAAAAGGTATAGGCCCAGAGCTCAAGGTCGAGCTTTTTCAATTAAAAAACAGACTTGCCACATCAGTATTTCTGTTGAATCTGCTCCTACTCAAACTAATGCGGAGGTACAAAACTAATGGGACATAAAATACATCCTTCTGGACTAAGATTAGGAATTACACAAGAGCATCGCTCTAAGTGGTTTGCCACTTCTAAAACATACCCAATTCTTCTCCAAGAAGATTTTAAAATTCGTACCTTCATACAAAAAAAATATGGAGCAGCAGGAATTAGCGATGTTTTAATAGCTAGAAAAGCTGACCAACTTGAACTTGAATTAAAAACAGCAAGACCTGGAGTTATAGTTGGAAGACAAGGAAGTGGGATTGAAGAATTAAGATCTGGCATTCAAAAAACCATAGGGGATAGAACAAGGCAAGTCAGAATAAACGTTGTAGAAGTTGAACGCGTAGACGCTGATGCCTTTTTACTAGCTGAATATATTGCGCAACAACTTGAAAAAAGAGTCGCCTTTAGAAGAACTATAAGGATGGCCTTACAAAGAGCTCAAAGGGCTGGAGTCTTAGGTCTTAAAATTCAAGTAGGGGGAAGGTTGAATGGTGCTGAAATAGCTAGAACTGAATGGACTAGAGAAGGTAGAGTTCCATTACATACATTGAGAGCTGAAATTGACTATGCGACACGTGAAGCTAATACAACTTACGGTGTTCTAGGCATTAAAGTTTGGGTTTTCAAAGGTGAAGTTCTCCCTAAAGAAGAACAAACTATCCCTGTGGGTGGGAACCCTAAGAGGAAAGCTAGTAGAAGACCTCAGCAATTTGAGGATCGTTCAAATGAGAATTCATAGGAGGTATAAAAATGCTTAGTCCAAAACGTACTAAATTCCGTAAACAACATAGAGGCAGAATGAGAGGTGTAGCCTCAAAAGGTAATACTATTGCATTTGGTCAATTTGCTCTCCAAGCTCAAGACTGTGGCTGGGTAACTGCACGTCAGATTGAAGCAAGCAGAAGAGCTATGACCAGATATATCAAGCGTGGTGGTCAAATCTGGATAAGAATATTTCCTGATAAACCTGTAACCATGAGACCTGCGGAAACAAGAATGGGTTCTGGTAAAGGTAATCCAGAGTTTTGGGTTGCTGTTGTAAAACCTGGAAGAATACTTTTTGAAATGGGTGGTGAGGATATCACTGAGGAAATTGCAAAGGAAGCTATGCGTCTGGCTCAATATAAACTTCCTGTAAAAACTAAGTTTATCTCCATTGATAAAAATCTAGAAAATTCCTCCCAAGAAAATACAAAAAATAGAAAAAAATCTCAAGAGGAGGTTAAACAATGAAAAACTCAGAGTCACTTAAGGAATTTAAAAAATTAAATTCTGATCAAATTACTGAAAAGATTGACCAATTACGAAAAGATCTTTTTGACTTGAGATTCAAGCAAGCTACAAGACAGCTCAATGAAACTCATAAGTTTAAAATTATCAAGAAACAAGTTGCGCAATTACTTACTCTCAGTAAGAGTCAATCTGCTTCTAAAACAACTTCTGATTAATTATTAGTTATGGCACTTAAAGAAAGAATTGGTACTGTTGTCAGCGACAAAATGGATAAAACAGTTGTTGTTGCTGTTATTAACAGATACCCACATCCCACTTATAAAAAAATTGTAAGTAGAACTACACGATATAAGGCGCATGATCCAGAAAATACATGTGTTTTAGGTGATCGAGTTAAAATTAGAGAAACTAGACCGCTAAGTGCTCATAAAAGATGGGCAATAGAAGAGATTCTCAATAAAACAAGTCAGGCTAAGGAGGTTAAAAAATGATTCAACAAGAAACTTATTTAACAGTTGCCGATAATAGCGGTGCAAAAAGAATCCAATGTATTAGGGTTTTAGGTTCTAATAGAAGGTATGCCCATGTGGGAGATGTAATCGTAGCAACTGTAAAAGATGCTCTTCCAAACATGGGAGTTAAGAAATCTGAAGTTGTTAAAGCTGTTATCGTCAGAACTAAAGCAACATTAAGAAGAAATACTGGTAATTCAATCAGATTCGATGACAATGCGGCAGTATTGATTAATGAAGATAAGAATCCAAAAGGTACGAGAGTCTTTGGTCCTGTAGCTAGAGAACTGCGGGATAAAAATTATACAAAGATTGTTTCTCTTGCTCCGGAGGTGATTTAAATGTTGGATTCATTAAAGCAAAAGAAAAATTTCCAGAGAATAAAAATGAGAATCAAAACCGGAGATTTGGTAAAAGTAATTAATGGCAAGGACAAAGGGAAAACTGGTGAGGTTTTACAAACTATCCCTCTTGAAAATAGAGTAATTGTAAAGGGAATTAACCTTAGGACTAAACATTTAAAACCAACTCAGGAAGGAGAAACTGGAAGAATACTTACAGAAGAAGCATCTTTACATGCATCAAATGTAATGTTCTTTTCAAAGGATAAAAATCTTACAAGTAAGATTGAATACTTTATTGATAAAGAGGGGGTTAAGAAAAGAAGATTGAAGAAAACTGGTGAAGTAATTGATTAATTTTTCATCAGAAACCAGATTTCAACTTTTTCTAATTTATCAATTCTGACAAAGACCAGAATTAACAAAAAATTATGACTCTAAAAAATCGCTACAAAGAATCAATAAGACCAAAACTTTTAAAGGACCTTGGTCTTAAAAATATTCATCAAGTACCAAAAGTTGTTAAAGTCAACGTTAACAGAGGTCTTGGCGAGGCAGCTTCAAATTCGAAAGCTCTAGAAGCCTCTTTAAACGAAATGGCAACAATTACCGGACAAAAGGCCCTTGTAACTAGGGCTAAAAAAGCAATCGCGGGTTTTAAAATTCGTGAAGGCATGCCGATTGGTTGTACTGTTACTTTGAGAGGAGACAGGATGTATTCCTTTTTGGAGAGATTTATAAATCTAGCTTTACCAAGAATAAGAGACTTCAGAGGAGTTAATCCAAAAAGTTTCGATGGGAGAGGAAATTATACCGTTGGAGTGAAAGAGCAATTGATTTTTCCTGAAATCTCTTTTGATAAAATTGATTCAATAAGAGGTATGGATATCACTATTGTCACTAGTGCAAAATCAGATCAAGAAGGTAAAGCTCTTTTGCAGGAGTTAGGAATGCCTTTTAGTAAGAATTAAATTAAAACTATGTCAAATCACGATCCTATTTCAGATATGCTTACTCGAATTAGAAATGCGAGTCAAAAAAAGCATACAACCACAACAATCCCAGGTTCAAAAATGTCCTTAAGTATCGCCAAAGTCCTTCAAAAAGAGGGATTCATTTCTGATATTAATGAGGAAGGTGAAGGTTATAAATCACAAATAATACTTGGTCTTAAATATAGTGGGAAGAATCAATTCCCTACTATCCGATCTATGCAAAGAGTTAGTAAACCTGGTTTGAGAATATATAAAAATACTAGAGGTTTACCAAAAGTTCTTGGAGGTCTTGGAGTTGCCATAATTTCGACTTCTAAAGGCGTTATGAGTGATCGCGATGCTAGAAAGCAAGGAATTGGCGGCGAAGTCCTCTGCTATGTTTATTAAGGAGAATTAATTATGTCAAGAATAGGAAAAACACCAGTACTTATTCCAGAGAAAGTAACAGTTGATTTTGAGGGATTAACAGTTACAGTGAAAGGACCAAAAGGTGAGTTAAAACGTCTCATGCCTGAGGGAGTTAGTTTTGATAAGAAAGATAATACTGTTGTCGTAAGTCCTACTACAACCAAAATATATTCAAGGCAGAGACATGGTTTATGTAGAGCCTTAATTGCAAATATGGTTGAAGGGGTTACTCAAGGTTTTTCAAAGAAACTAGAAATTGTTGGCGTTGGATCAAGAGCACAAGTAAAAGGTAAAAATCTAGTTGTAAGTGCAGGATATAGTCATCCTGTAGAAATGATCCCCCCTGATGGTATAACATACAAAGTTGATAGTAATACAAACGTTACCGTATCTGGAATTGATAAGGAAATTGTTGGCAATGAAGCAGCAAAAATCAGATCAATTAGACCTCCAGAGCCATATAAAGGAAAAGGAATTAAATACCATGATGAGAGAATTCTCAGAAAAGCTGGTAAATCTGGCAAAAAATAATTCGAATTAAAAAAATGACCAAACTTTCCAGGAAATTACAAACCCAAAAAAGACACAGAAGATTAAGGAGATTCTTAATTGGAGATGCAACGCGTCCAAGATTATCTGTTTTTCGCTCTAATAACCATATTTATGCCCAAGTCATAGACGATAGCGCTCAAACAACTATTTGCTCAGCTTCAACTGTTGATAAGGAACTGAGAGAAAAATCTGAGAAATTATCTGCTGATTGTAATTCTTCTTCCATTGTTGGAAAATTATTAGCAAAGAGAGCAATAAAAAAAGGTATTAAGCAAGTAATTTTTGACCGTGGAGGTAACTTATATCACGGCAGAGTAAAGGCACTTGCAGACGCTGCTCGTGAAGCTGGCCTAGAATTCTAACTCTTAATTTTTTACTATGACTGACACTCCAACAAAAAAAGAAATTCAATCCAAGAACAATAACGTTCCTGGAGCTATGCCCGTAGAACAAAAAAAGAATAATCGTAATGATCGAAAAAGAAATAGAAGAGGTGATTCAAAAAATCTTGAGAGAGATTCTGATTGGCAAGAAAGAGTTGTTCAAATTCGACGTGTTTCTAAGACTGTTAAGGGTGGAAAAAAAATGAGTTTTAGAGCAATTGTTGTTGTAGGTAATGAGAAAGGGCAAGTTGGAGTTGGAGTTGGTAAAGCAGGGGATGTCATTGGTGCTGTGAGAAAGGGAGTTTCAGATGGTAAAAAGAATCTTGTTAGGGTTCCTTTAACCCCAAATAATTCAATACCGACTTTATCTAAAGGTCGAGATGGTGCTGCTAATGTACTAATTAGACCAGCTGCCCCAGGTACAGGTGTAATTGCTGGTGGTTCAATAAGAACTGTTTTAGAATTAGCCGGCATAAAAAATGTCTTAGCAAAAAGATTGGGTAGTAAAACACCTTTGAATAATGCAAGAGCTGCTATGGTAGCTCTTTCTCAATTAAGAACACACAAATCTGCCTCAAGGGAGAGAGGCATCTCACTTGAACAGCTCTATTCTTAAAATTATGACTTCAACATTAAATACACTTAAATCAAACTCTGGCTCGAGAAATAAAAAACTAAGAAAGGGTAGAGGAATTGCAGCCGGTCAGGGTGCATCATGTGGTTTTGGAATGAGAGGACAAAAGTCACGTTCTGGAAGACCTACACGTCCAGGTTTTGAAGGTGGCCAAATGCCCTTATACAGAAGAGTTCCAAAATTAAAGCACTTTGAAATAATTAATCAAAAGAACTTTTCTATAATAAATTTAGATAAATTAAATGATTTTAAAGATAATGATACTGTTAACCTAGACACACTAGTTAAGAAAGGTTTAATCTTCAAGCCAAAATTTCCTTTAAAAATCCTTGGTAACGGAAAACTTAATGTAAAGTTAAACGTCCAAGCAAATGCATTCACAAAAGTTGCAAAACAAAAAATTGAGGAAGCAGGTGGAACCTGTGAGCTTATTACTAATAAATAAATCTACTAAATATTTAGGTAAGCTTCAAAATGTTTGTTAACAAAAGTAGAAATCCCAGCGCTTCTGAAATACTTTCTCAATTATTTCTAAATAAAGAGTTAAGAAGTAGAGTTTTAACAACTTTAGGTCTTCTCCTTTTAGTAAGACTTGGTATTTATATTCCCATGCCAGGCATTGATAGGGTTGCTTTTAAAAGTTTTATAGATCAAGGGGGACAATTAATCGGTTTTTTAGATATTTTTACTGGAGGAGGAATTTCAACCCTGGGAATATTCGCATTAGGCATACTCCCTTTTATCAACGCATCAATCATTATTCAGCTTCTCACTGCTTCATTGCCTGTGCTTGAAGATTTACAAAAAAATGAAGGAGAAGCTGGCAGAAGAAAAATTGCTCAAATAACGAGATATGTTTCATTAGGGTGGGGTTTTTTGCAAAGTATAATTTTTTCTTTAATTCTCAGACAATATGCTATCCAAGGGATAAGTGAAACTACATTTGTCTTACAGACTTCCATTGCCTTAGTTACTGGGTCAATGTTAGTTATGTGGTTTAGTGAAATTATTACTGAGAAAGGTATAGGTCAAGGTGCTTCACTTGTAATTTTTTTGAATATTGTTTCGACTTTACCTAAAGCTCTAAGTTCAACCATTGAAAAAGCTCAAACTGGCGATAGAGGAGATGTTTTAGGTATTGCCGTTTTACTTGGAGTATTTTTACTTACAATTGTTGGGATAATTTTTGTTCAAGAGGGAGCAAGACGTATTCCTATTGTTAGTGCAAAAAGGCAGATAGGTAATTCAACACTACTTCCTACAAGGCAAAGTTATTTACCTTTGAAATTAAATGCAGGAGGAGTCATGCCTATCATATTTGCATCAGCTTTAATCTTTTTACCTATAACTATTGCAAATGTTACGGGTAATCCAGTCTTAATAAAGTTAGCCAGTAGTTTAAATCCCGGATCGTCTAATCCATGGCCATATGCTTTCACATTCTTCTCCTTGATTTTGGGGTTCTCCTATTTTTATGCATCTCTTACTATCAATCCAGTTGATGTAGCTTCAAATTTAAAGAAAGGAGGAGTAGCGATACCAGGAGTTAGACCGGGAACTAATACAGCAAACTACCTTTCAGGTATACAAAATAGGTTGACATTATTGGGAGGATTATTTCTTGGTTCAGTAGCTATAATCCCAGCTGCAGTAGAAAGAGCCACCAATGTTCAGACCTTTCAAGGTTTAGGAGCAACTTCATTACTTATACTTGTGGGTGTTGCTATAGATACTGCTAAGCAAATTCAAACCTATGTTATTTCTCAAAGGTATGAGGGACTAATTAATAATTAATGAAGAAACACTTACTTTTTTTAGGAGCTCCTGGAGCAGGGAAAGGAACTCAAGCGGAATTGCTAAGTCAAAATAATTCTTACTTACACCTTTCTACTGGTGAATTATTAAGAAAAGAAATCGAAATGAATACTGCTCTTGGTATCCAGGTAAAAGATATTATGAATCGAGGGGAACTTGTTAGTGATGAACTTGTGTTAGATATAGTAAAACAAAATTTAGTTAAGGATAATAAAGGCTGGATTCTGGATGGTTACCCGAGAAATTTATCTCAAGCAAATTCATTGGGTGAAGTCTTAAATGAAATAAATCAACCTTTGGAATTAGTTATTTATTTAGATATTCCGGAAGAAGTACTAATTAATCGTTTGCTTTTAAGAGGGAGAAAAGATGATACGGAAGAGACAATTAGAACAAGAGTTGACATTTATAAAAAAACTACAGAACCATTGATTCAATACTTTAAAGACCTCTCATTGTTAGAGTATATTGATGCTGATAGAGATTTAAAAACCATTTCCTCTGATATCAAACAAAAAATGGCTTGATGATGTTGTAGAATATAATATTAACGTTTTATTTGTTAAACCCCCTATGAAGGTTAGATCTTCAGTCAAAAAAATTAGTCCTGACGATCAGATTGTTAGGAGAAGAGGTAAAATCTATGTTATTAACAAGAAAAGACCTCGCAATAAACAGCGTCAGGGTTAAATTTTAACCCTTAAATTCAAACTTTTACTTATTCAAAACACGTGGCCAGGATTGCAGGAATTGACATACCTCGCGAAAAGCGAGTTGAAGTTGCACTTACATACGTCTATGGAATTGGTTTAACGAGATCCAAGCTAATTCTTGCTAATACGAGTGTTAACCCAGATACTCGTGTCAAAGACCTTTCAGATTCTGATGTGCAAAAGCTTAGAGGTGCTACAGATGAATTCACATTAGAAGGTGATTTGAGAAGAAAAGAGGGAATGGCTTTAAAACGTCTACAAGATATTGGATGTGTAAGAGGAAGAAGACATAGAATGAGTCTTCCAGTAAGAGGTCAAAGAACTAGAACCAATGCTAGAACAAGACGGGGTTCGAGGAAAACAGTTGCTGGAAGAAAAAAATAATTTACTAAATCTATTTACAAATCGAAGTATTAATTCAAAACATCATGGCAGCTACAGTCAAAAAAACAGGTTCAAAGAAATCCAAACGTAATGTACCTAATGGTGTGGTACATATTCAAAGCACATTTAATAATACTATCGTCTCAATTACTGACACTTCTGGTCATGTAATTTCTTGGTCTTCTGCAGGCGCAAGTGGTTTTAAAGGCGCTAGAAAAGGTACACCATTTGCTGCTCAAACAGCTGCTGAAGCTGCAGCCAGAAGAGCACTCGATCATGGTATGAGACAAATAGAAGTACTAGTTAGAGGACCTGGCGCAGGTAGGGAAACGGCCATAAGAGCTTTACAAGTGGCCGGATTAGAAATAACTCTAATAAGAGATGTAACTCCATTACCTCATAATGGATGTAGAAGACCTAAACGGAGACGCGTTTAGGTCTTAACCATTCTCAAACCCCCCCCCTCAAAAAAACTCTTAACCTTATTATTTTCCGTGTTGCAATACCAGATTGACAGAATCGACCATCAAATAGCAGATGATCGCTCCCAAACAGGAACTTTTTTAATTGGCCCTCTAGAAAGGGGACAAGCTACAACTTTGGGTAATTCTCTTAGAAGAGTCCTTATGGGAGGACTTGAAGGGAGTGCAGTTACTGCAGTAAGAATAGCAGGAATTAATCATGAATATGCCACTATACCTGGAGTTAGAGAAGACGTTTTAGATATTCTTCTGAATTGCAAGCAATTATCAATAAATAGTTCTAATCCAGAGCTCGAAATCGGCAGGTTAGTAGCTAGCGGTCCAATGGAGGTGAAGGCGAATGATATTCAATTCTCCTCCCAAGTCGAAGTTGTTGATGGCGAAAAACCGATTGCAACTATTCAAGAGGGTCATAACTTAGAGTTGGAAATCCATGTAGAAAGAGGTGTTGGATATAGACCCGTCGACCGTAAGAGTGAAGAGACAACTGCTATTGATTTACTCCAAATAGATGCTGTATTCATGCCAGTTAAAAGAGTGAATTTTACGATTGATGAAACTGCTGTAGCAGAAGGTGGAACAGGGAGAGAAAGATTAAAAATGGAAGTAGTAACAGATGGCTCAACAAGTCCTGACGATGCTATTGCTGAAGCTGCAAATCAGTTAATAGAACTTTTTCAACCTCTTGCTACTGTCACTATGGTTGAGGAAATTCCTGAAGAACCTGAACCATCTCCTGAAGCTCAAATTCCTCTTGAGGAACTAAACTTGTCCGTTAGAGCATATAATTGTTTGAAAAGAGCGCAAGTTAACTCAGTTTCAGATTTAATGGGCTTCAGTTATGAAGATCTCCTTGAAATCAAGAACTTTGGCTCTAAATCTGCAGATGAGGTTATTGAGGCTCTTGAGCGTATCGGTATCTCTATTCCACAAAGCAGAACATCTGTTTAACAATTTTTAAGATCATGAGACACCAACTTAGAATTCCATTATTAAGTAAACCCGCTGACCAGAGGAAAGCTCTCCTAAGAGGTTTAACTACTCAATTAATTAGGGAAGGTAGAGTAACTACAACAAAAGCTAGGGCAAAAGCTTTAAGAAACGAAGCTGAAAGAATGATTTCACTCGCCAAAGACGGAAGTTTGGCCTCCAGAAGAAGGGCTATTGGATATATTTATGATAAGAAATTAGTTCATTCATTATTTGAAAAAGCAAAGGAAAGATATGGAGATAGAAAAGGTGGTTATACACGCATAGTCAGAACCGTATCTAGAAAAGGTGATAACGCTCAAATGGCCATAATTGAGCTTGTTTAAATTAGCTAATAAAGAAACTTTTACTAAAAAATAACTTTTGAAAAGGGTAGCTTTACTAGTCCAATATGATGGATCTCATTATTCAGGTTGGCAAAAACAAAAAAATGCAACTACAGTTCAAGAAACTCTAGACAGAGCTCTCTTTAAGATTACAAATAATAGGTCTGTAAAGACTTTTGCAGCAGGTAGGACTGATGCTGGGGTTCATGCTTCAGGTCAAGTAGTGCACTTTGATATTGATTGTGTTATCCCAGGGAATAGTTATTCTGATGTCCTAAATAGTCTTTTACCCTCAACAATTAGGATCTTGGAATCAGTTGAGGTTAAAGATAGTTGGCATGCATGCTATTCAGCAATATATAGACATTATCGATATGTGATTAATAATAGTAAATTTTCGAACTTGTTTATCAATAATTGGTCATGGCATAGATATCAAAAAGTATTAGATGAAGTTTTAATGTTAAATGCATCAAAGACAATGGAAGGAGAACATGATTTTTTTGCTTTTCAGAAAAGTGGAAGTAACAGAACAAACTCTATTACAAGCATAAAAAATATAGATATTAAAAGAGTAGAGGATTTAATTCTAGTTGACATTAAAGCTACTGGTTTTCTATATGGAATGGTCCGTTTAATTGTTGGTCAATTAGTTTTAGTTGGAGAAAAAAAAATATCTCAAGAAATTTTTACAGAGAGATGGGTAAACAAAAAGAAAAATGATGTTAAAGAATCTGCTCCAGCCAAGGGATTATGTTTTGTAAATGCTGTTTATGAAGAAAATGTTTTTAAAAAGATTAATAACAATGATTTTTTCCCTATATTTTTAATTAAGGGTTTTTCTTAAGTAAAGATTAATTAAGCAAATTTTTTGTTTAAATCATTCAAAACTGTTGTTTTATATTCCTCCAATAAGGTAGAATTTAAAACTAACTTTAAATTTATTTGCATAAATTTGGTAAATGAATAAAACAATTACTCCATCTTTAGAAACCATTAAAAGAAATTGGTTTTTAGTAGACGCAAAAGATAAGACACTTGGGAGACTTGCTACAGAAATTGCAACTGTATTAAGAGGTAAGAATAAACCAACATTTACACCTCATTTAGATACTGGAGATTTTGTCATTGTAGTAAATGCGGAGAAAGTTGAGGTAACAGGTAAAAAAGCATCACAAAAGTTGTATAGAAGACATTCTGGCAGGCCAGGAGGAATGAAAATTGAAAAATTTGAGTCTTTACAGGAAAGAATTCCTGAAAGAATCATCGAGCAAGCTGTTAAGGGTATGTTGCCTCATAACTCTTTAGGAAGACAGCAATTTAAAAAACTAAAAGTATATAAAGGTGCTGATCATCCTCATGCTGCTCAGAATCCTGTATTATTGAATAGTTAATTTATAAAAATGAATAGTCAAATAAAAAACAAAGCTGTGTATTGGGGAACTGGAAGACGAAAAACTTCAGTAGCTAGAGTTCGCTTAATTCCGGGGAATGGACTAATAAAAATTAATGGTCGTTCTGGAGATGATTATTTAAACTTTAATCCTCTGCACTTAAATTCAATAAAAGCACCTTTGCAAACATTAGGCCTTGAAAATTCTTATGATATTCTTGTAAATGTTTTCGGTGGTGGATTGACAGGTCAAGCTGATGCTATCAAGCAAGGAGCAGCAAGAGCACTTTGCGAATTATCGCCTGACAATAGGAAACCTTTAAAAACTGAAGGCCATCTCAGTAGAGATCCTAGAGCTAAGGAAAGAAGAAAATATGGTCTTAAAAAAGCTAGAAAAGCACCCCAATTCTCTAAACGTTAAAGGAATTTAAATCATGCCAAAATCAGAAATACACCCAAAATGGTATCCAGATGCAAAAGTCATCTGTAATGGAGAAGTCGTCATGAAAACTGGCTCAACGCAGCCTGAATTACATGTTGATGTATGGAGTGGTAATCATCCCTTCTTCACTGGAACTCAGAAGATTCTTGATACAGAAGGTAGGGTTGATAGGTTTATGAAAAAATATGGAATGGGTTCAGCTAATTCAGCTACATCAAAAGAGCAAAAAGAAGAAAAAGATTCTAAAAAATAGAATTTTCAAAAATTAAGCATAATTTCAATTGGAATACTCAACATTAATTGCAAGGTTGAAAACTGCTGCAGAAAGTTTTGAAAATTTGGAAGTACAGCTTGCAGACCCTGATATAGCTAATGACCCAAAAAAATTGGAAGCAATAGCAAGAGAAAGGTCAAAATTGGAACCTTTGGTTGTTGATTTTAATAAGTTGCTTGATACAGATAAAGAAATCGAAGATTCAAAAAATCTACTAAAAGAAAATAGAAATGATAAAGAAATGGAATCCTTGATTAATGAGGAGTTAATAACTTTAGAGAAATGTAAGAATGAACTGATTCAAAAAACCACAATCGCTTTATTGCCAAAAGATCCAAGAGATGAGAGAAGTGTAATGTTAGAAATAAGAGCCGGTGCTGGTGGTAATGAGGCTTGTATTTGGGCGGGTGATTTAGCAAGAATGTACGAAAGATATGGACAAAAGATTGGATGGTCTGTAAAACCTGTTAGTGCTTCCGAGTCGGATATGGGAGGATTTAAGGAGTTAGTTATCTCCGTTAAGGGAGATTCTGTATATAGTCAACTTAAATTTGAGGCTGGTGTACATAGAGTCCAAAGAGTTCCAGCAACTGAATCTCAAGGTAGGGTTCACACCTCAACTGCCACAGTGGCTGTCATGCCTGAGGCTGATCCTGTTGAGGTAAAGATTGATCCAACCGATCTAGAAGTTGGTACAGCAAGATCTGGAGGAGCAGGGGGACAAAATGTTAATAAGGTAGAGACAGCTATTGATCTTCTTCACAAGCCTACAGGAATAAGAGTTTTTTGTACTCAAGAGAGATCACAATTGCAAAATCGCGAACGAGCAATGGAAATTTTAAGAGCTAAATTATATGAAATTCAATTAAAAGAAGCTAATGCAAAAGAGAGATCACAAAGGCTTTCTCAAGTTGGAACAGGGGATAGAAGTGAAAAAATTAGAACTTATAATTTTAAAGATAACAGGACAACTGATCATAGATTAAGTTCCAATTTTTCACTTGAGCCAATTCTTGCTGGTCAATTGGATGAAGTGATAAACGCATGCATAGCGCAAGAACAAAAAAGAATGATGGAAGACTTTAATAACGAAGTAAATTAAGATTTTTATTAGATTGCAATCCCTATTACGTATTTACTCCATTCTTTATGTCTGCCAGAATCAATTTGTCTTGTTGCCTCGAAATTGAGATTACTTAGTGGACGATAAGGTTTGCGTTTTAAAGGCATATTTGCTTCTTCTGGGGTTCGGTTGCCTTTTTGAACATTACATCTGAGACATGCTGTAGTAACATTTTCCCAATTGTCGGTTCCACCTCTGCTTCTCGGTAGAACATGATCAATTGATAAATCACTACCTCTATAGTTGCAGTACTGGCAGGAATTATTATCTCTTAGAAGGATATTTTTTCTCGTTAAAGAAACCTCTCTAAAAGGGACCTTTACGTAGTAACGCAATCTTATAACTGTCGGTAATTTTCTACCGCAATGTATTGAATATGATTTATCTTCCTCTAAGCTCTCTGCTTTACCTTTGATCATTAAAATTACAGCTCTTCGCCAAGAAGTGATGTTTAAAGGTTCATAAGATGCATTTAAAACGAGAGTCTGGCCCATGCCAAAATACAATTTACATGTCATGCTAACTGTATATTTCAATAAGCGCATATAATTGTGCAAAGTTAATGCAAATTGAGCAAACAAATCAGGCATTTAATTTTGATGAATATCCAACTTTTGAAAAAGATATAGATCTAAAACAAAGAGCATGGATTGAAGTAAAAAGTGAAGCAATAGAAACAAACGTGAGAAAGTTAAGATCAAAAATAAGTAAAAATTGTCAATTTATGGCAGTCGTTAAAGCTGATGGATATGGACATGATGCAAAATTAGTATCAGAGTATGCTATCAAAGGTGGGGCTTCTCAATTAGGAGTTGCGACATTAAATGAAGGAATTAAGCTTCGTTCTTCTGGAGTTAAAAAACCAATTCTTATTCTTGGAAATCTTTATACGAAAAGGGATCTTATTAGTTCTTTTAAACATGATCTTATGCCAACTATCAGTAGTATAAGAGAATGTTTAATTTGCAATAATATTGGGAAGCACTTTGGATTAAAATTTTCTTTACACCTTAAGGTTGATACGGGAATGTCAAGATTGGGATTTGAATCTAATAAATTTGTTGAGCAATTTGAGAAAATAAAATCTTTTGAGAACATTTCAATAGAAGGAATATATAGTCATTTATCTTCTGCAGATGAAAATAACGCATTAGATCCCAAAAGTATTACACAAATACAAAGACAGAAGTTTAATGAATTATTAAAGCAAATTAATCTTGATACAAATAATGAAATTAAAATTCATTTGGCTAATTCTGCGGGAATGCTTCTTAATAAAGATTTTCATTTTCACATGGTTCGTATTGGGCTTTCTATGTATGGATATAGTCCTTTAGCCAAAATGGGTAAAAATTTATCACTGAAACCAGCTTTATTTTTGAAAGTTAAGGTAGCTTTTATTAGAGTTATTGATTCTGGTGTAAGTGTAAGTTATGGAGGAAAGTTTGTAAGTAGCAGAAAAACCAAAATAGCTGTATTAAGTATTGGTTACGCTGATGGAGTTCCAAGAAATCTTTCAGGCAAGATAAATGCTATACACAATAATAAACTTTATCCCCAAGTTGGATCCATAACTATGGATCAAATGATGCTGGACATAACAGGTTCAAATGAAATAAGAATTGGGAGTACGATGGTATTACTAGGATCTGACGGGGACAAAACAATTTCTCCACTTGAATGGGCAAGAAAATCTAATACTATCCCGTGGGAAATTCTTTGTTCTTTTAAAAATAGATTACCGAGAGTTCAAGTTGATTAGACATTTCGATTAAATAAAAAATTTTGAATGTTTGCAAAAAAATTGATAATGTATAAGAACTGGAGAGGTGGCTGAGTGGTTGAAAGCGGCTCCCTGCTAAGGAGTTACAGGAGGTAACTTTTGTCGAGGGTTCGAATCCCTCCCTCTCCGTTATTATTCAGTTAGTGGATGTTTAAAAGAATTCAAAAGTAAATTAACCAATGGTTGGTAAATTGTATATTTAGAGCAAAAAAGTTGGATAGGGATAACTTTGTCAGATAAATCGTTCTAAGCGATTTTGGCGGTGAATATTATTAAGCTCTCAATTAGTGTAAATGAACTCTTTAGCATTAATAATAAACGTAATTCTTCATTAGTAGAGGTATAGATTAGGGATAATTGGTAGAATTTAAGAAAAAAATTTGAGAAGTTCAAATGTTCAAAAAAGTTGAAATATGGATTCTTTATTTAGTAATCTTTTTAGGAGCTCCATTTGCTCTTTCTTTTGGTGTTTTAGTAAGGCAAGAATTAGAGGGAAAAACTAAATCAGGCATAGTAGATATATCTTTCATCACTAAACCAGCTTTATCACTCGCAAGAATTCCCGAGCAATTTCTAATTTCGCTCCTAAAAACAAATCCCTTAAGAATTGATTATCCTTGGCAAGAGGATAGATATTTTTATAAACAGGATGGATTTAATGGTAAACCTAATTTAAATGAATCTTATCTGCTTCTATCAAGATATGACGGAGACTTAGAAGAAGGAATAGTAGAACTTGTCGATTTAACTAACTTCCAAGTTTTGCATACTTGGAATCCTGATATCGATGGATTAAACAAATTGATAGAAAAGGTTGATGAATTTAAATTCATCACAAGAGATTTTAATAATTTTAGGACATTGTTAACGCATCCAAAACTTACTAAAGATGGAGGATTACTTTTTATTTCCAGTCCTTTAAGAAAAATTGATTCTTGCTCTAATTTGATTTTTCAAAATCAACATGACTTCTTTCATCACTCTTTAGAAACAGATATTGATGGGAACATTTGGGTTCCTTCAAAAATGTACCCACAATCTCTTCCTGTTGTAAAAGTGGGTAGAAATAATCCAGTAGAACCTTTAGCATATTTTGATGATGGAATTGTTAAATTATCTCCTGATGGAGAAATCCTTTTTGAAAAGTCTGTTTCTCAAATCTTAATTGATAATGGTCTCGAATATCTTTTGTTTGCTAGAGGAGATATTAGATTTACTCAAGATCCAATACACTTAAATGATATTCAACCAGTAGACTTTGATGGAGATTATTGGAAGAAAGGAGATGTCTTTTTGTCTATGAGACATTTATCAATGGTCTTATTGTATAGACCCTCAACAAATAAAATTATATGGAAAGGAACAGGTCCATTTTTTCATCAACATGATGTAGATATTTTAAATGAACATAAAATATCAATTTTTAACAATAATGCAAAGGATTTTGTAAGTGGTGGTGTTGTGGATGGACATAACGAAGTGATAGTTTACGATTTCAAGAAGAATCAATACTCTTCTTACCTAAAAGATCATTTAATTAAAAATGATGTAAGGACAATAACAGGAGGTAGAAGTCAAATTCTTCCGAATGGGGATCTTTTTACAGAAGAGACTGATTTTGGGAGAACACTTTATTTTAACTCAGATGGTTCTTTAAGATGGGGACATGTTAATCGTGCTGATAATGGTAATGTTTATGATGTTAATTGGTCAAGAATACTATACCTTGATCAAGATATTAAGATTGTAAAAGACTTCCTAAAATCAAGAAGTAAATGCAATAATTGACTCTATGCTTACTTTTATAATGTTTTCTATTTTATCTCCATTATTTGCATATATAGGTCCAGGGATGGGAGGCGGCGTAATTGCTGCAATTTTTGGAATCGTTGCAGCATTCTTTTTAGGTTTATGGGGCATTTTATATTATCCAATCAAACGTGCTTTTAAAAATAAAAAAATGAAGAAAAAAATGTTATCAAAAAAAAATAATGATAGAAGATCTTGAATCATCTTATTCTTTTTGTTCTTTGCTTCTTGTCAATTGAAGTTTTTATTCGGTCAAATTATATTGGTTTAATTAATGCGATAATTAAATTAAGCAAGAAAGCAATACATATCATATTCAATAAAAATATTAGCGATCAGTGGAAAGAAAATATTATTCCCAAATATTCATTGCAGATGATGAAATATTCACTGCAAATGCTTTTAATCCTATGCTTGATTATTTTTATTTTTGTTATGGCAGATAACTTCTTTAGTGGCTTTCTTGATTTCACTTTGTCTTGGAATGGAATAATCGAATCTATATTTATTGCTTTTAGTTGTGCCTATATTAGAAAACTAATTTTTAAATGAATAATTACTCTTGGTTGGAACAAAAGCTGCATAAATTTGCTCTTTCATCGCAATTTATGCGCGAAGTAACTTTCGATTTCGAAAATAATAATATCTCTTTATCAAATGAAACTGGAGACCATATTTTTATTACTGGACTTGCACGTGCAGGGACAACTATATTACTAAATGCAATGTATAAATCGAATGTTTTTGCATCTCTTTCTTATGCTGACATGCCATTTGTCCTCGCGCCTAATCTTTGGTCTAAAATTTCTTCTAAAAGAGGGGACCCTGAATTAAAAGAAAGAGCGCATGGAGATGGAATTAATGTTTCTACAGATTCACCAGAAGCATTTGAGGAGGTATTTTGGAAAACTTTTGCTGAAGAAGAGTATGAAGAATTAAAAGAAAAGTTTAGGTTTTATGTAGGGAATATTTGTCATAAGTATAAGAAGAGAAGATACCTTAGTAAAAATAATCAAAATATAAAAAGGTTCGAAGTAATTTCCTCAATTTTTACTCGATCAAAGATACTTATTCCTTTTAGAGAACCAATACAGCATTCATATTCTTTGCTAACTCAACATATGAAATTTATTGAGGAATCCAAAAACGACAAGTTCATAGCAAAGTATATGAAATGGATTGGGCATACAGAATTTGGTCCTCATTACACACCAATAAAAAATCAAAATTTAAACTTTCGTAATTATTTAGAAATCAACCATTGGATAGAACAATGGTACCTTACCTATAATGAAGCTTTACAATCTTTGAGAAATAAGAAAAATCTTTACTTTATATCTTATGAAAAACTTTGTTTAAATAAGGATTATTGGTTTCAAATTCAAAAATTAGTGAATTTAGAGAAACCTTATGATTTTGAATTTAGAGAATCAAAAAAAGATATTTCATGCAAAATTGATAAAGGGTTGAAAGAAAAGGCAATGGCTTTGTATTTTGATTTAAATGATTTAAACCTTGAGTAAAAAAAAATAAAATAAGACTTATTTAAATAACAATTTCAGAGTTCTTCCAAGCGATTCTAGTCGGTAATTTGGTTTTTAAATTTCTTTATTCCTTGTCATATAATTTCTTAATTAGTTCATCTATTTTCTTTAGAGTTGTTTTTCGTGAGCCTACTTTTTCGTAATTAATTAAAATATATTTGTTTGTAAAATTTTTTTAAAACAAGTTAAGATTAATATTTTTAATGTCATAAATAGAATTTATAATCAATTCAGCACCTCCATTTCTAAGATTTGTTTCGTACGAACGACGTTCAATTAATCGAGACTTTGAATGTAAATGAGGAGGAGCTATTCCAATACTTATAAATTTTTGAGATGGTATTTCCTTTTTAGCGTTCTTAACTGTATTTATATCTGCAATTGTATCTCCTACGTATGCGATAGGAATATTTGATGACCCAAGTTTATCTCCAAGAAGTTTTTTGGATAAGTTAATAAAACCTTTAGGATCAGGTTTGTCTGGAGCATCTCCCATAGATATTAGTGGAGGTGATTTTAGTCCAAGTCTTTTTTCTAAAACAAATTTTGCAGAGGCAGACTCTGCACCACTCACAAAACCCCAAATTATTCCATTTTTTTCTAATAAGTCAAAAAACTTTTTATCAACTAATAACTCCTCATTTGTTATGAATCCAGACCAATATTTACTATCTTCATTTGGATCTCCTCCAAAGTAAAATTCTTCAAAACATTTAACTACTTTCTCTCTTTGAGGTAATTTAAAGTTTAAGTTCCCTTTTTTTTTAAATCTTTTTATAAATTCTAAACTTAAATCCCAGTCATTATTCCAGATCCCTTCATTTTTGGCATTATCAATATCAATATAACTTGGTTCCCATCCTGAAAATTTGTAGACTGTTTTTTTTAATGAAAGTCTGTAGCTATTTTCTACGCTGCGTATTACACCATCTATGTCAAATAAAATTAAACCAACTGTTTTCAATGAATTTTCTTAATCCCTTACAAAAGACTAGTATTCTTATTAAAAAAAAGCAAAGAAAAAAAATTTATGGATAATTTTTTTATTATTAAAACTTAATGTTGTAAATATCCTCTTGGAGTAATAAAAATATCATCTATTAAAGTGGTTTGAGAATTGCCAATAATTATAATTGACAACATATCTATTTCTTTAATAGGAATAGTGTTTAAAGTAAAAAATTTTTTTGATTGATTTTCTCTACCTACTTGTCTAGCTATTAAAACAGGAGTATTACTTGGTCTAGATTTCAAGCATTGATCTATTACACTTTTTAACTGCCAATTTCTTTCAATTGATTGAGGATTAAATAAAGCTATAACAAAGTCACCTAGGAGAGCTCCTTGAATTCTTTTTTCTATTAAAGACCATGGAGTTAACTTATCACTCAAGCTAATTGAACAAAAGTCATTTGTTAGTGGTGCTCCACTCAACGCAGCCGCTAATTGAACACTACTTATACCAGGATGTACTTCAAAGTAAGGTCTATATTCTTTTTTGATTTTTTGAAGTAATTCCAAAAGTAAACCAGCCATTCCATAAAATCCAGATTCACCTGAAGAAATTAAAGCTACTTTTATTCCTTCCTCAGCCAGTTTAATTGCTTTAATGCATCTTTCCTTTTCCTCAGTAAGTTTACTTTCAACTAAAACTTGGTCACTCCTTTTTAAGGGTTTAATCAAATCTAAATACATCTTATATCCAATCCAAACAGTGCATCTTGAAAGTGCTTTTCTTGCATTATTGGTTATGAAGGAGATATCTCCAGGACCACTTCCAATAATATGAATCTCCCCATTTGTTGGATAATATTGATTTTTTGATTCTGCTATAGCGATAGTTACCGCGCCAGAATTACTTGTTTGAAAATCTTTACCTTTAAAGATTCTTTTTGCTTCTAGTAATTTTGATTCTTCTCCTGCTGCCAGTAAGCAAGATGCTTCTGCTACAGAAGGTGTGCCAATTTGCTTTTGCACAACAATTGAAGGATTTGGAACAATTATTTTTGAAAGATCTTCTTTAGTAAAAAATTTGATAGGTAAGTTATTTTCCTCAGCAAGTTCTAAAATTCCTTCCTCATCTTTTTTAATATCAACAGTTGCAAATCCTGCTATTGAATGTCGTGATAAATTTCTTGACTTCAAAAAATTATTTAGAGAATTTGCTATTAATTCTTTGCAGGTATTTCTCTCACATCCTATGCCAATCCATAATACTCGCGGGTGCCAAGTTGTGACATGATTTTCGAATATACTCACATGAAAAGTTGAATCTGGTTTTTCTGTTTCTTTTGCATCAATTTGATTAATAATCTCTCCTGATTTTGAATTTTTCCATAAACTAATGCCAGATAATTGTTTGCAAAATATTTTTTCATTCTTAGCTTGTTTTATTACTATATTTGACCAGTTCTTTATTTCACCAGATCTTTTCCACCCCCATGCTTCCCCAAATGAATCAAGATTTAAGAAGCTTTGATCATTTGAATTACTAGTTTCTATTATTTGGCACCCAAATAAATTAGAAATTTGAAATGCGATATTTTTAGTGTTTGACTGATGTAAACCAACTAGAGGTACTATCTTGGAACATTTATTATCTATGACAATAACCCCTGGGTCTTGATTTTTAGAGGTTAAAAAAGAATTTATTATGCGTATTGATGCACCTATTGAACCTATGAAAATTATTAAATCTACTTCAGGCCATTTTTGAATTAAGATTTCTCTAGGCTTTTTTACTTGTAACTCTTCATTTTCCGCTCCATCATCTTTTGAAGAGCCTGCAATATAAATTTCATTAACAAACTCTGTTTTTTTAAGCCTTTTTAAAATTTCTTGTGATTTATGAGATAGGCCTATTGCGATTCCTTTCAAATTAGAAACTATTGTTTGTTATGTTGAAAATTATATACTGTCGCTGTATTTAAAAAAATTTCATTGAAATATAAAAAAAAATTTAAGAAATTTATATAAAATTTAAGTAAAAATACTCATAGATTAGTCATAGACAAGAATTTAACAAAATATTCATATAGTAACAATCATTAGAACATTTGTTACGTTAATGCATAACGAAAGAATCTTTGCCTTATTATTTTTGAAACGAGTATATAAAGTCCTGAGGGATTTGTTTTCTTGAACATTATTATTAAAAATAAGTCCAAGATTCGATCAATCGGCTTTAATGTCAATTATTTTCGAGGTGCTAGATGACCATCAGCCCACCAGAAAGTGGAGAAAAAAACAAGAAAGTTTTGGAAGATCCCGTAAAGGTTGATCCAAGACCTATTGATTTTGCCAAATTAGATAAACCAGGTTTCTGGTCAAGTAAATTATCTAAGGGTCCAAAAACTACAACTTGGATTTGGAATTTGCATGCAGATGCACATGATTTCGATGTGCATACTGGCGATGCTGAAGAAGCAACAAGGAAAATCTTTTCAGCTCATTTTGGACATCTTGCAGTCATTTTTATTTGGATGAGTGCTGCTTTTTTCCATGGAGCTAGATTTTCTAATTACTCAGGTTGGTTAGCTGATCCAACTCATGTTAAACCTGGTGCTCAGCAAGTTTGGGCAATAGTAGGTCAAGAAATGCTTAATGCTGATCTTGGGGCTAACTACAATGGAATTCAAATTAGTTCAGGCATATTTCACATGTGGCGAGCATGGGGAATAACTAATGAAAGTGAACTTATGGCTTTGGCAATAGGTGCTGTAGTTATGGCTGCACTTATGCTTCATGCAGGAATTTTTCATTATCACAAAGCAGCTCCAAAAATGGAGTGGTTTCAAGATATTGAATCTATGCTTAACCATCATATTGCTGGTTTAGTAGGGCTAGGATCTTTAGCTTGGGCTGGCCATTGTATTCATATAGGAGCTCCAACTGCAGCTATCTTAGATGCAATTGATGCAGGCTCTCCTCTAGTAATCAATGGGAAAGAAATTGCAACTATTGCAGATATGCCAATGCCGCATCAACTATGCGATCCACAAATTATCGGTCAGATATTTCCAGGATTAGCCAGCGGCACGGGAAATTTCTTTAGTTTAAATTGGTTAGCTTTCTCTGATTTTCTTACATTCAAAGGTGGACTTAACCCTGTGACAGGAAGTTTATGGATGACTGACGTTTCACATCATCATTTAGCTTTTGGTGTAATAGCAATAATAGGTGGTCATATGTATAGAACCAATTATGGTATTGGTCATAGCATGAAAGAAATATTAGATTCACAGCAAGGAGATCCAATATTATTCCCTGCTCCTAAAGGTCACCAAGGTCTTTTTGAATTCATGGCAGAAAGTAGACATGCTCAGCTAGCAGTAAACCTAGCAATGCTTGGATCAATTAGTATACTTGTATCTCATCATATGTATGCGATGCCTCCATATCCATACATAGCTACTGACTACATGACGGTTCTTGGATTATTCACTCATCACATGTGGATAGGTGGATTATTCATAGTTGGAGCTGGAGCACATGCTGGAATTGCAATGGTTAGAGATTATGATCCAGCAAAACATATTGATAATGTTTTAGACAGAATTCTAAAAGCTCGAGACGCTTTAATCAGTCACTTGAACTGGGTTTGTATGTGGTTAGGATTTCATAGTTTTGGACTCTATATTCACAACGATACTATGAGAGCCTTGGGTAGACCCCAAGATATGTTTAGTGATTCTGCAATTCAACTTCAGCCAATTTTTGCTCAATGGGTACAAAGTATTCAAGCATCTGCTGTTGGAACTTCTCTATTAGCAGGAACTGCAGAAGCTTTACCTCACAAAGCATTAAGTGAAGTATTTAATGGAAGTTTAGTAGAAGTAGGTGGGAAGGTTGCTATAGCTCCAATTCCATTAGGAACAGCTGATCTAATGATTCATCACATTCATGCTTTTCAAATCCACGTAACTGTTTTGATACTTCTTAAAGGAGTTCTTTATGCTAGAAGTTCAAGGTTAATCCCTGACAAAGCTTCTCTAGGATTTAGATTCCCTTGTGATGGACCAGGAAGAGGTGGTACATGTCAAGTTTCTTCATGGGACCACGTTTTCTTAGCTCTTTTCTGGATGTATAACTGTTTATCAATAGTTATTTTCCACTTCTCTTGGAAAATGCAGAGTGATGTTTGGGGACTTACTGGTGGTAATTTCGCACAAAGTTCCATCACTATAAATGGTTGGTTAAGAGATTTCCTTTGGGCGCAAGCTTCTCAAGTATTAACAAGTTATGGTCAATCCATAAGCATGTACGGTTTGATGTTCTTAGGAGCTCACTTTATATGGGCATTTAGTTTAATGTTCCTCTTCAGTGGACGAGGATATTGGCAAGAATTATTCGAATCAATTGTTTGGGCTCATAACAAACTTAAAGTTGCTCCAACCATTCAACCAAGAGCTTTATCCATAACTCAGGGTAGAGCAGTAGGTGTAACACACTTCCTTGTTGGTGGTATTGCTACCACATGGGCTTTCTTCCATGCTCGCCTTTTTGGCCTGGGCTAATTACCTGAACTTCACCTTTTTAATTCAATGGCAACAAAATTTCCATCATTTAACCAGGGTCTAGCTCAGGACCCTACAACTAGACGAATATGGTACGGAATAGCTACCGCTCACGACTTTGAAAGTCATGATGGTATGACCGAAGAAAAGCTTTATCAAAAGCTTTTCTCTACACATTTTGGTCATCTAGCAATTATCGCCCTCTGGGTAGCTGGAAACTTATTTCATATTGCTTGGCAAGGTAACTTCGAGCAATTTGTACTTGATCCAACTCACGTTCGTCCTATTGCTCATGCTATTTGGGATCCTCATTTTGGATCTGGCATCACAGAAGCAATGACACAAGCTGGAGCTAGTGGTCCAGTAAACATAGCTTACTCAGGTCTCTACCATTGGTGGTACACAATTGGAATGAGAACTAATGAGCAACTCTTCCAAGCTTCAATATTTATGAGTATTTTGGCTTGTTGGACTCTATTTGCAGGTTGGTTACACTTGCAGCCAAAATTCAGACCTTCTCTAGCTTGGTTTAAAAATGCAGAGTCAAGATTAAATCATCATTTAGCTGTCTTATTTGGTTTTAGTAGTATTGCTTGGACAGGTCATTTGGTTCATGTTGCTATACCTGAATCAAGAGGACAGCACGTAGGTTGGGATAACTGGCTAACAGTGCTTCCACACCCCGCAGGATTAGCTCCTTTCTTTAGTTTAAATTGGGGAGCTTATGCCCAAAATCCTGATTCCTTAGATCAAGTATTTGGAACAGCTGAAGGAGCTGGAACAGCAATCTTTACTTTCTTAGGTGGTCTTCATCCTCAAAGTGAAGCATTATGGCTTACAGATATTGCACATCATCATATTGCGATTGGAACAGTTTTTGTAATTGCTGGTCATATGTATAGAAATACTTTTGGTATTGGCCATAGCCTCAAAGAAATTACAGAAGCTCATAATACAAGACACCCCAATGATCCGCACAAAGGCAGTTTTGGAATTAACCATGATGGGATATATGAAACTGTAAATAATTCATTACATTTCCAACTTGGGCTAGCATTAGCATCACTTGGTGTGGCAACTTCTCTTGTAGCCCAACATATGGGTGCACTTCCCTCTTACGCTTTTATTGCCAGGGACTACACTACACAATCTGCTTTATATAGTCATCATCAGTACATAGCAATGTTTTTGATGGTTGGTGCATTTGCACATGGAGCCATTTTCTTTGTAAGAGATTATGATCCAGAGTTAAATAAAGACAATGTATTAGCAAGAGTTCTTGGAACAAAGGAAGCTCTTATAAGCCACCTTAGTTGGGTAACAATGTTGCTTGGATTCCATACTCTTGGAATCTATGTACATAACGATGTTGTTGTAGCTTTTGGTAATCCTGAAAAGCAAATTTTAATTGAGCCAGTATTTGCTCAATTTGTTCAAGCTGCCCAAGGTAAGATGATGTACGGCTTTAATGCTCTATTATCTGATCCTACAAGCTCAGCAACTCTCGCTGCTAATTCATTACCAGGTAATCATTATTGGATGGATCTTATCAATAGGCAAGATGCATTAAGTGCTTTCTTACCTATCGGTCCTGCAGATTTCTTAGTTCACCATGCTATCGCCTTAGGTCTTCATACAACTGCCTTAATCCTCATCAAAGGTGCACTTGACGCCAGAGGAACAAAATTAATTCCTGATAAGAAAGATCTTGGTTACGCATTTCCTTGCGATGGACCTGGACGTGGAGGTACTTGTGATAGTTCATCTTGGGACGCTATGTACCTAGCAATGTTCTGGGCATTAAATTTAATAGCATGGGTTACTTTTTACTGGCATTGGAAACATCTAGCGATTTGGCAGGGCAATGTAGCACAATTTAATGAATCAGGAACTTATCTAATGGGTTGGTTCAGAGACTATCTATGGTTAAACTCTGCTCAACTTATTAATGGATATAATCCATTTGGAGTTAATTCGTTATCCCCTTGGGCTTGGATGTTCCTGTTCGGTCACTTAGTTTGGGCTACTGGTTTCATGTTCTTAATATCATGGCGTGGTTACTGGCAAGAATTAATTGAAACATTAGTTTGGGCGCATCAGCGTACTCCAATAGCTAACCTTGTAGGCTGGAGAGATAAGCCAGTTGCACTTTCAATTGTTCAAGCTAGATTAGTTGGTTTAGCACATTTCACTATTGGAAATATTCTTACATTCGGTGCATTTGTTATTGCATCAACTTCAGGTAAGTTTGGATAAATTTCCTCTAAATAATTTAAATCACCACATTTGTGGTGATTTTTTTTGTTTAATTTTAGTGCTCTAAATTAAGTTAAAATTATATAATTAGTATTAAACATAAATGTCAGATATAAAACAATTAATTTCTATTGTCATCCCTGTCTTTAATGAAAGTGAGAGTATTGTTTTTTTATTGGATGAAGTTGTAAGTGTAATGTCATTTTATAAATTCAATTTTGAATTGATTGTCGTAAATGATGGCTCTAAAGACAATACTCAGCAAGTATTAAAACGACTAACTCTCAGAATTCAAGAATTGTCAGTAATTTCCCTTCGCAAAAATTATGGGCAAACTGCAGCAATATCAGCTGGCTTTGATAATTCTAAAGGCGATATTGTCATTACTTTAGATGGTGATTTACAGAATGATCCAAATGATATTCCTAAATTAATTTCAGAAATTAATAATGGCTATGATTTGATTTGTGGGTGGAGGTTTGATAGAAAAGATAAATTAATTAATAGAAAGATACCATCAAAAATCGCGAATAAATTAATAGCTCAGGTAACAGGTTTGAAGTTGCATGACTATGGATGCTCATTAAAAGCTTTTAAGAAAGAAATAATAGATGATATTAAGCTATATGGCGAACTTCACAGGTTTCTGCCCCTTTTAGCAAATATTGAAGGTGCAAGAATCAAGGAAATTAGAGTAAATCATAGAAGCAGGCAATATGGATCTAGTAAATATGGAATTGATAGAACTTTTAGAGTTTTAATGGATTTACTAACTGTTTGGTTTATGACTAAATTTTTAACAAGACCAATGTATGGATTTGGTTTTGTTGGAATTATAAGTATTTTCATTAGCCTTGTGATGAGTTCTTATTTGATAGTTTTAAAAATAATTGGTGAGGATATTGGAAATCGTCCGTTGCTAATGTTTGCTTTAATATTAGGAATTGCTGGTGTTCAATTATTTAGCTTTGGATTATTGAGCGAACTTTTAATTAGGACATATCATGAAAGTCAAAGTCGTCCAATTTACAGAATTAGATCAATAAGCAGTACTAATCAAAATTGATTGTTTTCTAGAAGTTTCTTATTAATAAAGCTGAAATTTCAACGACTTTAGGAGAAGTATCTCTTAAGCCTTTTCGTAAAATTGGTAATGTTGATTTATCAGCCAATTCTTCCGCAATTTTTAATGCCTTTAATTTATTTTCTGTATTACCCTTAAAAAGAATAAACATTTTATTTCTTTGAGAATTTTTATAAAATACTGAGTAATTTTTTTCTTGGTGATTGTAAAAATAACTATTTTTATTAGATGAAAATTTATTTTTTTTGTTTAATTTAATAGAATGAAAATTTTTTTTATTTATTAACTTTTTAGAGCTTCTTTTTTTAAAAACTAAAAGTAAAATTCCTATAAAAATTATAAGCAAAATTGCGAAAAAATTTATCATGTAAAAAGTTAATAATTTTTATATCATCCAGTAATAAAATTAACAATATTTCGCAGATAAATACTAAAGTGTTTAAAGATGTTTAATGAACTATGCCATCTGATTTACCAAGTCTTTTACCCTCAATTTTTGTTCCATTAATTGGTATAGCAATGCCTGCTGTTTTTATCGTATTGATTGGAAGATTAATTACAGCAACTGAATAAATTATCAAAAACTAAACTATTAAAAAAATGAGCGACTTTCAAAAATCATTCTCAGAATCAACAAGTTCCATTAAGTTTGATGAGAAATACATAGATACTTCTGTACAACCAAATGATATTGGTGTAGCAGAACAATGGGCAGTAAAAACAGTTGCTGATCCTTGTGTTGGTAATTTAGCTACTCCAGTTAATAGTGGTTATTTTACAAAAGCTTTCATAAATAATTTACCTTTTTACAGAGAAGGTATTTCCCCTAATTTTAGAGGTTTAGAAACTGGAGCAGCTTTTGGATATCTTTTATACGGACCTTTCACAATGACTGGCCCATTAAGAAATTCTGAATTTGCTCTAACAGCTGGACTTCTCGCTACTATTGGAGCTGTTCATATTTTGACAGCACTCTTTGTTCTATACAACGCACCTGGTAAAGCACCTAATGTTCAACCTCCAGATACGACTGTTTATAATCCGCCAAAGGACTTATTTACAAGAGCTGGTTGGGCTGATTTTACAAGTGGATTTTGGTTAGGAGGCTGTGGAGGAGCTGTTTTTGCTTGGTTACTTGTTGGGACATTACACTTAGATACCATAATGCCATTCATTAAAAATATTTGGACTGCTGGTTAATTCCTAAATAAAGAATAAGTAATATTTTAATTTAATTTAAAATTAAAAGTTGAGCTCTATTAATTAACGTATAGTTCTGTCCCATCTATAATTTCTAACTACTCTTCCTGCCGAAATTAGTTTAGATTTATAATGCAAAGAAATTTTGTCACTAGACTTTTTTAGGGTATCCAATCCTATTCCATTCCTGCCAAAATCCTTTCCAGAGCTATGGTAATAAAATCCGTCTCCCTTGTAGATTCCAATATGATCACATTTTTGTTTATTTCCAAAAAATAAAAGATCCCCAGGTAGTAGAGCCGCATAAGATTCTTTGTAATAAAAAAGGTGTTTACAAAAACTTTTTATTTGAAAAGAGTCTCGAGGTATATGAATTTGATGCTTTAAAAAAGCAGTTTGAATTAATCCAGAACAATCAAAATTGGGACCTAATGTTCCTCCCCAAAGGTATTTATTATTTAACTCAGATTGATCCTTAATCCATTTTAAAATTGAGTTTACTTTATCTTTTATAAAGAAGTGATCTTTTTTTGAATTCTCAGTTTTTCCTAATTCGTATTCCTCAATAATTAATCCATCTAAATTTATCCAACAGACGTAACCATCTTCATATAGTTGAACTAGTATTCTTGAAAATTTATGGTTGTTTTGATAAATATTTGGATAAATAAGCCTAAAAATTCTATTTTTAAATATTTCAGTCACTAATTTCTCTTGTGTTTCATTTTGATATCCAGAAATGTTAACTTTTAATTTCCACCAAATAGTTTTTGAAAAATTAGTTTGTTTAAATAGTGAGATAGGATTTTTATAACTTTCCATACAATGTCCTTTTACTATTTAAGTAAAGAGATGAGTCTAGCCTTAAATGATATTTTAGGGAGAGCATGCTCTTATAATAAAGATTTTTTCAAAGAAGATATTTCGATAACTTGGATTAATTATAAAAGTGAAAATAAAAGGGTATTTAAAGGTTTTGGAACTGGTATTAATAATAAAAAAATGGTTTACCCTGCCAGCATAGTCAAGTTGGTTTATGGTCTTGCGGCATTTTATTGGATTAAAAAAGGAAGTTTAATATTATCAGATGAAATTATTGATGCTGTAAGGAAAATGTTGTCTTTCTCCAGTAATAATGCAACAAGTTTTTTAATTGATTTACTTACTGGAACAACAAGTGGACCTTGTATTGAAGGCGAACTATGGGAAAATTGGAAATATCAAAGAAGTATAATAAATGATTGGATACATGATTTAAATTGGGAAGAATTGGTTGGTATAAATTGCTGTCAGAAGACCTGGGATGATGGACCATTTGGTCGTGAGAAAGAATTTTATGGACATGATAATAAAAATAGAAACGCTATGAATTCTGATTCAGCTGCAAGGGTTTTGGAGGAAATTATGATTCATATTGATTATCAAGAAAATGATTTAAATTTGCGAAGTCTTTTAAAAAGAAATTTAAATAAATTTGTTCTTAAAAACGATTCTCTTAATCAAATAGATGGTTTTTTGGGTGCAGGATTACCAGAAAGCATTAATATTTGGAGTAAAGCAGGCTTAATGTCTGAAGTTAGACATGATTCTGCTTGGTGGGTTAATAGTCAATCTCTTCAAACTTTATTAGTCGTTTTCTGTAATGGGGAAGAATATTCCAAAGATACTTCCTTTTTACCACTAATAGCAAAGGAAGTATATGAATTTAATAAGACATATATTATTGACTACTAAAGTGTATCGTCTATGAAATTAGAGTCTAATTTGTCGGTATAGGCTTCATAAGGTAGCATCATTACTTCTATACAATCTAAATCATTCATAATCCATTCTCTATATTCTGCTAACAAACTTTTTCTATCTTCATTATCTAATTCATAAATACGCAATGCAGTATCTTTAATATTTTCTTTAATTAAATTTTCAATTTCTGTCCTCCTCATTTTATGTTAGTTCTCCTTCCAAAATTACTCTTCTTATTGTTGATAATGCAATTCCTGTTTGAGATCTGATTGATCTATATGAATATCCCTCATTACGCAATCTGATTACTAAAGATTCTTTTAAAGGACTGATTTTAGGCCTTCCTCCCAGATTATTTCCAGATAATTTTCTGCGTAAAAGTTGTTCTCTTTTTCTTTCACCTAAACTTTTGTCTTCTAGATTATCTAATTCATATAAAATTTTAAAAATTGAAGAATTCTCTTTAGGGGATTCATTAGCCGCAAGAAAACCAGTTAAAGTTCGCAATTTAACATCCTTATTAATAAGTTTATTTATTGTCATCAAACATTCTTTTTTATTTTTAAATGCTCGATCAAGTTGAGTTATTATTAATTGATCACCTTTAGTTAAGTAATTTATAGCTTTATTGAGTTGAGGTTTGATTTCTGCATCAAAACTTATAAATTCAGAGAAAACTAAACTGCAACCTTCTTCCTTTAACTTTTTTATTTGCTCTTCTAAATTTTCAAATTCATTGTGAATAGCTCTAGCATAACCTATTGCTTTAGAGCTTTTATTTTTTTCAGATAGTAAAATACGTTTTCTTTTAAATTTAAAAGTCAATGTTTTATTACATATATTTTTTACTGTATCAATAAATTAATAAAAAAACACTTTTTAGTACAACAAAATATAACTATATAAATAAAAATAAATTTAGTTTATAGTATAAACTATTCTGATTACTGTATTAAAAATAACGTTCTATAATCTGTTCTAGTAATAGTTTATGAAACAAAAACATGGTTTATTATTTTTTTGAATAATGATCTTTCAAATTGTCGATGGATTAATTAAATTCATTTATTTTTTGACTTCTATTGATTAGTCTTCATTTTTGAAATTATTAATAGTTAATTCAAAATGTTTTTATTAAAATAAGAATGTAGGCTAGAAAAAATTAATTTGACTAATAATTCCAATAGTTTAATTTCAAAACCTGATTGGTTAAGAGTAAAAGCTCCGCAAGTCGAGAGAATTGGAAATACTGCAAATTTGTTAAATGATTTAAACCTCAATACTGTATGTCAAGAGGCAAGTTGTCCAAACATTGGTGAATGTTTTGCAAGTGGAACCGCCACTTTCCTCATAATGGGCCCTGGCTGTACTAGGGCATGTCCATATTGCGATATTGATTTTGATAGATCTAAAAGAGAATTAGATCCAACAGAACCATATCGCTTGGCCGAAGCAGTTTATAGAATGCAACTTAAACATGTTGTAATAACATCAGTTAATAGAGATGATCTTGACGATGGTGGCGCATCTCAATTTTTTGAATGTGTTTATCAAGTAAGAAAAAAATCTCCTGAAACTACTATTGAACTTTTAATACCTGATCTTTGTGGCAATTGGAAAGCGCTTGAAAAAGTTCTTGATTCAAATCCAAACGTTTTAAATCATAATATTGAGACTGTGTCTTCTCTATATAAAAAAGTAAGACCTCAGGGTAAATATGAGAGAACTCTTGAGTTGCTTAAAAGGACCAGAGAATATTCTCCCAAAGTTTATACAAAGTCAGGCTTTATGCTTGGTTTAGGTGAAAAAGATGATGAGATCTTAAGTCTTCTTAAGGATTTAAAAAGTAATTTCGTTGATATTGTTACTATTGGCCAATACTTATCTCCTGGCCCTAATCATTTACCTGTTCAAAGATTTGTGAGTCCCTCAAAATTTAATTATTATAAAGTTTTCGGGGAAAAAGATTTGGACTTTATGCAAGTAGTTAGTTCTCCTTTAACTCGTAGCAGTTACCATGCTGAAGAAATTCAAAAACTAATGAAAAAGTACCCGAGATAGTCATTTTCATTTATTTGTATCTAGCCACTCATTTAATTTCCATTCAACTAGATCATTTTTAATCATTGGATCATTTTTAATAATTTTTAGTGCATTTTTATAATTATTAATCTCAAGAATGAGTAATCCGCCGTCACCTGGCCTCTTTAACTCATCTACTAAAAAACCACTTTTTATATTAATTCCCTCTTTTTTTAATTTTTTTATCCAATCAATATGTTCGTTAATTATTTTTTGTTTTAAATCACGATTAATTAAGTATTTTTTTTTTATAAATTCAGTTTTTACAAAGAAAGGCATTTACATTTTCTATAGGCCAAGCATTTCTTCTTCGCTTGGGGGAACTATTAATTTGAAAGTACTCTTATAATAAGACCAATTTTTAATTATTTTGGCGGCCTTTAAGCTATTTGTTTTTGTCCGATATTCTCTAATAATTTCGAATAAGATATTTTCCTGCTTTGATGTAGTTATTTTATGAATGCTAACTATTTCTTTATTAACTTTATTACTTAAATCATTATTCTCATCGATTATAAAAGCTATCCCACCAGTCATGCCTGCACCAATATTCCTTCCTGTGGAACCTAGAATAACTACTTTCCCACCAGTCATGTATTCACAACAATGATCACCTGCTCCTTCTGTTACTGCCGTAGCACCACTATTTCTTACTGCAAATCTTTCGCCCGATTTTCCTAATGCAAATAATTTTCCACCAGTTGCTCCATAAAGACAGGTGTTCCCTAAAATAACCTGTTCGGAGGAAGTTTTATCTATTTTTGGTGGAATTATTGTAAGTATTCCTCCATTCATTCCTTTACAAACATAATCATTAGCTTCTCCGATTAATTGAACATTCATTCCCTTCAATAAAAAGGCACCAAAGCTTTGTCCTGCATATCCTTTGAAATTTAAGTTGAGTTCGCCATTAAAGCCAGTGTTGCCATGAAGTTCTGCGATTTCTCCTGATATTTTCGCACAAACACTTCTATCCGTATTTTTTATCTCAATTTGTTTAGTTAATATTTCGTGATTTTTAATTGAATTTATAAATTCAGTATCAGACAAAAACTCGTCTTCTAATACAGAACCATTACTATGGGCAGTCTTTGAATGTTTTAACCATGATCTATCAGTGTTTGAATGTTTATTTACTAAAGAAGAAAGATCAATATTAGTAGTCTTTGGAAGATCGATATTTCTTGCTAAAAGAAATTCTTGATTCCCAATCAGTTCTTCCATATGAGAAACACCGATACTGCTCATTATCTGTCTTACTTCTTCAGCAATATACAAGAAAAAGTTGACAACATTTTCTGGAATACCTTTAAATCTTTTTCTTAATTCTTCTTTTTGAGTGGCAACTCCAACAGGACACTTGTTTGTATGACAAACACGAGCCATTATGCATCCTTCAGCAATCATCGCTACAGAACCAAAACCGTATTCTTCAGCACCTAGTAAAGCTGCAATAATTACATCCCAGCCTGTTTTAAGACCTCCGTCAGTTCTCAAAATTACTCTTTCACGTAAGTTATTCTCTAAGAGAGATTTATGAACTTCAGCAACACCTAGTTCCCATGGTAAACCTGCATGTTTAATAGAACTTAGGGGTGAAGCACCTGTACCTCCGTCATGGCCTGAAATTTGAATTACATCTGCATTAGCTTTGCTTACTCCAGCAGCAATAGTGCCTATACCAATTTCAGAAACAAGTTTAACGCTTACTTTCGCTTTTGGATGAACTTGGTGTAAGTCATGGATAAGTTGAGCTAAATCTTCAATTGAATAAATATCATGATGCGGGGGAGGAGATATTAAAGCTACTCCAGGTTTACTATTTCTTAGTTTTGCGATGTAAGAATCAACTTTTGGACCAGGCAATTGCCCCCCTTCTCCGGGTTTTGCACCTTGAGCCATTTTGATTTCGAGTTGTTTACCACTTCTCAGATATTCAGGTGTAACTCCAAACCTTCCTGATGCTATTTGTTTAATAGCGGAGCATGCGGTGTCTCCATTCTCTAGACCTTTAATGAATGGCAACGTCGCTGATTGAGTATTTTCATCGATATCATTTAAAACATTAAAACGAGCTGGATCTTCTCCCCCTTCTCCGCTATTACTTTTTCCGCCAATTCTATTCATTGCAACTGCTAAAACTTCATGTGCTTCTCTAGATAAAGCGCCTAAACTCATTCCTCCAGTACAGAACCTTTTGCAAATTGATTCAACACTTTCAACTTCCTCTAATGGAATACTTTTTCTTTGTGAATTAATTGTTAGTAAATCTCTTAGGGATGTTGTCGGTCTATTACTAATAAGTTTTTTGTAAGTTTCAAAATGATCGTATCCTGGTCCTTGTTTTACCGCTGAATGTAAAACTTTGGACATCTCTGGGTTATTAGAATGATATTCTCCATTATTTCTAAATTGTACAAATCCTAAAAATTCTAATTTCTTTAAATCGATCTCTGGATAGGCTTTCGTATGTATTGAAAGTGTTTCATTAGTTAATTCTTTTAATGTTATACCTGCGATACGGCTTGTTGTACCATCAAAAGCAATTTTTATTAAGTCGGATCCAAGGCCCACAGCTTCAAAAATTTGTGCACCATGGTAACTAGATAAAAGTGAGATGCCTATTTTCGAAAGAATTTTTCTTAGACCGTCTTCTAGAGCTTTTTTAATATTTTCTTGAACATCAATTATTGATAATGGATTTATTTTTTTGCTATCAATGAGTTTTTGTGTTTTTGGATGTTTTAACCAGTGTCTACCTGCTTCGAAGGTCAACCAAGGGCAAACGGCACTTGCACCATAACCAATCAAGCAAGCAATGTGATGTGTGCTCCAACATTGACCTGTTTCAATAATTAGAGAAGCTTTTAGCCTGATTTCTTTTTTTAGAAGATAGTGATGAATTGCTCCAACAGCAAGTAAAGGAGGAATTAAAGTCTTTGTAGGATTAATACCCTTATCAGAAATAATAATTATAGAGCAACCTTCTTTTATAGAGAGCTCACTCTGTTTACAAATTTCTTTTAATTGGTTCTCTAAGCCTTGAACACCTTCCTCAATATCAAACAAACTTGAAATTGTTTGAGATTTAATTTTTGATTTTTTTATGGAAATGAGTTCTTCCTCATTGAGAATTGGACTTTGTAAATGAACGAAAGGTTTAGGATCTTTAATCTCAAATGGTGTACATCTTTCTCCAAGATGCATCTCTAGACTCATTACCAGTTTTTCTCTTAAAGGATCAATAGGGGGATTTGTAACTTGTGCAAATCTTTGCTTGAAATAGTCATATAAAATGTGTGGCTTAGATGAAAGCACTGCTAATGGGATATCATCACCCATGCAATAAGTAGGCTCTTTAGCTAGTAAAGCCATTGAGTCTAGGATAAGATCATTATCTTCCGCTGAAAAACCGTATGCAGTTTGTTGTTGCAAAAGCTCAAGGTCTTTTAATTTACAGTGTTTAACCCATTCACTATTATCAATTTTTATAGTTCTATTACTGAGCAGTTTTTTATAATCATATCTTTTAGCCGCTTCAGATTTTACCTCCCAATTTCTTAGGATTCTATTACTATGAAAATCAACTGCCAACATCTGTCCTGGCCCTAATCGACCTTTTTCAATTACTGTTCCCTCATCAAGATCTACTACTCCTGTTTCGGAACCCATTATTACAAAACCATCATTTGTGATTGAATATCTTGCTGGTCTTAGACCATTTCTATCAAGTGTTGCACCTACAAAATTTCCATCTGCAAATACAAGGAGAGCGGGACCATCCCAAGCTTCTTGTAGGCTCGCAGAATATTCATAAAATGATTTAATATCTTCCCTTTGTGCAAGTTCTGGTTGATCTCTAAATGCTTCAGGGACAAGTTTTAATAATGAGTCAGTTATTGGTTGGCCTGAGCGAATATTAATTTCAAGGGTTGCATCAAGATTTGATGAATCACTTTTGTTAACATCTACAATTGGTTTGATTTCATTAGATAAGTCCCCCCAAAAATCATCTATATGTGTTTCTGAAGCTTTAGCCCAGTTGATATTACCCAAAAGTGTATTTATTTCGCCATTATGACCCAAAAATCTCATGGGCTGAGCTAATGGCCATTTAGGAAGTGTATTTGTACTAAATCTACGATGATAAACAGAAAATGAGACCTTAAAACTCTCTTCCTTGAGATCTTGATAAAACTCAGATAATATTTCAGAACGCACCATTCCTTTATATACAACTGTTTGAGTGCTTAATGATGCAAAATAAAATTCACAATCTCCAACATGGTTTTTAAAAGTTTCTCTGATTTTTTTTTCAATTCTTTTTCTTAATTGGAATAAAAGCCTCTCAATATCCTGTTGATCTTTTTTTTCTAAACATAAAATCCACTGACATATGAAGGGAGCATTTGATTTAGCTAAAGGACCTAAGATTTCATTATTAACAGGTACTGTTCTCCAAAATGTTTTGTTAACTTTTAGTTTTTCTGCTTCCTGATCGCATATTGATTTACATTCTCCAATTTTCTCTTTTTTATTAGGCATAAAAACCATGCCTAAACCTCTATTTAACTCTTTTGTATTTTTTAGATTCATTTCCTCTTCAAGGTATTCCCACGGAATCGAACATAAAATACCTGCTCCATCTCCTGAGTCACTATCTCCTCCACAACCTCCTCTGTGCTCCATGCAGCTAAGACCCCTTAGTGATTGTTTCAGGATCCAGTTGCTTTCAATCCCTTTGACATTTGCTATGAAACCAACTCCACAGGCATCTTTCTCCCCAATTATTCCATTTGGGGAATAACTATCTTGATATGGTTCAACGATTCTTTTGAAGCTCTCTCCCATAGATTATTTAATTCTATTTAGTTATTTATGTATTTCTATTATAAAAATAAATACGAAAATAAATATAAAGATAATGAATATTTACCAAAGAACATTAAATTGATAAATATTAAAAAAAATATAATTAAAAACTTTTAGTTGGTGCTCGCAAAAGGTTATGATAGGTGGAAGTTTATTTTTATCTAAATATAAATAGATGCCCACCATCTCACAATTAATAGGTTCAGAAAGAAAACGTCTGACAAAGAAAACAAAATCTCCTGCATTAAAAGCTTGCCCTGAGAGAAGAGGAGTATGCACAAGAGTCTATACATCAACACCAAAAAAGCCTAATTCAGCTTTGAGAAAAGTTGCTAGGGTTAGATTAACTTCTGGTTTCGAAGTAACGGCTTATATTCCTGGGATTGGACATAATTTGCAAGAACATTCTGTAGTACTTCTTAGGGGAGGAAGAGTCAAGGATTTACCAGGAGTTAGATATCATATAATAAGGGGAACTTTAGATACGGCTGGAGTCAAAGATAGACGTCAATCCAGATCTAAGTATGGAGCAAAAGCTCCAAAAGATTAATTTGTAAACATTACTTTTTTAAAAAAATGTCACGTCGTAATGCAGCAGTAAAAAGACCAGTTCTTCCAGATCCTCAATTTAATAGTCGTCTTGCTTCAATGATGATTTCTCGATTGATGAAACATGGTAAAAAATCTACAGCTCAAAGAATATTGTCTGATGCATTTTCTTTAATAAGCGAGAGAACAGGTGGGAATGCAGTGGAATTATTTGAAACAGCTGTAAAAAATGCTACTCCTCTTGTCGAGGTAAGAGCTAGAAGAGTTGGTGGTGCAACATATCAAGTACCTATGGAAGTTCGTCAAGAGAGGGGTACGGCTATGGCATTAAGATGGCTTGTTACATTCTCACGTGCAAGAAATGGCAAAAGCATGTCACAAAAACTTGCCGGCGAGTTGATGGATGCAGCAAATGAAACTGGAAGTGCCGTTAAAAAAAGAGAAGATACACATAAAATGGCAGAAGCTAATAAAGCTTTTGCACATTACAGATATTAATTTCATCAAAAGGTACTTAAGTAGTTTATTATTATTAAAGTTTGCTTTTGGGGTGAACTACACTTATCAAAAATTATTTTATTTGGAGCTTTAAAATTGGCACGCGACTTTCCCCTAGAACGAGTAAGGAATATAGGTATAGCCGCTCATATTGATGCAGGTAAGACAACTACAACTGAAAGAATTTTGTTTTATTCAGGTGTAGTTCATAAGATAGGTGAGGTTCATGATGGTGCTGCCGTAACAGATTGGATGGCTCAAGAAAGAGAAAGAGGAATAACTATTACCGCTGCTGCAATATCTACTAGTTGGCAAGATCATAGGATTAATATTATTGATACTCCTGGACACGTTGACTTTACTATTGAAGTTGAAAGATCAATGCGTGTGTTGGATGGAGTTATTGCTGTATTTTGCGCAGTTGGTGGAGTTCAGCCTCAATCCGAAACAGTTTGGCGTCAAGCAGATAGATACTCAGTTCCAAGAATGGTTTTTGTTAACAAAATGGACAGAACTGGTGCGGATTTTTTAAAGGTTAACAAGCAAATTAAAGATCGACTCAAGGCAAATGCACTTCCAATCCAGTTACCTATTGGTGCTGAAGGTGATCTCACAGGCATTATTGATTTAGTAGCTAACAAAGCATATCTTTACAAAAACGATTTAGGTACTGATATTGAAGAAGCATCAATTCCATCTGAAATGGAGGAGGAAGCTGCTGAGTGGAGATTTAAATTAATGGAAAGTGTTGCAGAAAACGATGAAGAATTAATAGAAATATTTCTCGAAACAGGAGAATTATCTGAAGAACAACTTAAAAAAGGTATAAGGGAAGGAGTTTTAAATCATGGACTGGTTCCAGTATTATGCGGTTCAGCTTTTAAGAATAAAGGTGTCCAACTTGTATTAGACGCTGTAGTTGATTACTTGCCAGCTCCAGTTGATGTGAAGCCAATACAAGGTGTTTTGCCAAGTGGCAAAGAAGATGTTAGACCTTCTGATGATAATGCTCCTTTTAGTGCATTAGCATTCAAAGTTATGTCAGATCCCTATGGAAAATTAACTTTTGTAAGAATGTATTCAGGTGTTCTTTCAAAGGGAAGTTATGTAATGAATTCTACTAAGGATGCTAAAGAGAGAATTTCTAGATTAGTGATTCTTAAGGCTGATGAAAGAGAGGAGGTTGATGAATTGAGGGCTGGGGATTTAGGAGCTGTATTAGGTCTTAAGAACACAACAACTGGAGACACTTTGTGTAACTCAGAAGATCCCATAGTTTTGGAGACATTGTTTATCCCTGAACCAGTTATCTCGGTAGCTGTTGAGCCAAAAACTAAAGGCGATATGGAAAAATTATCAAAAGCTTTAACTGCTTTGTCTGAAGAGGATCCAACCTTTAGAGTTAGTACAGATCCTGAGACAAATCAAACTGTTATTGCAGGTATGGGTGAGTTGCACTTAGAAATACTTGTAGACAGAATGTTAAGGGAATTTAAAGTTGAAGCAAATATAGGAGCTCCGCAGGTTTCATATAGAGAAACTATTAGGTCTAGTTCTAAAGGTGAAGGTAAATATGCAAGACAGACAGGAGGTAAAGGTCAATATGGTCATGTAATTATTGAAATGGAACCTGCTGAAGTTGGTAAAGGTTTTGAATTTGTTAACAAAATTGTTGGTGGAGCTATACCAAAAGAGTATATCGGTCCTGCATCTAATGGAATGAAAGAGACCTGTGAATCTGGCGTTCTTGCCGGTTATCCACTCATTGATGTAAAAGTAACACTAGTCGATGGTTCATTCCACGATGTAGACTCATCAGAAATGGCCTTCAAAATTGCAGGTTCCATGGCTTTTAAAGATGGGGTTAAAAAATGCAATCCTGTCCTTTTAGAGCCTATGATGAAAGTTGAGGTCGAAAGTCCTGACGACTTTCTTGGATCTGTAATTGGTGATCTCTCTTCCAGAAGAGGTCAAGTAGAAGGACAATCTATTGATGATGGATTGTCTAAGGTACAGGCCAAAGTGCCCTTAGCCGAAATGTTCGGTTATGCCACTCAACTCCGATCAATGACTCAAGGTCGGGGTATATTTTCAATGGAGTTCGCAAATTATGAGGAAGTTCCTCGTAATGTTGCTGAAGCTATCATTTCCAAGAATCAGGGCAACTCCTGATCTCTAAACTAAAACACTCTTAACCCCTCGATTCTTTATTCACAATGGCTCGCGAGAAGTTCGAAAGAAACAAACCACATGTCAACATAGGTACTATTGGCCATGTTGATCATGGAAAAACAACACTAACAGCTGCTATTACAAATGTATTAGCTAAAAAAGGTCAAGCTCAAGCTCAAGACTATGGAGACATTGATGGTGCTCCTGAAGAAAGAGAGCGTGGTATTACCATTAATACTGCTCATGTTGAATATGAAACTGAAGGCAGACATTATGCTCATGTCGATTGCCCAGGACATGCTGATTACGTTAAGAACATGATCACAGGGGCCGCCCAGATGGATGGAGCTATTTTAGTTTGTGCAGCTACAGATGGTCCTATGGCTCAAACAAAAGAGCATATTCTTTTAGCTAAACAGGTTGGAGTTCCTGCTCTTGTAGTTGCTCTGAATAAGTGCGATATGGTCGATGATGAAGAAATTATTGAACTTGTCGAAATGGAAATTAGGGAACTGCTAGATAGTTATGACTTTCCTGGAGATGACATTCCTATAGTTCAAGTTTCGGGTTTAAAGGCTCTCGAAGGTGATTCTACTTGGGAATCAAAGATTGAAGAATTAATGAAAGCGGTTGATGCTAGCATTCCCGAACCAGAAAGAGAAGTTGATAAACCATTCTTGATGGCAGTTGAAGATGTTTTCTCGATTACTGGTAGAGGAACTGTTGCTACTGGAAGAATTGAGAGAGGTAAAGTTAAGGTTGGAGAAGAAGTAGAAATAGTTGGAATAAGAGATACAAGAGTAACAACTGTTACTGGAGTTGAAATGTTCCGAAAACTTCTTGACGAAGGTATGGCTGGCGATAATGTTGGTTTACTTTTACGGGGTGTCCAGAAAGAAGATATTGAGAGAGGAATGGTTCTTGTGAAGAAAGGTTCTATCACCCCTCATACCCAGTTTGAAGGAGAAGTTTATGTTCTTAAAAAAGAAGAAGGAGGAAGACATACTCCTTTCTTTGCAGGATATAGACCTCAGTTCTACATCAGAACAACTGATGTGACAGGTCAAATAACCGCATTTACCTCAGATGATGGCTCTAATGTTGAAATGGTTATGCCAGGAGACAGAATTAAGATGACTGGAGAATTAATTTGTCCAGTAGCTATTGAACAAGGTATGAGATTCGCTATACGTGAAGGTGGACGTACTATCGGAGCTGGAGTTGTTTCTAAAATTCTCAAATAAATAAATAAATTTGAATTTTAAAAATATAACCTCAATCATCTAATATAGGTTTATGGATAAGGGTCATTTTTAATTAATGACCCTTTACTAGAATTTATTTGAAACTATGACTGCATCAATTGCACAACAAAAAATAAGAATAAGACTCAAAGCATTTGATAGAAGAATGCTTGATTTATCTTGCGACAAAATTATCCAAACTGCTGATACTACTTCTGCCTCAGCAATAGGTCCAATACCTCTGCCTACAAAAAGGAAGATTTATTGTGTTCTAAGATCACCACATGTTGATAAAGATTCTAGAGAGCATTTTGAAACTAGAACACATAGAAGAATAATAGATATCTATAGTCCTTCTGCAAAAACTATTGATGCTTTAATGAAACTAGATCTCCCTAGTGGTGTAGATATAGAAGTTAAACTTTAATAAATCCCGAAACTGCCTTAAATTGATTAGTATAAAAAATAATGTAATGAGGTTTAAATGGGAGAACTCTCTGTACGGGAATTACCTTTATTTCCTTTGCCAGAGGTAGTCCTTTTTCCTCAAGAAGTATTACCTTTACATATTTTTGAATCGAGATATAGAATCATGCTTCAGTCAGCACTTGAGTGCGACTCTATGTTTGGAGTTATAAAGTGGGATCCAACTACAAAAAGTATGGCTAATGTAGGATGTTGCGCTCAAATCATAAAACATCAAACTGCTGAGGATGGGAGAAGTAATATTATTACTCTCGGACAACAAAGATTTCAAGTCTTAGAAATTACCCGTTCGACTCCATTTTGTTCGGCTATGGTTAGTTGGATTACTGATGATAATATTGATGACTTTCAGAAATTAGATTCTCTAAAAGATTTAGTAAAAGAAGCACTTTGTGATGTTATTAAATTAACAAGTAAATTGACTAATACTAATAAAAATTTGCCAGATAAATTACCTGATAATCCAACTGATTTATCATTTTGGATAGGAGCTCATTTGGGTGGTCCTGTCGCGGAGGAACAGCAAAGACTTCTTGAGGAAAGAAATACTTTTACACGTTTGCAAAGAGAATATGAAATGCTTGATCATACAAGAAAACAACTTGCAGCAAGAACTGCATTGAAAGAAAGTTTTCCTGATATAAAAGAAAATTAAATGTTTGAATTTTTATTACCTTTTTTTTTACTAGTTTTAATAACATTAGCTTTATCAATAATTTGGAGAATTAATGCAAGAAAATATATTTCTTCCAGCACGGTAGCTTCTGCATATGATGCTTGGACCAAAGATAAATTACTTGAGAGATTGTGGGGGGAACATATACATTTGGGCTTTTATCCCTCAGGGAAAAAGAATATTGATTTTAGAAAGGCTAAAGTTAAATTTGTTCATGAATTAGTCAAGTGGAGTGGTTTAGATAAATTGCCAAAGGGATCCAGAATACTCGATGTAGGTTGTGGAATAGGTGGAAGCGCGAGGATTCTTGCAGAATATTATGGGTTTAATGTTACGGGAATTACAATTAGTCCTGCTCAAGTAAAAAGAGCAAGAGAACTTACTCCTTCAGAACTCAATTGCAATTTCCAAGTTATGGATGCTTTGGATTTGAAATTTGAAGATGGATTATTTGATGCGATCTGGAGTGTTGAAGCTGGTGCACACATGAATGATAAAGCTAAATTCGCAGATGAGATGCTCAGAACTTTGAGACCTGGCGGGTATTTGGCATTAGCTGATTGGAATTCAAGAGATTTCAGAGCTTACCCTCCCTCTTTTTTTGAGAAATTGGTTCTTAAGCAATTACTTGAACAGTGGGTACATCCTAATTTTATTAGCATTAACGAATTCGGTAATATTCTCAGTACAAATAAAAATAGTGCAGGGAGAGTTATTACTGATAATTGGAATACTTATACTATCCCTTCATGGTATGACTCTATTATTGAAGGAATTAGAAGACCTACAACGATTTTATCTCTTGGTCCTTCAGCGATTATAAAGTCTATTAGAGAAATACCAACTATCATCCTTATGAATTGGGCGTTCAGCAATGGTTTAATGGAGTTTGGAGTTTATAAATGTAGAGGATAAATTAATCTAATTCAATGTTTTCAGAAAAGTAATTTCCAAAATCTACAAACTTACTACAGAGAGTGATTAGTTGATCTTTTAGTTCAAGAAGATGTTCAATGTTATGTTGGCGATTAATTTCTAGATCGATGTAAATTATATATTCGCCTAACTCTCTTTTAGAAGGTCTGGATTCAATTTTACTCATATTAAATCCAGAATCTGCGATATAATTCAAAGCTTTAAGTAATGCTCCAGGTTTGTTTGAGATTAATGAGAAAGCAAAACTAGCAATATTCGCTGACTTAAAATTTGATTCCTTGCTCAATAAGACAAATCTAGTGCAATTTCCTGAAACATCATTAATAGGAAAAGCTAATTCTTTAAGTCCTTCTATTTGAATTAACGATTTTGAACCAATAGCAGCTCTAAATTTACTCCCCTTAACCATATTGACAGCTTCTGATGTTGAATTTGTTGGGAGAGGAATTGCATTTGGAAGATTTTCAGATAACCATTCTGAACATTGAGCTAATGCTTGAGGATGAGATAGTACTTCTGAAATGTTTGAAAGTTCTCCATCACTAATTAATGCATGTTTTATAGGTATAACAATTGCTTTATTAATAAAAATTTCAGGAAATTTCCAAAGAGCATCTAGAGTGGCTGTAACTCCTCCTTCTACGGAATTTTCTATAGGTACTACTGCAGCATCACAATTGTTGTACGCTAATGATTTAATGACCGAATGTAACCCATTACATGGTACAAATATAGGTGTCTGAAAATTAGCAAGCTTTGATAATATATGAGCTGCTTTTTCTGCGTATGTTCCTTTGGGGCCTAAATATGCAACTTGTTTGCGCATGATTAATTGTAAAAAAAAAAAGAGATCAAATAAGCATTGGAGGAATATAGAAAATGTTATTGTCTTTTGATGCTAAACAGAAACTAAAGCTTGCTGTAACACGTAATAAAGAATATCTTTCTAAATATCTTTTGGAAGAAGAAAGAGTTGTTGGAGCAATGCTTGACTCCAACAAGTTAGTACCAGAAGGAGAAGGTAGATATAAGTATACAGTAACAAGTTTTAAGGTTTTCCAATTAGATATTAACCCTGTTGTTTCAATTGCAGTAGAAAATAAAGATGGAATTTTAAAAATGAGTGCCCTTGAAAGTACATTGGATGGCTTGGGAATAATAGACGATTTTAATCTTATTTTGAAAGCGAATTTGGAAGCAACTGATATTGGGTTAGAGGGTGAGGCACTTCTTGGTGTATCTGTAAGCCAACCCCCTTTACTAAAGCTGGTACCAACGAAAATTTTGGAATCTACTGGTCATTCTGTATTAAATGGTATTCTTTTGGGTATAAAGTCAAGGGTTCAACAGCAACTCGTAAAAGATTTTTTAGATTGGTGTGAATTAAAAAAGATTTGATTTTTTTAAAAAACTTTTCCTATGAAGTTTAGTTATTCCATTTTTTTTGATTAATGAAAGATGCTTTCTGGTACCATATCCTTTATTTTGAAATATCAAATATCCTGAGTATTTTTTTTCTAACCTCTCTATTAGATTGTCTCGAGAAACTTTGGCAACTATGCTTGCTGAAGCTATAGAGATAAACTTTGAGTCTCCTGATACTATGTTTTTTTGAATTCCATTCCATGGCCTTAGTAATAAAGGACCATCAATTAATAATTCAAATGGCTGTTCTTTTAATTTTTTTAATGCTCTTATCATTGAGAGTTCTGTTGCAACTCTGATGCCTAACTTATCTATTTCTCTAGCTGAAGATTGCCCAATTCCATAATCTGAAGAGAGTAATAAAATTTTTGGTAAAATTAATTTTCTTTTTTTGGGAGTTAGTTTTTTACTATCTGTTACTCCAAATTGTTTTAAGATAAGTTTATTTTTTTCAGTTAATACTACAACTGCTGAAAAAACTGGACCAAAAATTGCTCCTCTACCAACTTCGTCTATTCCAACTTCGGATACTTTATTCTGTGCTTGCTGAAGATCTTCTTCTTTTTTTTCTTGCATTGTTTACCTCATCTGTAAGTACAATTTCATCTTTTTTATCTGTTAAAACAACTTCATTTTTTTCATTAGTTTTATTTCTTGATTTATCTTTAAGATTTGAATCTGCTTCAATTTTAATTCGAATCTTTTCTTCTTCAGATTTTGAGATTTTTTTAATTTGTATTGCATTTGTTTTTTTATCATTTAAGGGTTTTTCCGATTCCTTATTATTATCTTTTAAACGAGCAAAATTATTGCTGGTGAGATATCCTTTACCTAATTTTATAAGTGGATTAATACCTAAGTGACTGAAAACAATTTTTTCATCATTAGTAAGGTCAACTGTTATTGTATTTTTTTCCTTTGAATTTGATTGGTTCAAAATTTCATTATCATTTTCTTTTTTATTAGAAGAATTATATTTAATTAGTTCTTTAGAATTAAGCAATTCTTTTTCAATTGTTTTTTCTTGATCATCAGTTGATTGAGAAGTATCTATATATAAAGATTCTTTATTATTTGATTGATTAGATTTATTCTCAATATTTTTAACTTTTAATTTAGATATTTCGTAATTGAATATATTTTCTACATGTCCTGTACCATCGCATATAGAACATTTTTTACCAAATAATTCATAAATATTTTGACCTTGCCTTTTTCTGGTTAACTCCACTAAGCCTAATTCTGTTAGCTGAGCTATTTGAGGCCTAGCAGAATCATCTTTTATTGCTGAGGTAAAATGTTCAAGTAATTGAAATTGATCTCTTCTAGATTCCATATCAATAAAATCTACGACTATAACTCCACCAATATTTCTTAATTTCATTTGTCTTGAGATTTCAACTGCTGCTTCGCAGTTCGTCCACAAAACGGTTTGTCTTGAGTTAGCGGATCTTGTAAATGATCCAGAGTTTACATCTATTACTGTTAAAGCTTCAGTAGGTTCAATAATTATATAACCCCCTGAAGGAAGATCCACTCTCGGCTGGAGGGCTTTTTGAATTGTTTTCTTGATTTCGTATTTCTCGAAAATATGTTGGGTTAAACTGTTATCGTGAAATTCAATATCTATATCAGATTCATAATTTATTAAAAAATCTTTTGCTCTTGCAACTGAAAATTTACTATCGATAATTATGCTTTTTGTCGATTCTTTAATATGATCTCTTAGAATCTTTAGGGAGAAATCATCATCTCTTTTTACTAAATTTGGCGGATTAGAAGCCTCAGAAACTTTTAGTACATTTTCCCATTGTTGAATTAAATGTTCTAAATCTTCTATGAGAAGTTCTTCTTTTATCTTTTCAGCTTCTGTTCTAAATAATAATCCTGTGCTAGGTGGTTTTATTAAAACCCCAAGAGCTTTCAAACGGTTTCGTTCTGTTTCTGTATTTATTTTTCTTGAAATATTTACTCCTTGTCCATATGGCTGTAATATCAAGTATTTTCCTGGGATTGAAATACTTCCAGTTAGTCTCGGCCCTTTAGATCCTGTGGGTTCCTTTATTACCTGTACTAAGACTTTTTGTTTTGGTTCTAGTAATTCAGTTATTCCAAATGTACCTTTTTTGAGTCTTAGTGGACCTAAATCTGAAACATGGATGAATCCATTTTTATCACTTTCACCAATATTTATGAAGGCGGCATCTATTCCAGGGAGAACATTTTCAACTGTTCCTAAAAAAATATCGCCAATTTGATAATGACCTTGTGCGACGATTAATTCATCAACTCGATCATCTGTGAGTAGTGCTGCAATTCGAGCCTGCTCAGCGATGATAATTTGCTGAGACATATAGTTTATTCTATGTGGTATGTATTTTGAAAATCATCTAAATTAAAGAATTAGATTTTATCTTTTAATAAAGCAATTGTTATAGCTATTAATATTTATTTTTAAAATTAATAAAGTTAAAAGTGATTGAAATCTGCTATTTATAAAGCTTTAAACGATTTTCAAATTTATTGAAATTGAATTCATAGCTATGACTAAATCTTATATTAACCATAACTAAACTAATTTTAACATCTAATTACCACTAAAGCACGTTGATACATTATTCTAATATTGGCGATATTTTTTATCTAAAGTGGTTCAAGTTAACGAAAATTATTTAAAACTCAAAGCAGGATATTTATTTCCTGAAATTGCTAAAAGGGTAAAATTATATTCTCGCTCAAATAAGAGTGCTAAAATTATCAAGCTTGGCATAGGAGATGTTACAGAACCATTACCTAGAGCTTGCATAGAGGCTATGGGTAAAGCTTTAGATGGGATGGGGACTATAGATGGTTTTAGAGGTTATGGACCAGAACAAGGTTATTATTGGCTCAGAGAAAAAATATCTGAGTATGATTATATTTCGAGAGGGTGCCAAATTTCACCTGATGAGATCTTTGTTTCAGATGGTTCAAAATGCGATAGTAGTAATATTTTAGATATTCTTGGTAAAGATAATTCGATTGCTGTAACAGATCCTGTTTACCCTGTTTATGTTGATAGTAACGTTATGACAGGCAGAACTGGAGATGCTCTTGAAAATGGTACTTATCAAGGATTGACATATCTTGCAATAAACGAGGGAAATAACTTTCTGCCAGAATTACCTGAAAAAAAAGTTGATATTTTATATCTTTGTTTTCCTAATAATCCGACTGGAGCAACGCTCAACAAAAAAGAATTGAAAAAGTGGGTTGATTATGCTCTTCAAAACAAATCTCTAATACTTTTTGATGCAGCTTATGAAGCATTTATTCAAGATAGTGATATTCCACATTCAATATATGAGATTGAGGGGGCAAAGGATTGTGCTATTGAATTTAGATCATTTTCAAAGAATGCAGGATTCACTGGAGTTAGATGTGCTTTTACAGTAATACCTAAAAATCTCAAAGGTTTGAGCTCAACAAATGAAGAAATAGACTTATGGCCTCTTTGGAATAGGCGACAATCTACAATGTTCAATGGAGTAAGTTATGTGGTTCAGAGAGGAGCAGAGGCCGTCTATTCTCTTGAAGGGAAGAAACAGGTGAGGGGTTTAATTGATTTTTATATGGAAAATGCAAAAATCATGAAAAATAAACTCCAGAGTGCAAGATATAAAGTTTATGGTGGGGACAATGCTCCTTATATTTGGATTAAAGTTCCAGATCAAATGACATCTTGGGACTTTTTTGATTTCCTTCTCCAAAAAGTTAGTGTAGTTGGAACACCTGGGAGCGGATTTGGATTAGCAGGAGAGGGTTATTTTCGCTTGTCAGCATTTAACTCACGGTCCAACGTCCTTGATGCAATGGAAAGAATAATTAATATATAATTATTGAAACAATTAAAACTCTAATAAATTTAATGCTATCTATAAAGTTTGAACAAAGTGCAAATAATAATTCAGCAGTGATTGAAAAAAAACCTGCTGAATTAAAAAATAAATCTCCAAAATATAAGGTTTTACTTCATAATGACCCAGTTAATTCTATGGAGTATGTCACTATTTCACTGCGAGAAGTTGTTCCGCAATTAAGTGAACAAGATGCTATTGCAATAATGCTTGAAGCACATAATACTGGCGTAGGTCTAGTAATTGTTTGTGATTTAGAGCCAGCAGAATTCTACTCAGAATCATTAAAATCTAAAGGTATTTCTAGTTCAATTGAGAAAGAGGATTAATAACAGTTAAATTTATTATTTAGAGTGAGCTAATTTCCTTTCTGATAAAGGACGGACTTTTAGGGATTCTTTTAAGGAAGACTTTCCATATTCTCTCTCGAGAATATCGATAACTGTTTTGCCAAATTCGTCTTCTGGATTATCAAAAGCTTCTAAGCAAACCTGACCAAGTTTTTCCCCTAGTGACCCTGGATTCCAGAGAAGTTTTCTCGCTGTCCAGGGCATCATGCTCATTGGATTATAATTTGGTTTCAAAATTTTATGCTCCAAAGCGTACTTCTCAAGAAGAGTGTGAGGTTGCAAACCTATAAAGAATATAGCTGGATCAACTAAGCCTTTACCAAAAATATTTTCTAATTCTCTATGGTAAGCAATTGTTTGTCTTATGGTGCTGGGTGTTTCATCAAAAACATTAAATGAATAATTGACTGAGACATGATTCTTGAAACCTGATTTGACTAGCATTCTGCAATTATTTAACACAGTTTCAAGGTCATAAGCTAATCTCATTTTTCTAACAAGCTCTTGAGATCCCGAGGTGATACCTATTTCAAAATAGCTCATACCTGTATCAACCATAAGCTGAGCTAGCTCAGCATCAATATTATCTGCTCTGATGTATGCAGCCCAATTAATATCCTCCCAGCCTTGGTCCTTAATCGCTTGCAAAAGTATTTTTGCATCTTCTATATGTTTTTTGGCTGGAATAAACTGTGCATCGGTGAACCAAAATCCCCTTACTCCAAGATCATATAATTGCTTCATTTCTTTGATTACTTCCTTAACAGGATTAACGCGAACCTGCTTCCCCTCCACAACTGTGTAAACGCAGAAACAACAATTATGAGGACAACCTCTTTTTGTTTGTACCCCTACGTAATAATCACCACCTTCTATATACCAATCGAATTCAGGCCATATGGATTTAATATATTTATAGTTGCAGGCAGTTTTAACAGTTCCTGAAGGTTGTTCGTGTATTAATTTGTTTCGAGGTTTTTGTCCGGCAACATAACATCTTTCTTCTTCTATTGAATCTCCTCTAATGATTTTTTCTATAAGATTTTCTCCCTCTCCAACTGAAATAACAGTTCCTTTTGGGAGTAGATTTCCCAATTGTTCATAGAAAACACTAACAGCCCCACCTCCTAAAATTACTTTTACATTTTTATTGTATTTTTGTGCTCTTTTTAGTCCCATCTTGACTAAAGAAGTATTTCTATATATTTCTCCATAATGAGATGCAATTAATTTTAATCCTCCCCAGGAACCTCTAATTTTTTTAAGAATATTTTTTGAGTAGAAAACTTCAAAAGAGTTTTGTAGGGGATTTCCACTTCTACCATCAACAGGTGCATAAATTTGTATATCTCTCCATGAAAAAATGATTAGATGTGGTCTAAATTGATCAATTTTTCTAGCTAAATATTTGGAAACTTTATTAGATGGAATTATTGCTAGATCAATGAATTGCTGCTCTAAACATGGAAAACATTTATGAATATGGTCTGCTAAATAAATAGGTCCTATTGGAAATATTGGATTACATGGCAATCTTACAGTTAATATTTTGCCATAGTGCTTTCTTTGGTAATTTTTTTTATTTAATTTTTCGAACTTCAAATTAAAATTCATGTTATGAAGTTTAATGAATTTATTTTCTTTTAAGAATCTAACTACTTTATTACTAATTTGGAGAAATTAAAAATCCTAAGAAAATACTCGCGAAAATTTTATTTAATTCAGATATCAGAAATCATGTAATTCCAGCATACTTTGAGAAGTTTTAATCCATCTATCCATCTAGATATATTTGGTGCTCCAGATTTTCTAGCATAATATCTAACAGGATAATTAAGTATTTTAATGTTATTTTTAGCAGCTTCAAATATTATTGTAAAGTCTCCAAATGGGTCAGACTTGGAATCCCAACTTCCGTTTTGTTTCATAAGTTTAAAGAATTTTCTTGAAAAAACTTTTGTTCCACAGAGTGAATCTGATACAGATTTATTTATTAGAATTGATAGAAAAATTGCGAAGAGTCTATTTCCTATATAATTTGCCCATCTCATCGCATCTTTTTCCATTGGAAAATTTGTGCGGGCGCAATTTATAAGGATATTTTTATTTTTGGTTGATTCCATAATTGCGGCAATACTGTCATCAATATCTACTGTAAAATCACTATCAATTATGGCGAGAGTCTCACCTGAAGAAATATTAAATCCCTCCACGACTGCATTTTTCTTCCCTTTAGAAGTTTGTTTTAAAAGAGATATTTTGAAGAAATTTGAGAAATTTTCTTTTAATTCTTTTAAAATGTCAAATGTATTATCATTGCTATTACCTTCAACAAATATAATTTCTAATTTATTGGGAATATTTTTGAATTTATTTAAAGCATTAATTAAAAGTTCTTTATTACCAGCTTCATTTCTTGCAGGAATTACTATTGATATCAAATGTTCAGAATTATTTTCACTATATTTATAAAAAACTATTTCGAGTTCAAAGGCGAGTTGTTTTATGATTGGTATTTTCCGAAAAATATTTTTAATAGATTGTGGAATTCCCTTAGTGGGCATAGGAGTTAGTTTTTTTGCTTTCCATCTAATTGATCTGTAGTTATAAATTTCTGCTAGAGATTCGATATCGCATAAAGTTATTCTCGCTTTGCTAGTAGTTTCTCTAAAAATTCTTGAATCTAATCTTAGCCATCTAGTGATTGGCTCCCAAGTACTACCACGGACTTTAATAGAAATAAATTCGTTATTGTCTTTGAATAATTGATGAAGTTTATTATTAGTTAAATTCCAACTATTAACAGATTTCATTATTAAAGATTACAATCGACATCTTATTATAAATGGATTGTTTACTTTTTTAATATTAATTTCCAAGGATTTAAAACATCATTTTCGTATATCACTTCATAATCGTCGTCATTATTTTTTATTGTTTTAAGGTCAGTTGTCCATGCTAATTCAGATTTTTTTAACTGATTAATACTTTCTAATCCCGCACCTAATTTAGGAGTTGATAAAGAGATCCTAATGATTTTTGATTGCGATCGAGAGTTGTTGATTCCTTTTTTATCAACCATGATCGTTTGATTTTTTACTAAATCAAGTGATGAAACATATTCCATTTTTTCTCTTAGTTCTCTAGATCTATCAGTGAATAAACCTGATTGTAAAATAAATGAAGTGAATAAGTAAGGCCCAATTATGAGAGTTATTAATATTTCTTTGAACGAATTTTTATGTCTTATGAACGACCAAGATAAGCCTAAAGATAATAATCCAAGAACTATAAATGTATTTTCTTTTGTATTGTGGTTAATTGAATCTTTAAAGAAAAAATAATATGTGAAAATTAGAGCAAATACAAATAATGGAATTATTTTTGAAGTCACAAATATAAAAAATCGACTAAATCTATAAGAATTGAATAAATATTTTATTCCTACATAAGTATTTAATGAAAAAATAGATGAGATTTGTAGAGTATAGTAGGGTGTTTTTGTAGAGAAAATGCTAAGGGACGCTATTAAAATGAAGGGAAAAAAAGCAAGTATATATTTATTCTCTTTACTTTGAGAAATATTGTATATTCCGCCAATAATTGCGAAAAAACTCCATGGCAGAAATGTTACCGGTACATTCCAGAAATAATAATAGAAAGGATTTGTGAAAGTATTTTTACTTGATAGAAAGTTAAACTTTTCAACTAAGTAAAAAATAATATTTTTGTCTAAATAAGGGTTGATAGAAAACGTCCAGAATAAAAAAGGAATGAATCCAATTAGTAGTCCTAACCAAAAGAATTTGATGAATAAAAAATTTTTTTTAAAAGAAATATACGGTAGGAGTGATAATAACGGTACAAAAACTAAAAAAGTTTTCATCATAAAAGCTAAACCAATCCAAATTCCAAAAAGCAGAATATAGAATTTGTTATTTTTACTTTTTATTTTGACTAAAGCTAATACTCCAATAGTTACTAAACATGAATAAATAATATCTTGAGTGGCTAAGTGTGAGTAGTCAAACCAAAGATATGTAGTAGCAAGGATTAGTGGAGATATAATTGCATATTTTTTATTAAATAATTCTTCATGTAATTTATAAGTTATAAATAGCATCAATATTGAAGCGACTGTTGTTGGTAGATATGCAGAAAAAATATTTCTTCCAAATAAGTCTTGTGACTTTGCTATTAAATACTGTAATCCTATTGTTCTATCTAAAACATATTCATCCCACCAAAGAGGAATTGTCCAGTTACCTTTTTCTAATATCCATCTAGCTTGTAGTGCATAATAACCTTCATCAAACGCAATATAACTTCTTTTGCCAAAGTAAAATATAAGAGGAATAAAAACAAATAATTTTAAAAGATATCTAAATTTTAAAATTTTATAATCCATTTTAATTTGCTTTTTAAGTGCCGATAATTGGAATTGAACCAATGACCTACTGTTTACGAGACAGTTGCTCTACCGCTGAGCTATACCGGCCAGATTAAATATTGAATTTTTCATATAGACTTAATTTTATAATTGAAAGAATTTATGTCAAAAATAGATCCTGAATTGAAAAAGAAATTATTAAAGGAATCCCAAGCTCCTTTCAAGGGATTGAGAAGAATATTGTGGATAGCTTTTAGCGGTTCTGCATTTTTGGGACTTCTTATAATGATTTCCAGAATTGCGAGCGGAGCTGAATTAGAGCAAAATAGCCTTCTTATACAGTTGGGTGCTTGTGTAATATTTCCTACTTTATTAATCTTTGATAGAAATAAAGATTAATAAGCTAGATGTTTAATTATTGTGATAAGGTCCTCTTTTTGGTGACAAATTTGAATGCTTCGATTACATCTCCTTCAATCCATGAAGAGAATTTATCACAGCCAACTCCACATTCAAATCCTGTATTTACCTCTTTGACATCATCTTTAGACCTTTTTAGTGAGTCTAAATTTCCCTCAAAAATTACTTTATCTGATCGTAAAACTCTAAGCGAACAATTCCGTTGTAATTTGCCAGATTGTATGTAACAGCCTGCTATAGCTCCTTTACCAACTGAGAAAGTTGCACGAACTTCGGCTTTTCCTAAAGATTCTTCAACAAGATCAGGTTCAAGTAATCCTTCCATTGCCAACTGAATATCTTCTAATAGTTTATAGATTACTTCATATTCTCTTATGTCAACGTCATTAGCATCAGCTGCTCTTTTTGCACCAGATGCTAATGAAGTGTTAAACCCAATGATTACTGACCCTGATGCAGCAGCGAGATCTATATCTGTCTCAGTTATTTCTCCTGGAGCAGAAAGTAGAACTCTGACTTGAACTTCATTTTTTGGTAATTGTTCTAGCGATCCTAATATCGCTTCAACACTACCTTGTACATCAGCTTTCAGAATTAAGTTTAACTCCTTTAATTCTCCATCATTTGCTTGAGTTGATAAGGATGATAAACTGACTCTTCTAGAGGCCATTTGCTGAGCTAATTTTGTGGCTCTAGCATCTGTTGCTCTCTCTCCTACAATAGCTCGAGCAGTTTTCTCATCAGGGTAGACTTCGAATTCATCTCCTGCTGTGGGTACTTCACTAAATCCTAACGCTTCTACTGGGAATGATGGTCCGGCTTCTTTGATTCTATTACCATTTTCATCAACCATTGCTCTAATTTTTCCTAGGACTGAACCTGCAGCTAGGACATCTCCAGATTTTAGCGTCCCATTTTGTACTAACAAAGTAGCCACAGGACCTTTAGCTTTGTCTAGGTGGGCTTCAATAACAGTACCTTTTGCAAATCTATCAGGGTTAGCCTGTAGATCTTCCACTTCGGAAACTAATAAAATCATTTCAAGTAATTTATCAATGTTTTGTTTTTTGATAGCACTTACTGGAACCATCACTGTATCTCCTCCCCAATCTTCAGCAATTAAGTCTTTTTCTGATAGTTCCTGCTTTACTCTGTCTGGAGATGCCCCTTCTTTATCAATTTTATTTATAGCAACAACAATTGGTACTTTTGCAGCTCTCGCATGACTGATAGCCTCTAGTGTTTGAGGTCTGCAACCATCATCTGCAGCAACTACAAGAACAGCCACGTCTGTAACTTTTGTGCCCCTTGCTCTCATTGCAGTAAAGGCTTCATGACCAGGAGTATCAAGAAAAGTTAATTTTTTCTTTTTAGATTCATGTTTGAATTCAACTTGATAAGCTCCGATGTGTTGAGTGATGCCCCCTGCTTCCCCGGAAGCTACTCTTGATTCTCTGATTGAGTCTAAAAGACTTGTTTTGCCATGATCTACATGACCCATCACTGTAATAACAGGTGGTCTTCTAATTAGATTATCAATATCTTCAGATTCAATCATATCTACTGTTTTTTCAGCAGCTTCTTGGATATCATCTTGCAAAACAGGTACTCCAAATTCTTCTGCTACTGTTTCTATAGTTGCTAAGTCGAGTGATTGAGTAACAGTTGCAGTTATTCCTTTAAAAAACAGAGATTTGATTATTTCAGAACTTTCAAGACTTAATTTATCAGCTAATTCTTGAACAGTTAAATTATCTTCGGGTACGATTATCATTTCAGGCCTTACTTGTTTGGCTTCTTTAGCAGCTTTTAACTCCATAGCTCTTCTTTTCTGCCTTTGCCTAGTAGTCTCTTTTTTCTTCTTCTTAAATTGTTTTATAGTTTTTTGAGATTTGGATTCATCAGACTTTTCTTTCTTAGGGCGCGCCAAACTAGCTGATAAAATTGAAATTTTTTCGCCTGAATATCCGCTAGTTTCAGATGTTAATGAATCATCATTCTCACCGATAATATGAACTTTCTGTCTTTGTTTTTGGGGATTTTTGCTCCTTAATGCCTCAAGTTTTGCGCTATCGTCCCAGTCTGTCTTTCCTGGTTTTTTAGAATTATTTGAAAATGATCTGTGGGGTGGTTTTTTTGAATTAGGGGCAGCATGTGGACGAGTATTTGGAGCTTTTGGCTTCTGCTTCGATGTCTCAATATTTTGTTTTTCGTTATTCTTTATTAATTTTTTGTCATTCTCAGATTTGTTAGTTTTTTGAAGTTGTAAGAGTTCATTAGGTGATACTGGCTTTCTAATTCCAGGTGACTTTTGACCATTAAATTTAGGACTAGGCCTATTGGGCATGCCAGGTCTGTTGGGAGAACCAGTCCTATTTGTATTAGCTTGTCTATTGAAAGATCCAGATCTTCTTTGATCTGATGGTTTGTTTCTTAATCCAGGCCTATTGGGCACGCCAGGTCTGTTGGGAGAACCAGTCCTACTTGTATTAGCTTGTCTATTGAAAGATCCAGGTCTTCCTTGATCTGATGGTTTGTTTCTTAATCCAGGTCTAATAGGTGTACCAGGTTTGTTGGGGAGAGTTTGTTTAAAAGAAATGTTTTGCTTATTATTTGGCTGATTGGACCCGTTTCTTCTTATTGGAGCTCCTACCAGCTCTGGGGGAGACATTCTGTTATTAATATTTTTTGTATTAGGTTTCTTGGGATTTTGCACAGGTTTATTTGATATTTGTCTTTTTTCTCCTGAACTTGAGATGCTCTTGAAAGAGTCACTAGATTTTACATTATTATTAATATTTTTAGGCTTAGCAATTAGTTGAATAGGGGTTTTCGCAGGATTTTTTATTGGTGGAGTTATGTTATTTCTGAAAGTTTTTTTATCTTGGTTGAGATTTTGTGAAGTTTTACTATTTATATTTTGATTTATTAGATTTGCTTGTGATTGTGAACTTTTGGTAATTGTCGGTTTATTAAGAGGTTTTATCAGCAATGGCTTTTTGTTTGAATTATTATTAAGGGGATTAGACTTAGTTGAGGAAATAACTGAGGATTCATTTTCTTTTTTTTGTTTGTAATTATCATTTTTAACTGAAGGTTTTTTAATAGAAAGTATTTTTTTATCTGAATTTTTTTTATTGATGAGATTTTTTATTTTTTTTGCTTCCTCCGCGCTAATTGAACTGCTATGGTTTTTTACCGTAATTGAAAGTTTTTGAGCAGCATCCAATATTTCTTTATTTTCCAGATTTAAGTCTCTGGAAAGTTCGTAAATTCTGATTTTATCGCTGATAGTCATTTAATCTGATTTGTACTCTTTTTCGAAATTTAAGAGGATTTTTTTAATTATATTCCCTTATTGGGATAGTCATTGTAGCTTGTAATTTCTTTTTCAAAAATATCAATAAATTCAGGATCTAATGATGATTTTAAAGCTTTTTGAAGCTTTTTTTTGATCTTGGAATCTGAGTAACATTTTTTTGACTTGCAAATGTAGGCTGATCGCCCCATACCCTCTTGAAACATAATACCTCGTTTATGATCTTTAGTAATCCTTATAAGATGTTTCCTGTCATATGTTTTTCTACATGAAATGCAAATACGCATAATAGGGATTTGTCGTATCACCTTTTTCTCTCCTCTTTGGAGGATATTTCACCATCTTGAGCAGTCTCTAATTGATCACTATCTGATAAGGTTTCTTCCTCATATCCTTCTTGTCCATATTCTTCATCATCTTCAGGAAGGGGATAGAGCTCTCTTAATCTTGCATCTTCCGCAGCACGCTCAGCTTGTTCTGCTTCTAATCTAAGCTCAGCTTCTCGCTGGAGATTCTCTTCTTCTTCCCTTTGAATGATTAATTCAGAGACTGCAGCATCTTCTGCTTCCTGATCGTATTCATGTGAGTTTTTAACATCAATTTTCCAACCAGTTAATCTTGCTGCAAGTCTTACATTTTGTCCTTCTCTACCAATTGCGAGACTTAATTGATCAGGAGGAACTAGTACGTGCGCGTGTTGACCTTCTGGGTCAACAAGTCTCACGAGATCAACTTTAGCTGGACTTAAAGAGTTCAAAATATACTGTATTGGGTCAGATGACCATTTAATAACATCAATTTTTTCTCCTCTTAATTCATTAACTACCTGTTGTATTCTTGCGCCTCTCGCTCCAATACATGCACCTACAGGGTCAACCTCTGTTTCAGCGCTATCAACAGCCACTTTTGTTCTTGGCCCAACAGCTCTTGAAGGAGGATTCGCTTCTCTTGAAACAGCAACAATTTTTACTGTACCCTCTTGAATTTCCGGGACTTCATTTTCAAATAAGTAGACAACTAAACCAGCATTAGCTCTACTCACAAAAAGTTGTGGTCCTTTTCTAGCTATTTCACTAACTTCTTTCAAAAAAACTTTGAAAGTTGCATTTGCTCTATAGTTATCATTTGGTAATTGATCTCTCTTGGGAAGTTCTGCTTCAACCTCAGGTCTGCCGATTCCCGAGCTAACTCCCATTATCACTGATTGTCTTTCAAATCTGATAACTCTTGCAGTTAAAACAGGATCCTCTAAATCTGCAAATTCTTCTTGGATCATTTTCCGTTGTTGATCCCTTAATTTTTGAGCTAATACTTGCTTTGTCGTTGAGGCAGCCATTCGCCCAAAATCATCTTTTTCAGGAGTGACGTCTAATACAACTGTGTCACCTATTTGAGCATCATCAGCAACTTGTTTAACTTCTATTAAAGATATTTGATGATCTTCGCTTTCAACTTCTTCAACAATTATTTTACTAGATAATATCCGATAACCCTCTTCATCTAGATCTAGTCCAACATCAAAATTACTAAAGTATTCTTCATCAAATGGATCTTCGTTCACTCCAATGTAAAAAGTTTTTCTATACTTTTCGTATCCCTTTAACAACGCTTCGCGCAAGGCTGCTTCAACGACATTTGGAGGTAACTTTTTTTCCTCACTTATGTCTTCAATGAGATTGCTTAAACCTGGGAGAATAACTAATGCCATCTATGATGGGAAAATTGAATAATGGTTGAAAGTAATTAATCTTTTAAGGTACAAAGACTAATTTTTAATACTTCATCGAAAGGGATTTTCTTTATCCTACCTTTAATGTTAATGAATAAATAATCATTAGACTTTTCATAAAGCAAACCATTCAGGAATTTTATTTTTGAATTCTTTTGGTTTAACTCAACATTAACTGGAAAACCCTTAAAAGTTTTGAAGTCTCTTTCTGAGGTTAATTCATCACTGACCCCTTGACTACTAATTTCTAACACATATGAACAATTTAAAAGATTTGATTTTTCTATTTCGTCAGATGCTGGGGTATTAAATAGCGCGCAATCATCTAAGGAAACGTCATCCCCATTAGTTTTTTTTATAATAATTTCAATAACTATCGGATTTTGATTAGTTTGTACATTTAAACCATAGATTTCTAAATCCCTTTCATTAGCAATTTTTTCTAATAGAGTTTCTAGCTTACTTTTGTTTTCTTTATTCAAATTTATTTATAGATTTATTTAGGATTATTTTCACACATAAAGAAGTCTTTCTTATAGAGAAATTTTAAAATTTGTATTTTATGGATGTAAACAAAAAAACAACAATAATAAATTTCTTCAATTAGATTTATTAAATAAAGTCAAAACTACTAATCAAATGAAGTTTTTCAAGATTAGATTCATTAATTTAATCCAATTACTATTCATTTGTTTTTGTTTATTAAATTTTTCCCAAAAAGCTGAAGTTTTAGCTTTTACTTCTTCTGAAAGTCACAACTTTGTATCATCTGCAGTGAAAAATGTTGCCCCTGCAGTTGTAAAAATTGATACTGAGCGAATGGTAGAGAGGCAACAATTTGACCCTACTTTACTTGACCCCCTTTTGAGGGATTTACTAGGTGATCAAGGGATAACTCCTGAAAGAGAGAGAGGACAAGGCTCTGGTGTGATCATTAATGACAATGGTTTGGTTCTTACAAACGCTCATGTTGTAGAGAGAGTCGATGATGTTTCAGTTACTTTGGCAGATGGATCTATTTGTGATGGTCAAGTTTTAGGCACAGATGCAATAACAGATCTTGCTTTAGTAAAAATTGATGAAGATACTTATTCTGGTTTTGCTCCACTTGGAAATTCTGAAGATCTTGAAGTTGGGGACTGGGCAATAGCTCTTGGTACCCCCTATGGTCTTGAAAAAACGGTTACCCTAGGTATTGTTAGTAGCCTACATCGAGACATTAATAGTTTAGGATTTTCAGATAAAAGGCTGGATCTTATTCAAACTGATGCAGCAATAAATCCAGGCAACTCGGGCGGACCACTTATAAATTCCAATGGTGAGGTAATAGGAATTAATACATTAGTAAGAAGTGGCCCGGGGGCTGGCTTAGGTTTTGCTATTCCTATCAATCTAGCTAAAAGTGTTTCTGATCAGCTTCTTAAAAATGGGGAAGTTATTCATCCATACTTAGGGGTCCAATTGATTTCTTTAAATCCAAAAATTGCCAAAGAATATAATCAAGACCCCAATTCGCTAGTTCAATTACCTGAAAGAAATGGAGCTTTAATTCAATCAGTTATACCCAATAGCCCTGCTGAAAAAGCTGGTTTAAGAAGAGGCGATTTAGTAATAGCAGCCGAAAATATATCTATAAATGAACCTAAAGCTTTACTTGATGAAGTAGAAAAAGCTCAGATAGGAAAAGTATTCCTTTTAAATATTTTGAGAGATAATAAAGAGATACAGATAAATATTAAACCCGAACCCCTCCCAGGTTTGACATAAATCAACCATTGAAATTTAATAATTTATAACCATTAGAGAAAAAGATTTTGGATTCACAAACTCAAATGAAACAAGTAGTTGCTGATGCAGCAATAAGGGAAGTACAGAGTGACATGATTCTCGGATTAGGATCAGGCTCTACTGCTGCTTTAATGATAAAAAGCCTCGCCGATGAAATTCGTCTTGGAAAACTTCAAAATATAAGAGGTGTTGCAACTTCTTTTCAATCTGAAGTATTAGCACTTGAATTGGATATCCCGCTTATCGATTTAGCTTCTGTTTCTCAAATTGATTTGGCTATTGATGGTGCTGATGAAGTTGATCCAGGATTTCAATTAATAAAAGGAGGAGGTGCATGCCATGTCAGAGAAAAGTTAGTGGCATCTAAAGCTGATCAATTGTTGATTGTTGTTGATGAAACTAAACTCGTACAAAACTTAAATCTATCTTTCCCTTTACCTATAGAAGTTCTTCCAAATGCTTGGAAGCAAGTTCAGGAAGTGATTTCAGAAATGAATGGCAAATCTTCATTAAGAATGGCTACTAAAAAAGCTGGCCCAGTTGTTACTGACCAAGGCAACCTCATCCTAGATGTTTTATTTAATGATGGTATTAAGAATCCAAAAGAAATCGAAATGACGATTAATAATATTCCCGGAGTATTAGAAAATGGATTATTTGTTGATCTTACAGATAAAGTATTAGTTGGTAAAATTCAAAACAATACACCAGTGGTTTACTCACCCTCAAAATCTAGCTAATCTTCAAATCTTATTTGTACTGAGTCAGCGTGGCTATGTAACCCTTCACTTTTGGCAAGATTAATAATATCAAGGCTATTAACTTTTAAACTTTCTTCATTAAATTCAATTATTGAAGTATTTTTCATGAAAGTTTCAACTCCCAAAGAACCACTAAATCTAGAATTTCCTGATGTGGGTAAAGTATGATTTGGTCCAGCAAGATAATCTCCAACAGCTTCTGGGGTCCATTTTCCTAAAAATATCGCGCCAGCGTTATCTATACCTGCAAGAATTTTGTTTGAATCTAAACTAAGAATTTCTAGATGTTCAGGGGCAAAGTTATTGCTTAGTTCAACACATGATTCATAATTCTCGCAAATCACAATTAACCCCCAATTTTTTATTGATTGCATACAAATTTCTTTTCTTGGATGATCATTTATTTTTTTATAAAGTTCTTCTAAAACTTCTTTTGCCTGGTTCTTTGATGTAGTTAGAAGTATTGATGAAGCAAAAGGATCATGTTCTGCTTGCGCTAGTAGATCAGATGCTATATGAGTGCTTTGAGCTGTTTCATCTGCGATGATTAAAATTTCACTTGGACCAGCTAAAGAATCAATTCCTGTAGAGCCATAAATGAGTTTTTTCGCAGTTGTAACATAGATATTCCCTGGACCTGAAATAACATCAACTTTATTTATTTTATTTGTACCAAATGCTAAAGCACCAATTGCTTGAGCTCCTCCAATTCTAAATACTTTATTGATCCCTGATAAGTGAGCTGCAGCCAAAACAGTTTTATTTATTTCCCCTACTTTATTCCCAGGAGATACCATTATAATCTCTTCAACTCCTGCAACTTTTGCAGGTATTGCATTCATTAATACTGTACTTGGATAAGCAGCTCTGCCTCCAGGAATATAAATCCCTGCATTTTTAACTGGTCTCCATCTTCTTTGGACTATATCACCATATTCACCTTTTATAGTGAAAGACTGAGGAATTTCTTTTTCATGGAATTTTTGAATTCTTTTATGAGCTATTTCAAGTGAGCGTTTCAAATTGTTATCGATCGCATCCCATGCATTTTTTATCTGATCCGCACTCACTTGCATAGGATCAGGGTTAAAACCATCAAATTTTTTTGTATATTTTTCTACTGCGATATCTCCAGAAATTTTCACCTCATGAAGAATTTCTTCAACGATTGTATTTACCTTATTATTGTTTTCTGAATTAGTACGAGTAGAAATCCTTTTTAATTCTTCAATAGCTTCTTTTTTATTACTTATTATCTTCATAAGTTGAATTTTAAAATTGAAAGGCGCAAGACCCAATTTATTAACTTTTTAAATTATATATGATTGATTATTAGTCGATTTATTTGTTATGATAAGTATCTTCTATTTATGTACCCTCTGTGGCCAATAACAAATCAGCAAAAAAGAGAATACAAATTGCCGAAAGAAATCGTTTAATCAATAAGTCATACAAATCTACGGTAAGAACTTTGACTAAAAAAACTTTAGAAAATTGCGAAAAATATAAAAAAGAGCCAAATGATGAAAATAAAAATCTTGTCAAAGCAAGTCTTAATAAGGCTTTTAGTCTAATTGATAAAGCCGTTAAAAAAAATGTTCTTCACAAGAATAATGGGGCTAATAGAAAATCGAAAATTAATAATCTTGTAAAAACTACCCTTATCACAAAATAAAAAGGCAGTTTAAGATTATGAGCGATATTGAACTCATTGATTCCCACTGTCACTTAATATTTGAAAATTTTGAGAAAGATCTTGAGGATGTTGTTTTAAGATTGCGTTCAAGAGGTGTAAAAAAATTAGTTCATGCTTGTTGTGAATTAACAGAAATTCCAAAGTTAAAAAAAATATCTCATGAATTTAATGAAATTTACTATTCAGTTGGTTTGCATCCGTTAGAAGCAAAAAAATGGGAACCAAGTTCAAAATCTATTTTAAGAAAATCAGCTCAAGAAGATAGAAGAGTTGTAGCTATTGGGGAATTAGGCTTGGATTTTTTTAAAAATGAAAATAAAACTCAGCAAATTGAAGCACTTATTCCTCAAATGGAGTTAGCTTATGAACTAAAGTTGCCTGTAATTATCCATTGCAGAGATGCTGCAAATGAAATGATTGAGATATGTAATGATCTCTCTAAAAAAGGAAAATGTCCCGATGGTGTACTTCATTGTTGGACGGGAACCCCAAAAGAAATGATGCAATTCTTGGATCTTGGATTTTACATAAGTTTTAGTGGAATAGTAACTTTTCCAAAAGCACATGAAATTCATAAGTGTGCCAAAATAGTTCCAAATGATAAATATCTTATTGAAACTGACTCACCATTTTTAGCACCTATCCCTCATAGAGGTAAAAGAAATGAACCTGCATTTGTTGAAAATGTTGCTAATTTTATGGCAGATTTAAGATCTACTGAATTATTAACAATTGCTAAAGAGTCATCTAAGAATGCTGAAGATTTGTTTAAATTTGACTTGTTAATTTGACATTGCAGCTGTTAATATAAGGAATTACTTGAAATTTTCCTTAATTTTTTAGCTTTAACTTACACAGTTAATGATTCATCAGCATTAAGCAGAGTTTAATTCTTTACAAAATCGATTTTTTGTTGAAATCGAGATTTAATAGATGATTTTATTTTAAGTGATAAGTTAAAGAACTAAATATTGAGTAGATTAAGAGTAAATAATAAATCTCACAAAATCGCAGGTTTCTTGGATGAGCAGTAGCGCTTTACAGGTAGCAAAAACGGCTACTTATCTACCAGATTTAGTAGAAGTACAAAGAGCAAGCTTTAAATGGTTTTTGGAAAAGGGTTTAATAGAAGAACTACAAAATTTTTCTCCCATATCTGATTACACAGGTAAATTAGAACTACATTTTATTGGTGAAGAGTATAGGTTAAAGAGACCTAGACATGATGTCGAGGAAGCTAAAAGAAGAGATGCTACATTTGCATCTCAAATGTATGTTACTTGCAGATTAATTAATAAAGAGACAGGCGAAATTAAAGAACAAGAAGTTTTTATTGGCGAATTACCATTAATGACTGAAAGAGGAACTTTCATTATTAATGGTGCCGAAAGAGTTATTGTTAATCAAATTGTTCGAAGTCCTGGTGTATATTTCAAGGATGAACTTGATAAAAATGGTCGAAGAACTTACAACGCTAGCGTTATCCCTAATAGAGGTGCATGGTTAAAATTTGAGACTGACAAAAATAATTTACTTTATGTAAGAGTTGATAAAACTAGAAAAATTAATGCGCATGTTCTAATGAGAGCGATGGGTCTTTCAGATAACGATGTGATAGATAAACTTAGGCATCCTGAGTTTTATCAAAGCTCAATTGAGTCAGCTAATGACGAAGGCATAAATTCAGAAGATCAGGCATTGCTTGAGCTATACAAGAAGTTACGTCCTGGTGAACCACCCTCTGTTTCCGGCGGACAACAGCTATTACACAGTAGATTTTTTGATCCCAAAAGATATGATTTAGGCCGGGTTGGTAGATACAAAATAAATAAAAAATTGAGACTTACCGTACCAGACGATGTGAGAACACTTACTCATGAAGATGTTCTTTCAACTATTGATTATTTAATTAACCTTGAATTGGATATTGGCGGAGCTAGTTTGGACGATATTGATCATCTTGGCAATCGAAGGGTTAGATCTGTAGGAGAACTCCTTCAAAATCAAGTTAGAGTTGGACTTAACCGTTTAGAGAGAATTATCAAAGAAAGAATGACTGTAGGAGAAACAGATTCTCTAACTCCCGCTCAACTCGTCAATCCCAAACCTTTAGTTGCTGCTATAAAGGAATTTTTTGGCTCCAGTCAATTAAGTCAGTTCATGGATCAAACTAATCCTCTGGCTGAATTAACACACAAGAGAAGAATCTCAGCATTAGGTCCTGGGGGTTTAACTCGAGAAAGAGCAGGCTTTGCGGTAAGAGATATACACCCTTCACATTATGGAAGATTATGTCCTATCGAGACTCCTGAAGGTCCTAATGCAGGACTTATAAATTCTTTAGCTACCCACGCAAGAGTTAATGAGTATGGTTTTATTGAAACCCCTTTTTGGGAAGTTAATAACGGTAAAGTTAATAAAGAAGGTAATCCTATTTATCTTTCTGCTGATTTAGAAGATGAGTGTCGAGTTGCTCCAGGAGACGTTGCAACTGACAAAGACGGCAATATAATAGCAAATCTAATACCAGTCAGATATAGACAGGATTTCGAAAAAGTTCCTCCTCATCAAGTTGATTATGTTCAGCTTTCTCCGGTTCAGGTAATTTCAGTTGCTACTTCACTTATTCCATTCTTGGAACATGACGATGCAAATAGAGCTCTCATGGGATCAAATATGCAACGCCAAGCCGTTCCATTGCTAAGGCCAGAACGTCCTTTAGTTGGTACAGGTTTGGAATCTCAAGTTGCTAGAGACTCGGGCATGGTTCCCATAACAAAAGTTAATGGAACTGTATCTTATGTTGACGCCAATGAGATTGTCGTTAAAGACGAGCATGGTAACGAACATTTCCATTATCTTCAGAAGTATCAAAGATCAAATCAAGATACTTGTCTCAACCAAAGACCTATCGTGAAAATTGGAGATAGAGTTATATCCGGTCAGGTTTTAGCTGATGGATCTGCATGTGAAGGAGGTGAGATTGCCCTTGGCCAAAACGTTTTAATTGCTTACATGCCATGGGAGGGATATAACTACGAAGATGCAATACTAGTGAGCGAGAGGATGGTAACTGATGATTTATATACTTCAGTACATATCGAAAAATATGAAATTGAAGCAAGACAAACGAAGCTAGGACCTGAAGAAATTACGAGAGAGATTCCAAATATCTCTGAAGAAAGCCTGAATAATCTTGATGAGATGGGAATTATTAGGATTGGTGCTTTTGTTGAGAGTGGAGATATCCTTGTAGGAAAAGTAACACCAAAAGGTGAATCAGACCAACCACCTGAAGAAAAACTATTACGAGCTATTTTCGGTGAAAAAGCTCGAGATGTGAGAGACAATTCCCTCAGAGTACCTAAAACTGAAAAAGGAAGGGTTTTGGATGTTCGCATTTATACCAGAGAACAAGGTGATGAATTACCTCCAGGAGCCAACATGGTTGTTAGAGTTTACGTGGCTCAGAGAAGGAAAATTCAAGTGGGTGACAAAATGGCTGGGAGGCATGGAAATAAAGGAATTATTAGCAGAATTTTACCAAGGGAAGATATGCCCTATTTACCTGATGGAACGCCTGTAGACATAGTTCTTAATCCTTTAGGAGTGCCAAGTAGGATGAATGTAGGCCAAGTTTTTGAATTATTGATGGGCTGGGCAGCCTCTAACTTAAATTGCCGGGTTAAAGTTGTTCCATTTGATGAAATGTATGGAGCTGAAAAATCACATCAAACTGTTCAAGCATTTTTAGAGGAAGCTTCAAAACAGCCTGGTAAAGCATGGGTTTACAATCCAGAAGATCCTGGAAAGTTATTACTTAAAGATGGCAGAACAGGGGAACCCTTCGATCAGCCAGTTGCGGTGGGATACTCTCACTTCCTCAAATTAGTCCATTTGGTTGATGATAAAATCCATGCAAGATCTACTGGTCCTTACTCCTTGGTTACACAGCAACCATTGGGTGGTAAAGCTCAGCAAGGTGGACAAAGGCTTGGAGAAATGGAAGTGTGGGCTCTTGAAGCTTATGGAGCTGCTTATACTCTTCAGGAATTGTTAACAGTTAAATCTGATGACATGCAGGGAAGAAATGAAGCGCTTAATGCAATCGTAAAAGGTAAGCCGATCCCAAGGCCAGGTACTCCCGAGTCATTTAAAGTTCTTATGAGGGAACTACAATCTCTAGGTTTGGATATAGGAGTTTATACAGATGAAGGAAAAGAAGTAGATTTAATGCAGGATATCAATCCGAGAAGAAATACTCCATCAAGACCGACTTACGAATCACTCGGAACCTCTGAATATGAGGAAGATTAAATACTCATTAAAACCTTTTAATTTAAATTAGCCAAAAATGACAAACAGCAACTTAAGAACTGAAAATCACTTTGATTACGTCAAAATTTCAATAGCTTCTCCACAAAGAATAATGGATTGGGGGCAGAGGACACTGCCCAACGGACAAGTAGTTGGTGAAGTTACTAAACCTGAAACTATCAATTACAGGACTCTTAAACCAGAAATGGATGGATTATTTTGTGAAAAGATTTTTGGGCCATCTAAAGATTGGGAATGCCATTGTGGAAAGTATAAAAGGGTAAGACATCGCGGCATTGTTTGTGAGAGATGCGGAGTTGAAGTAACTGAAAGTAGAGTCAGAAGACATAGGATGGGCTATATAAAACTTGCTGCGCCAGTTTCCCATGTTTGGTATTTGAAAGGAATACCTAGTTACGTTGCAATACTTTTGGACATTCCTCTAAGGGATGTAGAACAAATAGTTTATTTTAATTGTTACGTCGTTTTAGACCCAGGTGATCATAAAGAACTTAAATATAAGCAATTACTCACTGAGGATGAGTGGCTGGAAATTGAAGATGAAATTTATGCTGAAGATTCAACTATCGAAAACGAACCTTTTGTTGGAATTGGTGCTGAAGCATTGAAGCAATTACTTGAGGACCTTGATTTAAATCAGATTGCTGAGGAGCTTAGAGAAGAAATTACTAATAGCAAAGGGCAAAAGAGGGCAAAACTTATAAAAAGGATAAGAGTTATTGATAATTTCATTGCAACTAATGCCAAACCAGAATGGATGGTTTTAGATTCGATCCCAGTTATACCTCCTGATCTTAGACCTATGGTTCAGCTTGATGGTGGAAGATTTGCAACTTCAGATTTAAACGATTTATATAGAAGAGTTATTAATAGAAATAATAGATTAGCTAGGCTTCAAGAAATTTTAGCTCCTGAAATTATCGTAAGAAATGAAAAAAGAATGCTTCAGGAGGCAGTTGATGCACTTATTGATAATGGAAGGAGAGGAAGGACTGTTGTTGGAGCAAATAATAGAGCTCTTAAGTCACTTAGTGACATAATTGAAGGAAAACAAGGAAGATTTAGACAGAATCTTCTCGGAAAGCGTGTTGACTATTCAGGAAGATCCGTAATAGTTGTGGGTCCTAAATTAAAAATGCATGAGTGTGGACTCCCTAAAGAAATGGCGATAGAACTCTTTCAACCTTTTGTAATTCATAGATTAATACGACAAAATATTGTGAATAATATTAAAGCTGCAAAAAAACTAATACAAAAAGCTGATGACGAAGTTATGCAGGTACTTCAAGAAGTTATTGAAGGCCATCCAATTCTCCTAAATAGAGCTCCTACTCTCCATCGTTTAGGAATTCAAGCTTTTGAACCGAAATTAGTTGGAGGTAGAGCAATACAACTTCATCCTTTAGTTTGTCCTGCATTCAATGCTGACTTTGATGGAGATCAGATGGCAGTTCATGTTCCTTTAGCTTTAGAGGCACAAACTGAAGCACGCATGCTTATGTTGGCAAGTAATAATATTCTTTCTCCCGCTACTGGGGAACCAATTGTGACTCCATCACAAGATATGGTTTTGGGATCTTATTATCTGACGGCTTTGCAACCAAATTATCAAAAACCAAAATTCGGAGATAATAAGACTACTTTTGCTTCATTAGAAGATGTCATTTTTGCTTATGAAGATAAAAGACTCAGCCTTCATGAATGGGTCTGGGTTAGATTTAATGGAGAAGTTGAAGATGAAGACGAAATGCGTAGCCCACAAAAAACTCAAGAGCTTGAAGATGGCTCAAGATTAGAAATCTGGAATTTAAGAAGGGATAGATTTGATCCTGATAATAATTTAATAACTAGATTTGTGCTGACGACTGTTGGGAGAGTAGTTATGAACTATACCATCATCGATTCTGTTTCTAAAACGTAATCTTTAAAAACTATTTTTCATTTATCTAAAAACCATGACTTCATCTAAACCTAAAAAAACATCCAAAGTACGTAAAACTACTAAAAATTCAAAAAAGAATAATCCTGTTACAATGCCTGCTCTAGCAAAAACGCCGCCATCATTTAAGAATAAGGTGGTTGATAAGAAAGCTTTAAAAAACTTAGTCTCTTGGGCCTACAAAACTCACGGAACTGCTATTACTGCAGCAATGGCTGATAATCTAAAAGACTTAGGATTTAAATATGCTACCCAAGCTGCTGTCTCTATCTCAGTAGATGACTTAAAAGTTCCTGAAGCTAAACAAGATTTAATAGGTGAAGCTGAAGAGCAAATATCTGCTACAGAAGAATGCTATAGACTTGGTGAAATTACCGAAGTTGAAAGGCACACAAAAGTTATAGATACCTGGACTGAAACTAATGAAAGATTGGTAGATGCAGTCAAGAATAATTTCAATCAAAATGATCCCCTAAATTCCGTCTGGATGATGGCTAATTCAGGCGCAAGAGGTAATATGTCTCAGGTAAGACAACTTGTTGGTATGAGGGGATTGATGGCTAACCCTCAAGGAGAAATTATTGACCTACCAATAAGAACCAATTTTAGAGAAGGACTCACTGTTACTGAATATGTAATTTCTTCTTATGGAGCAAGGAAAGGTTTGGTGGATACTGCCTTAAGAACTGCGGATTCTGGTTATTTGACTCGAAGATTAGTTGATGTCGCTCAAGACGTAATTGTTAGAGAAGAAGATTGTGGAACAGAAAGATCAATAGTTGTTGAAGCTGAAGATGGTAAATTTGGAGCAAGACTTCTTGGTAGGCTTACTGCTGAGGATATTTTTGATTCCGAAGAAAACCTTATTGTTCCTCAAAATACTGCAATAGATCCTACATTGTCAGGAGAAATTGAGAAGGCATCTATTGATAAAATAAAAATAAGATCTCCATTAACCTGTGAAGCTAATAGATCGGTTTGCAGGAGATGTTACGGATGGGCGTTAGCTCATAATCATTTGGTTGACTTAGGTGAGGCAGTTGGAATTATTGCTGCTCAATCTATTGGTGAGCCAGGAACTCAATTGACAATGCGAACTTTCCATACTGGAGGTGTATCAACTGCTGAAAGTGGAGTAGTAAGATCAAAAATTTCTGGCAGAGTTGAGTTTAGTTCAAAAGCAAAGGTTAGAGGTTATAGAACCCCTCATGGAGTAGAAGCTAAACAAGCAGAAGTAGATTTCATACTAAAAATAGTTCCTACAGGAAATAATTCTGGGAAAGCACAAAAAATTGAAGTTTCTAGCGGATCGCTTTTATTTGTAGATGATGGAGAAGAAATTAATTCTGATATAACTGTTGCTCAAATTACTGCTGGAGCCGTGAAAAAGAGTGTTGAAAAAGCAACAAAAGATGTTATCTGTGATTTGGCTGGACAAGTTAGGTACGACAAGGTTATTCAACCAAAGGAGGTGACGGATAGGCAGGGTAATATCACCTTAAAAGCTCAAAGATTAGGCAGATTGTGGGTTTTAGCTGGAGATGTTTATAACTTGCCACCTAATGCAAGACCAGTTATCTCATCTGGAACATCTGTAAATGAGGGAACTGTTTTGGCAGAAGCAAGTCAATCAAGTGAGTTTGGCGGACAAGTTCGATTAAGAGAATCAATAGGAGATTCAAGAGAAGTTCAGATTGTTACTACTTCAATGTCCTTAACTAATTTTAAATTAATTGAAGAATCTACACACTCAGGTCAAATATATAATTTGGAATCTAGTGATGGCATATCTTATCGTTTAAATACTTCCCCAGGAAGTAAGATCAGTAATGGTGAGGTAATAGCAGACTTAACCGATGAAAGGTTCCGTACAAAAACTGGTGGTTTAGTAAAATATGCTCCGGGATTAAGTGTCAAAAAAGCAAGATCATCTAAAAACGGTTTTGAAGTAAGTCAGGGAGGGACATTGCTTTGGATTCCGCAAGAGACACATGAAATCAATAAGGACATATCTCTTTTAATGATTGAAGATATGAAATGGATTGAAGCTGGAACAGAAGTTGTAAAAGATATCTTTAGTCAAACATCAGGAATTGTTACTGTTACGCAAAAAAATGACATTCTTCGTGAAATAACTGTAAGAAATGGAACTTTTCATGAGTGTGATGATGAAGAAGTTTTAAATAGATTTACAGAAGAAGGAAATCTTGTAAATCCTGGCGAGAAGATTTTAGATGGTGTTGATAATAAAGAAATTCTTTTTGTTCAAAAATTAGAGACACCTAAATGTCGAGGATTGTTATTGAGAACTGTTGAAGAATTTACTATCCCTGACCAAGCGGAATTACCCCAACTATCACATATTAAGCAGGAAAAAGGACCATATCTAGGCTTAAAAGCTATCCAAAGGCTTACCTATAAAGACGGTGAATTGATAAAGTCGGTTGAGGGAGTTGAATTACTTAAAACACATTTAAGTATTGAAAGCTTTGATGCTACTCCTCAAATGACTATTGACGTCGAGTCCATCCAAGATAAAAATGATGCATCAATTAATAGATTAAATTTAGTAATATTGGAGTCTATTCTTGTGAGAAGAGATACTTTATCTGACTCCAGTCATGGCTCAACACATACTGAACTACAAGTAAATAACAACGAAGTAGTAAAAGCAGGAGATGTAATAGCTACTACCCAAATTCTTTGTAAAGAGAAGGGATTGGTTCAATTACCAAATGTGATTGACGATGAGCCCATAAGAAGGCTAATTGTTGAAAGAGAAGAAGATAAAATAAAAATTAATATTAGTAATAAACCAGCAGTTAAAGTTGGTGATCGTGTAGTTGATGGCGATCCTATTAGTAAATCTGTAAAATCAACTTCTTGTGGAGAAATAGAAGAAATTTCTAATAGTTCAGTAACATTAAGACTTGGTAGGCCTTATATGGTGTCTCCTGATTCAGTTTTACATGTTAAAGACGGAGATTTAGTTCTTAGGGGAGATGGTTTAGCATTACTTGTTTTTGAGAGACAGAAAACTGGAGATATCGTACAGGGATTGCCTCGTATTGAAGAATTATTAGAAGCAAGGAGACCCAGAGACTCTGCAGTTCTTTGTAAAAAATCTGGAATTGTTCAGATTAAAAAAGGTAATGATGAAGAATCAGTTTCTCTGTCAGTTATTGAAAAAGATGATTTAGTTAATGAATATCAACTATTAATTGGGAAAAATATAATGGTTAGTGATGGACAACAAGTTACAGGTGGAGAATCTTTAACTGATGGTCCAGTTAATCCTCATGAACTTTTAGATTGCTATTTCAATGATTTAAAAGATCAAAAACCTTTGATAGATGCAGCTAGAGAATCTATTTCAAAACTTCAAAGAAGTATGGTAAGTGAGGTACAAAATGTTTATAAGTCACAGGGTGTATCAATCGATGATAAGCATATTGAAGTTATTGTTAGACAGATGACAAGTAAAGTCCGCATAGAAGATGCGGGAGATACTACTCTTTTGCCTGGTGAACTCATAGAGTTGAGGCAAGTGGAAGATATAAATCAAGCAATGGCAATTACAGGAGGAGCTCCAGCAGAATTCACCCCTGTTTTGTTGGGTATTACTAAAGCCTCTCTCAATACCGATAGCTTTATTTCAGCAGCATCGTTCCAAGAAACAACAAGGGTTCTTACAGAGGCTGCAATTGAAGGTAAATCTGATTGGTTAAGAGGTTTAAAAGAAAATGTTATTATCGGTAGACTAATACCTGCAGGTACTGGTTTTAGTGGTTTTGTTGAGGAATTATCCTCAGAGGCTGGCCCACATCCCGATATTCTTTCAGAAGAATCTGGCGGCTACAGAAGAGCACAGAACTTGAGGCCTGACTATACAGTTGATATGCCACAAACACCTTCCGTAAGCTCTACTGCAATACTTGATGATCCAAGTGATGAAGATTTGGAGACAACGAGAAACCGACATGGAATTGATCCTTCTTCAAGTAATTTTGCAGCCTTTGCAAGGCCTAATGCTGAAAATCAATTTTCTGAAGATCAATTACCAGATCCCGCAGCATTGGAGGGATTGCAGGAGGAAGGCCTTTTGTCTGATGAATAAATGTTATCTTTAGTAACTAGAATAAATTTTTTAATATGTAAGTGATGATTAAGCCAGAAATTGTCCCCAAAAGAAAATTACCTCGTTATGGTTTCCATTTGTATAATGAGAGACTAAACGGAAGAATAGCTATGATTGGTTTTATTGCGCTTATTCTTACAGAATTCTTCTTAAAACATGGTTTGCTGTTATGGTGAAAATAGCTTTGAAATAAAGACTAACTAATTTGAAAAATCTTCTTGGAAGTAGTATTAAAGATCTAGAAAACGTGGCTTTAGATTATGGTCAGGCTGCTTTTAGGGGTCGTCAAATGTATAGTTGGATTTATAACTACAGAAATAAAAAGAAAAATATTGATCAAATAGAAGTTTTACCTTTAGCTTTTAGAAAGAAGTTAAGGGATGACGGTTTTAAAGTAAGTGAGCTAATTATTCAAGAAAGAAACCTAGCTAACGATGGTACTTTAAAGTTGTTATTGAGTACAGACGATAATGAAAGTATTGAGTGCGTAGGGATACCAACTGAAAAAAGACTAACTGCTTGTCTCTCTAGTCAAGTTGGTTGCCCAATGGACTGCAAATTTTGCGCAACTGGCAAGGAAGGTTTGAAGAGATCTTTAAAAGCAAGTGAAATTTTAGATCAAATTTTATTTATTGAAAATGAAATGAATAGAAAAGTGACCAATATTGTTTTCATGGGTATGGGCGAGCCCTTATTGAATATTGATGACTTACTTTTGTCAATTAGATCAATAAATGAGGATTTTCAAATCAGTCAAAGAAAGATAACTGTAAGCACAGTTGCTGTTCCAAAAATGATAAGTAAATTATCAGCAAAGTCATTTCAAATTTTAGGTAATTGTCAATTTACATTAGCAATTAGTCTTCATGCTTCAAACCAAAAAACGAGAGAAACTATAATACCTAGTGCAAAAAACTATGAGATCAAAAATATAATCGAAGACTGTAAAAAATTTGTAAGAGATACTGGTCGCAGGGTAAGTTTTGAGTATCTAATGCTAAGTGGAGTGAATGACAAATTAGAACATGCTTATGAATTGAGTCATTTGCTAAAAGGTTTTCAATGTCACGTAAATTTAATAGAATATAACCAAATTGACGAGGTTGAATTTAAACGAACCTCTTTAAATAATCTTCAATTATTTCAAACTAAACTTATTAAAAACGGCATCGCTGTTAGCTTGAGAAAAAGCAGAGGTCTAGATAAAAATGCTGCATGTGGTCAGTTAAGACAAAATGTAAAAAATAAATAATATTATCTAAGAAAATATTATCCAAAAAAATTTTTTAAAAATCTCTTAAACAGGCTATTATTGTGTTAATTAATATTGAATCTTTGGGTTTTATTAAGACAAAAATTTTACCTTTCGCTATCGTAGTACTCTTTGGGATTGCCTTTTTTGCAGTTAGTGCAAGAATTTGGTTGCCTGGAGATATGATGTCACCTGCTCCAATGAATTAATATTATTAGATTCTGAAAATGACAAAAAATAAGGATCCTAATCAAGAAAGTTTAGCTGAAATCGCAGTTGATCCAGATGTTTTAGCCAGAGAATTGGCTTTAGAGATTGAAATAGATCCTTTAGAGCAAATTGATGAAGATGTTTTCTCAAAAGATTTAAATATTACTCAAGAGTGTGATGAAGCTTTAAAAATGCTTCAGGGTAATAGAGAAGAGAGAATACAAGGCTTAAGAATATTTTGTGAGTATAGAGATCAAAGATCTTTCCCCCTCTTATTACCATTGCTTGATCAACCTTGCCCTGTTGAAAGAATGAGTGCGGTATATGCTTTAGGTCGTAATCCATGTCCTAGCGCAGTCCAAAAACTTGTAAGTCTTTTGAAGACTGATGATAATGCTTATGTTAGGAGAGCGACTGCATGGAGTTTAGCTAATTATGATAACCAAATTGTTTTAGAACCATTAATAAATGCTTTAAAGAATGATGTGGCTGCAGTAAGGTTATGGTCATCTAGTTCTTTAGCTGAAATTGGAAATGTTTCTTTTGATAACGCACAATTAGCAGCAGAACAACTTTTAATAAGTTTAAAGATAGATAATGAATCAGGTGTAAGAAGTAATTGCATTTGGTCATTGTGTAGGTTGTACGAAAAATTAAACAACACATTCCAAGAGAGTTTTGTTGATGAATGTACTAAGATAGCACTCTTCGATAAAGAACCATCAGTTATGGAAGAAGCAAAAACTGCCCTTGATTCAATGGGGATGCAAGGTTTTTATAATTAAAAATCTTAATTTTTTTATCAGAACACTATATAACTAATTAATTTATCAGATATTCAATATAAAAATTAAAATTAATTAACTTGTACCAACTGAAACAAAATATTTTCGTTATTCTATATAAAGTAAAAGTACTCAGTACTTGAATTTAAATGCCTCAAAAAACATTGAGATTCAAAATTCATCAAGACGGAAGAGTTGAAGAGTCTGTTGAGGGATTTACTGGTAACTCATGCAATGAAGCTACAAAAAATCTCGAAGACGCTCTCGGTAAAGTAACAGTTAAAAATAAAACATCTGATGCTTTCATCTCTAATCAAAGTGAAAACTTAACACAATTAAATAACGAATCTAATGTCACATTTTAGTACGATTAAAACCAAGCTCAAAGAAGCAGAGCCATTAATTAAGGCTTTAAATCATTTCGGCTATAGTATTAATCAAAAAGAAAAGTTTGTAAAAGGATATAGAGGTCAATTTACAGCCGTTGATATAAGCATGCAATTACCTGGCGATACCCAAGTTGGATTTAAATGGGATAACAATTCTAATGCATATGAATTAGTTACTGACCTTGATCTATGGAAATTTGAAATTCCAGTAGAAAGATTTATCTCAAAAGTTACACAAATGTATGCTTACCAAACAATCATTTCTAAAACTCAAGAAGATGGATATCAAATCGTAGAGCAAAAAAATAAAAATGATGGCTCTATTGAATTGGTCTTAACTAAGTGGGAAAACTAATGCCAAGATATGGATTTTACGGATCCATTTCATAATACTGAAGAAAATATTGAGATTACAGGCTGGGAGCCCGTTTTAGGCGGTCAGTTAGCCGAAAAAGCTGTATGGGTTGATGAAGCTAAGTGTATTGGTTGTCAATACTGTGTTCACGTCGCTTCGAACACTTTCACTGTTGATGAATTTCATGGTAGAAGTCGAGCCCTTAGGCAAGATGGAGATAATTCTGATGTCATACAAGAAGCAATAGATACATGCCCTGTTGATTGTATTCATTGGGTCAAATTTGAAGAATTGGATGATTTAGAGAATAGTCTAGATAGGGATATGTTTCAAACATTTGGAAAGCCACCGAGAATGAATAAGCACTAATATCAAAAAGATGAAATATCGTAGATTTGGTAGAACCAATCTGAAGATTCCTGTTTTATCTTTAGGTGGTATGAGATTTCAAAAAAGTTGGGATCAATTAGATTTTTCTGAGGTTTCATACGAAGAACAAAATAAAGTAGAAAATATATATGATCTTGCAACACAATATGGCTTTAGTCATGTAGAAACCGCCAAGTACTATGGAACTTCTGAGGTTCAATTAGGGATGTGTTTTAAGAATACTAAGAAAATCCCAAATATAATCCAAACAAAGATTCCACCAAATAGTGATCCGGAAATTTTTGAGCGAGATGTATTATCTAGTATTGAAAAATTGAAAGTTAAAAAAATTGATTTGTTAGCAATACATGGTATTAATACTGCTGAACATTTACATCAGGCTATTCGAGATGGAGGTTGCATTGATATTTTGAGGAATTTTCAAAAAGAAAATTTAATTGGATCTATTGGATTTTCAACCCATGGAAAATCTTCACTTATTGAAAAGGCCATAACAACAAACTTATTTGATTATGTAAATTTGCACTGGTATTTTATTAATCAGGAAAATACAAAGGTTATTAATTTAGCCAATAAGCATGATCTTGGGGTTTTCATAATTAGTCCCACTGATAAAGGGGGACATCTTCATACTCCCTCAAGAAAAATGTTGGAATTTTGTAAACCACTTCATCCTATAGTTTTTAATGATCTTTTTTGCTTAAGAAATCAAAATGTCCATACTTTGAGTGTGGGTATTGCAAAAGAGACAGATTTTGCTCTGCATTTAGAAGCTGTCTCGTTGTTATCGGAATCTGAGAAGTATGTGCCAAAGATAATTAACAAATTAAGGCAGGAATCAATTAATTCCTTAGGTTTAGAGTGGCATCAAAATTGGAATAGAAATTTACCAAGTTGGGAATATACCCCGGGAAATATTAATATTCCTGTTCTGCTTTGGCTTTCAAATTTAATTGATTGGTTGGGTATGGAAGGATATGCAAGAGCTAGATATCAATTGCTTGGTAATGGAAGCCACTGGTTCCCAGGATTCAACGCAAATTTACTAGATGTAGATGTTTCTGAAGAAAAATTATTGAAAGTATTAGAAGGTCATATAAATCCAAAAAAAGTTATAAAAAAATTGAGAAATTTAAAAGAAAAGTTTGGAGATAAGAATACTAAAAGATTATCAAAAAAATAATTTCATAATGGATTTTTTTCAGGTTTGCCAACTTTTCTTGGATAAATTTCAGGACAAAAATTTTTTGGTTGAATAAGAATAATATTTCGGGTACCTTTATTTCTTGGTAATAGTATCTCTTTTTTATCTTTAACTTTCCCTTCTAATATTTCTAAAGTTTTATCTAGATTTTTGCTTTCTTCAATCGTCCATTTGCCACAATATAAAAGTCCAAACCCTTCTTTTTTTAACATTGGTAGTATATATTCCGAAACTGTTGATGGATTACTAACCGCTCTAGTCGTTGCAATATTAAAATTATTTCTCATAGACGATTGGTGGGCTAAGTTCTCAATACGATCATTGATTACATGAATATTGTTTTTGAAATTGATCTGTTCAACTAAAATTTTTATTGCATCTGTTTTCTTTTTCAAAGAATCAACTAGGTATATCTCAGAATTAGGATGTGTTATTGCATAAGCTAAACCAGGGAAGCCACAGCCTGATCCAATATCTAAAAAATTTTTATTATCAAAATTAATATTCGTGAAAGCTTTGAATGGCCAAATGCTGTCAAAAACTTGAGATACCCAATAATCATCGCCATCAGTTAATCTTGTAAGATTAGTTTTATTATTTAATTCTTTAATTTTAATTTGTAACTCTTGAAATAAATTTATTTCTTCTTCAGTTATTAAGGAAAGAATTTCTTCTGGAATGTTTTGTTTTTTCATTTCTTTATAAATATGAATTTTAACCATCCATTAAATACATTCTATTTAGTAAAAATTTATTAGAATTACAATATTAATAAAAGATTATTTTGAAAGGGGAAACTTCCTATTACAAAATTTTAGGTGTAAATGAAAATGCATCCAATCATGAATTAAGAAAGGCATTTTGTAAACTTTCTATTGAGTTGCATCCCGATACAACTTCTTTGGAAATAGAAGTTGCTAAAAGTAAATTTCAAGAAGTTCTTGAAGCTTATGAACATTTAAATAATAGTAATTTAAGAAAAATATATGATGACAAACTAAAAGAAAACTCTAAAATAAAAAACAATATAAAAGTTTTAAATAATTTAGTAATCGATTCTAATAATCAAAATTTAATAGGAAATAGAAGACCTTTTTCGAATGGAGAATTGTTTTCCTTGTTTCTTTTAATTATCATCATTTCTATAAGTTTAATTTGTTCAATTTTTATTGCTTCTTTTACTGGAAAAGAATTAGAGACAATACCGCTTTGGCTAATTAAATAATTTTTTAAAAAAGTTTGTGAATCCCTCTAAAAAACCTATCAATCAAAATTCACTGCAATCATTGGAATTGTGGCTAACTGATTTAGGTGCTGTGAAGGATATTAATAATCCATCTAAATGGTATCTGTTACTTTCAAATTGGAATGCAACTATTATTTTTGAACAAGAAGATTTAAGTGTTATCTGGGAAAGTGAAGGACAAGAAACTAAAAGACTATTTTCCTATTGCATTAATAGAGAAGATGTGGAAAATGCAATACTGCAGGGACCTTAAATTTCTATCTAAAGATTTTCTAAGATTTGCCTTATTATCCAGTAACTTTTTTCTAATTGATCATCGGTTATACAGAGAGGTGGCAAGAGATAAATAACATTCCCGAGAGGTCTAATAAATAAACCTTGTTCCATTGCAAGACTCTTTATTTCTTTCCCAATATTATTGAAATAACCTTTTTTGTTCCCAATATCTAAATCGAAGGCAGCAATTGTGCCGGATATCCTTATTTTTTTTATATAAGGTAAGTTTTTAAATTTAATTAAGTGAGATAAATGTTTTTCTTCAAATGAAAGGTATTTGTGTGGTTCTTTTTCTAATAAATCAAGGCTAGCGTTTGCTGCAGCGCAACCTAAAGGATTAGCAGTAAAACTATGTCCATGCCAAAAAGTTTTTCTTGGGGAATCATCAATAAAGGATTGAAAAATTTTTTCTTTACATAAAGTTATTCCCATTGGTAAAAATCCACCAGTTAAGCCTTTTGAAATACTTATTAAATCAGGAACTATTTTTGCTTTTTGAAAAGCAAAAAGACTTCCACATCTTCCAAACCCAGTCAAAACTTCATCAGCAATTAACAAAGAATTATTATTTTTTATAATTTCTGAAACTTTTTTTATAAACTGAGGCCTAACCATATTCATTCCTCCTGCTCCTTGAACAAGTGGCTCAAGTATTACTGCAACTGTGGGGGTTTTAAGAAGAGTTTCTAATTTTTGGATCGCCTCATTTTCTTTATTTTCTACTTCTTCATCGTTCATCCAAGTTGAAGGCCAGGGTACTCTCCTAACTGGGAACATAAGATTATCGAAATTTTCATTAAAAATATTTCTTTCACCTAAAGCCATTGCTCCAAATGTATCGCCATGATAGGCGCCATCAAAAGCTACTATTTGAGTTCTTGTCACTCCTTTATTTTGCCATGATTGGAAAGCAATTTTTAAAGCGACTTCCACTGCAGTAGAACCGTTATCAGAAAAGAATAATCTTTCTAGTTTTGTTAATTCACTAAGTCTTTCCGCCAATTTTTTTGCCTGTGGATGTAAAAAATCAGCAAATATAACTTGCTCAAGTTTTTTTGATTGATTGAAAATGGCATCTGCAATGTATTGGTTACTATGTCCATGAAGAGTTACCCACCAACTACTAATTGCATCTATTAACTCTTTTTTAGGATTTTTAGTAAATATGAGGGCATCCTTACCATGTGTTACTTCTATTTGCGGTTTGCTGTTATTGATTTGTGTAAAAGGTGGCCAAATATTTGGGTGCCAATCTTGATTTGGAGTTTTTGAATCCAAAGATTTCATTTAACTTATTTTTGAGTTTAAAAGTGAGATCAACTTATTCTTGATGTCTAGTTCTTTCCATAGTATATCTAAATTGTTTGAGTCCTTTTTTTTGATGTAAGGAAATTCAGCAATTAACGGAATACCACTAAAATTAACTAGAGTTTTTGGATTATCTAAGTGTTTTTCGCCATTGACTACTAAACCCAAGATCTCAATATTTCTTCGCTTTAAGGCCTCAATACTAAGCAGGGTATGGTTAAGAGTGCCAAGTGAGCTCTTGCATACAAGTATTACCGGAAGATTCCATTGTTTTATTTGATCTATTTGCAAAAAATTGCGTGTTAATGGAACCATTAATCCACCTGCCGTTTCTACAATTAATGAGCCTTGCACTTTTGGCAATCTCAACTTGTCAAAGTTAATAGTTTTTTGATCTATTTCAGCAGCCCAATGAGGAGATAGAGGTTTCGTAAAGACATAAGCTTCTTTGATCATTTTCTCTTTACTTAATTGTGCAAGTTCTTCAACAGTTTGACTATCAGTTTGCGATTCAATACCGCTTTGAATAGGCTTCCAATAAAAGGAATTTAATCCTTTAACGAAAAAAGAGCTTATTAAAGTTTTTCCAATATCAGTATCTGTTCCACAAATTATAAATTTGAAAATACTATCCTGACTACTCATAATTTCTTTAAGATTTGAATCTCAATTTGCCATGAAAGGTTAACTGTATTATTGTAATTCTTTGGCCAAAACTTTTGAATTTTTTTTAACTCCTTCACTGTTTTGCGTTTACAATTAGTTGATTGTGCCCCTACATTTTTAATGCTTTTAAAAAGCTTATATACATCTTCAAAATTTTCAAGATAATTAAACTTTTCTGAATAATGAATTTCAGTTGATTTGAAATCTTTTAATAATTCTTTAGAGCAAAGGAAATTAAGACCACTATATTCAATATCAATTTTTCTACAAGTATCTTTCCATTCAGGAAAACAATTTTTTGTTGGATAAGAAATGATTAAAAATCCTCCTGATTTTAATTTGCTAAACCAATTTTTTATTATCTTTTCTGGGTTGTTTAACCAATGGATGCAAAAGTTAGATGTCAATAGAGAACAGTTATTGATTTCAAGAGGTAAATCATTATTCAAATCCCATAAAATTTTTTTACTAGATAATTTATTCTCAAGAAGCATTTTTTTGCTGAAATCGATTCTGGCTACTTTTTGGGAAGAAAATTTTTTTTCTATTTCATCAGCTAATATTCCTGTTCCTGATCCTAGATCTATCCATTCACCTTTTTTTTGGGGATTTAATTTTTTGATAAATTGAACAATCTTTTTTGCAAAAAATTTCTGAATATTTGAATGCTCCAAATACCGATATGCAGCATCATTGAAATTATTTTTTATTTTCTCATTCCACTTTTTACTATCCATTTTCATCATTAAGTGTATTAAGTAATATCTCGTATAAATTTAAATTATTCAAGCAATGACCTTGCTGAGCTAATTTAATTAAAATTGGCTTCCTATCAAGTGTTTTATTTAAGGAATCTAAGAAGTTATTATTTGATTCGTTATCAAGAATCAAGTCATTTTCTGATTTTATAAAAATAATTTTGCAATCTTTTCTTAAAAATACTGGAAAATCTCTATTGATGTAAAGTTGTTTTAAATCTCCTAAAAGAAGAGTTTTATTTAATGTCTCTAAACTTTTATAAAAGATATTTTTAAAACTTTTATTCATATGATTTGGCATAAATGATCTATTTATAAATTCTTTCAACATATCCTTAGGTTCATCTTTTATGATTTTTGTTTCCATTCTTTTTAGAGACCTCAAAATAAAGTTTCTCTTATTACTTAAAGGAAGAAAATTATTAAAAGAATTTATAAGAACAATATGAGTTGCTTCTTTTAGGATTTTTTTTTGCATTAAGTGAAAACCAAATGAATGGCATAAAGTCATTCTGATTTCTTTTTTAGATTCGCTTTTAATCCATTTTGCTTGATAATTATTTGTTGAAAAATAGCCCCTTTCATTATCTTGCCAATGCCAATTATTATTTAAAAAATCAACTTTATAATCATCCCAGAAATATTTATTTAGTCCCCACCCATGTTGAGTAATAATTTGTTTCATTTAAACTTTTTTAATACTGCAATGAAATTTTTTAGAAGATTCAAATCTAAGTCTCTTCGTATTGTTATTCTGATTCTTGATTGCCCAACAGGAACAGTAGGGGGTCTTATCGCAATTGCTAAAAACCCATTTTTCTCAAGATATTTTTGTAGATAAATAGCCTTCTCTTCTTGGCCAACAATAATTGATAAAATGTGAGAATCTCCTTGAATTGGAAAACTAAAATTTTTAATAATTTCATCTTTCCATATCTTCGCAGAAGATAACAACTCATTACCCCATTCTTTATTTTCTAAAATTTTTTTTAAAGCTTCTAGTGCTCCAGCAGCTAAAGATGGCGCTAGAGCGGTTGTGTACCTAAATGCACCACTTGTTTGGATAAGATACTCTCCAATTTCTGAATTGGAGGCTATGAAAGCTCCACCGCTTCCAAATGCTTTTCCAAAAGTTCCAGTAACTATAGTTATATCTGAACGGCAATTAAAACTTAAACCCCTGCCTTCAGGGCCCAAGATCCCAATTGCATGGGCTTCGTCAACTAATAATTGAACACTATTTTTTTTGCAAATTTCCGTTATTTCTATGAGCGGAGCAATTGATCCCTCCATGCTATAAAGAGATTCGACAACAACTAAAATGGAATTTTTTGTGGGGTTAGATTGAATAATTTTATCTTCTAAATCTTTTAAATTATTGTGTGAAAATCGAACTAGTTTAGCTTGAGCAGCTTTAACTCCAACCAATAAAGAGTTATGGATTAATTTATCTGCTATTACGATACTATTTCTGTTTGCTAAAGCCTGGATAGCGGCTATATTTGCTTGAAATCCGCTTGGGAAAAGTAATACTTGCTCTTGATTAAGCCACTTGGCAAGTTCTGTTTCTAATAATTTATGTATTGGTCTTGAACCTGTAATAAACCTAGAGCTTCCTGAACCAATACCTTCTAACATGCTTATTTCGTAAGCAGCTTTTATTAAATCCTTGTCCCTACTTAATCCAAAATAATCATTACTGCATAAGTCTATAAGTTTTTTATTTTGCGAATTTAAACTTAGAAGTTCGAATGATTTTTTACCTAAAGAAAATGTTTTTAATTTACGGATTCTATTTTTTGGAATTTTTATTTTTTTCATTTTGGGAAATAAAATATAGTGGATTTAATTAAAAAGATTTAGATTTACTATTAAAGTTTGCAAGGTATTTTTTGTTTATTAATATCTATATAGATCATATATTAAGAAGTTAACTCATCCTCTCTTCAATCACAATTATTGCTTAATTTAGAGGAATATTTCCCCTTTCCGCTAGATGATTTCCAATTAGAAGCAATTCGAGCTATTAATAGCGGAAATTCTGTTGTTTTAACGGCACCAACAGGTTCGGGTAAAACATTGATAGGTGAATTTGCTATATATAGAGGCTTATCTCATGATAGTAGAGTTTTTTATACAACACCTTTAAAAGCCTTGTCAAATCAAAAGTTTAGAGATTTTGCTAATCAATATGGTGAGAATAAAGTTGGTCTTTTAACTGGAGATATAAGTATAAATAGAGAAGCACCAATCTTAGTCATGACGACTGAGATTTTTAGGAATATGCTTTATGGCGAATTTGATGAATTTGATGATCCCTTAGAGAATTTAGAATCTGTGATTCTTGATGAATGCCATTATATGAATGACCCCCAAAGAGGCACAGTTTGGGAAGAAACTATAATCCATTGTCCTAGTAGAACTCAAATAATAGCTTTATCAGCAACAATAGCCAATGCAGATCAACTACAAAATTGGATAGAAAAAGTTCATGGGCCCACAGTATTAATTAATAGCGATAAGAGACCAGTCCCACTTGATTTTATTTTTTGTAGTGTTAAAGGCCTCCATCCACTTTTAAATAATAAAGGTAATGGAATTCATCCAAACTGTAAGATTTGGAGAGCTCCTAAAGGGCAGAAAATTAGAGGAAAAGTGGGTAGGATAATACAACCAAAATCTCCTTCAATTGGCTTTGTGATCTCTAAACTAGCTGAACGAAATATGTTGCCAGCTATTTATTTTATTTTTAGTAGAAGAGGATGTGACAAGGCTATTGAGAATATAAAAGACTTAACTTTAGTAAGTTATTCAGAAGCGAATATGATATCCCAAAAATTAGATGTTTATCTTAAAAATAATCAAGAGGCAATTAAAGATAAATCTCAATGCGAGGCATTAAAACGAGGTATTGCATCTCACCATGCTGGATTATTGCCTGCATGGAAAGAATTGGTTGAGGAATTATTTCAGCAAGGTTTGATAAAAGTTGTTTTTGCAACTGAAACTCTTGCTGCAGGAATTAATATGCCCGCAAGAACAACTGTTATTTCTTCTTTATCAAAAAGAACAGAAGATGGTCATAGATTATTATTTAGCAGTGAATTTTTGCAAATGTCAGGAAGAGCTGGAAGAAGAGGAAAAGATACCCAAGGATATGTTGTTACAGTACAAACAAGATTCGAAGGTGCCAAAGAGGCAAGTGCACTGGCTATTAGCGAACCAAATTCTTTAGAGAGTCAATTCACTCCTAGTTATGGAATGGTACTTAATCTTTTACAAAATTATACTTTAGAGAAGTCTAAAGAATTAATTAAAAGAAGTTTTGGTAGTTTTTTATATTTAGGTGAATCTTCAGGTGAGAATATAGTTCTTGAAAATTTAGATAAGGATTTAATTGAATTAAAAAAAATTACATCTAACGTTTCATGGAAAGATTTTGATGCCTACGAAAAGTTAAAAAATCGTCTTAAAGAAGAGAGAAGACTCTTGAAAATTTTAGAAAAACAAGCAGCAGAAAAATTATCAGAAGAAATCACTAATGCACTCCCATATATTAAAGATGGAAGCTTAATTTCAATCAAAGCTCCTCAAATTAAAAGAAAAATTGTTCCAGGATTAATTTGTAAGAAAATATATGAATCTCAAAAAATTAAGAGTTTATTGTGTTTGACAATTGATAATTTATTTATTCTTATAAAACCCTCATACATAGTAAGTATTTTTAATGATTTGGATGTAATTGATGTCTTAGGACTTGAAGTACCAAAGATGTATTTTTCTGGAGAGGTATTTAGGGGAGATGATATGTCGCAGTGTTATGCGGATCGAATTTTAGAAGTTTCTCGAAAAAATGATTTACAAACTCCACAATATGATTTGTCAACTGAAGTTTTGGCACAACAGCAACAAATTAATGATTTAGAAGAAATAGTCAATGATCATCCCGCTCATAGATTTGGAGACTCTAGGAAATTAAAGAAATATAGAAAAAGAATTGTTGATGTTGAACAAGAAATATATGTGAGAAAAAAACTTCTTGAGGATAAAGAAAATCATAACTGGAGAACTTTTACAGATTTGATTAAAATTTTGAATCATTTCGGTTGTTTAAATGATTTGGAATTGACAGAAGTTGGACAAACAGTTGGTGCAATAAGAAGTGAAAATGAATTGTGGATTGGACTTGTTTTAGTTAGTGGTTATTTAGATGATTTAGATCCTCCTGAGTTAGCTGCAATTATTCAAGCTATATGTGTTGATATAAGGAGGCCTAATCTTTGGTGTAATTTTAAGCCTTCTTTAAAGGTAATAGATGTTTTTAATGAATTAGATGGTTTAAGAAAATTAGTCGCTTCTCAACAAAATAAGTTGCATATTGAAATACCTATTTATTTAGAAACAGATTTGACTGGAATTATTTCTGAATGGGCAAGGGGAAAAAAATGGAAGGATTTGGTTTTTAATACTTCATTAGACGAAGGTGATGTAGTGAGGATTATTAGAAGATCAATTGATGTCCTTTCTCAAGTTCAATATTGTATTGGTGTAAGTAATAAATTAAAAAGCAAAGCAAAGCTAGCATTAAAAGCTGTTAATCGTTTTCCTGTTTCTGAATCTAATGATCTTATAAAAGTCTCTGAAGATATTAATCCTGCTACAAAAAGAATTGACAATGATTCATAAATTTTTTAATCAAATCATTAAATTAATGTTCATCGCTTCATCAAATTCATCTTCGTTTAAATAACCTAATTTAAGTGTTGCCTCTTTTAAATTTAATGATTCTTTGAAGGCAAGATTTGCAATTTCAGCTGCTTTTTCATAACCAACTTTTGGCACTATGGCTGTTACCAACATTAATGAATTTTCTAAATTAAACTTCATTTTCTTTTGATTAGGTTCCATCCCATCAACTAATTTTATTCTGAAGTTTTCTATTGCATTTTTAAGTAATTTTAAACTTGTAAGAATATTAAATCCAATCAGAGGCTTATATTCATTCATCTGCAAAGTGCCGCTAGAATTTGCCATTGAAACTGCATATTCAAGACCCATTATCTGAGTGCAAACCATTGATAAGGCTTCGCATTGAGTCGGATTCACTTTACCCGGCATGATAGAACTTCCAGGTTCATTTTGAGGGATAATTAATTCATATATTCCTGACCTTGGTCCTGAAGATAGAATTTTTATATCATTTGAAATTTTAAATAATGCACCTGCTAATATTTTTATTTGACTCATTACTTGAGCTAGACGATCATGCGAGGCCATGATAGAAAAATTATTTTTTGATTTATAGAACATAAGATTAGTATCATTGGAAATTGATTTTATAGACTCTTCACAAAATCCTTTTGGACAATTAATCCCTGTTCCAACTGCAGTTCCTCCCAGAGGTAAAAAATACAATTCATTCAGACTTATAGTAATTGCATTCTCAGCATCTTTAAGCTGCTCTGACCATCCTGATATTTCTTGCCCAAAAGTAAGGGGCACTGCATCTTGAAAATGGGTCCTTCCTATCTTTATAAGATCCTTCCATACTTCACTTTTTTTATCCAGGATCTTGGTAAGTTCTCTTATCGTTGGGACTAAATTTTTGATTATTTCATGAACAACAGATATTTGAATAGCAGCAGGAAAAGTATCATTAGTTGACTGAGATTTATTTACATCATCATTCGGATGAATTGGTTGATGACTTCCAAGCTCTGAATTTGTTTTTAATGCTGCAATATTTGAAATTACCTCATTAACATTCATATTTGTATGCGTGCCACTACCTGTTTGCCAAACCTTTAAGGGGAACTGTGAATCATGAAGCCCATCAAGTATTTCGGTACATGCCTCTACAATCAAATCTTTTTTTCTTTTATCTATTAACCCTAAATTGAAATTCGCAATTGAAGCAGCTTTTTTTATAAGGGTAAGTGAATAAATTAACTCAATTGGAATTAATTCATCTCCAATAGAAAAATTTATTATCGATCTTTGTGTTTGAGCACCCCACAAAGCTTCGATAGGAACATCTATTGTTCCCATACTATCTTTTTCAATCCTAAAGTTTTTAGTCATTATTCCTCTGAAAACACTGGTTTACCTTAGATAAGGTTTTCAGCAATCCTAAATACCTAACTTCTCCCATATTACACTTAAATTATTGAGATGAATTGAAGGATTAAAACATTCTTCTAAGTCACTTTGATCAATAAAACCCATTATTTCATTATCTTTCTCTATATTTTGTTTAAAATTCCCATTCTGAGTATTCCAAGCTTGATGCGCATTTTTTTGTACTAAACTATAAGCTTTTTCTCTAGACAAGCCCTTCTCTACAAGCAAAAGTAAAACTTTCTGACTGAAAATTACACCACCATATATATTTAAATTTTTGAGCATATTTTTTGGATAAACTTCCAAATTTCTTACTATATCTTTCATTTCTCTGAGCATAAAATGCAAACAGATTGATACATCAGGTAACATGATACGTTCATTTGAACTATGGCTTATATCTCTTTCGTGCCAAAGTGGAACATTTTCTAGTGCTGTTAAAACGTAACTCCTCAAAATTCTTGCCAAACCACTTATTCTTTCACTTCGAATAGGATTTCTTTTATGAGGCATAGCAGAACTTCCTTTTTGTCCTTTTGTAAAACCTTCCTCAACTTCTAAAACATCAGTTCTTTGTAGATTTCTTATTTCAGTTGCGAATCTATCCAGAGAAGCGCCAACTAGTGCAATAGTTTGCACATATTCTGCATGTCTGTCTCTTGATATAACCTGTGTACTTGCTGTATCTGGTTTTAAGCCAAGTAAATCACAAGTTATCTGTTCTATTTTGGGATTCGTATTAGCATAAGTTCCCATTGCACCACTTATTTGTCCAATTGCTATAGATTCTTTCAGCGTTAACAATCTTTTTTTGTTTCTTATTATTTCTGCTAACCATCCAGCAAGTTTAAAACCGAAGGAAATTGGCTCTCCATGAATTGCATGAGATCTGCCAATCATTAATGTATTTTTGTGCTTCCTTGCTAATAATCTGACTTCATTTTCTAGGTTATCAATTTCTTCTAATAACAATTCGCAAGAATCTTTTAACTGAAGAGATAAGCCAGTATCAAGTACATCACTACTGGTCATGCCAACATGAATGTATCTTCCAGAATCTCCTACAAATTCATTAACGCTTGTAAGAAATGCTATAACATCATGTTTAACTTCTTTCTCAATTTCTGTAATTCTAGATTCATCAAACTTTGCATTTGAACGTATCTCTTTCATGGCATTCTCAGGAATTTTCCCGAGGAAAAAATTTGCTTCACATGCAGCTATTTCAACCTTAAGCCAACTCTGAAATTTTGCGCTTTCAGTCCAGATTTTCCCCATTTCGGGTAATGTGTAACGCTCGATCACGATTTTTATTAATTATCAATTTAAACTTTATAACCAAAATCGAATTATTGCCCTATAGCTTAAAGATGTACTTGCCATTGAACATATTTGCCTGATTATTATTTTCTTATGTAACATTTTTCTGCCTAATAAAGAAAGTTTAAATATAAAAATGTTTGCACTTATTACCTTCTTTAATAATGGGTAATTTTTTAGTTCTTATTTAAAATTGGAAGGTATTAAGGAATTTGGATCTTAATCTTGTAGAAGTTCATTATTCAGTCTTTTTTTATTGATTAATAGATGATTAAAAAAAGTAGATTAGACCTTTATCTTCTTAATAAAGGTTTATGTGAAACACGTCAAAAAGCTCAAGGTTTAATTCTTGCTGGCAAGGTTAAAGATATCAATGGAAAAGTACTAGATAAACCTGGACAGCAAGTATTAATTGGATCTGAATTTTTTATCGATTCCGAACCTATGTTTGTATCAAGGGGAGGCGAAAAATTGATGGAGGCATTTAAAAGGCTTGAAATTAAAGTAAAAGATAAAATATGTATTGATGCAGGAATATCAACTGGGGGATTTACTGATTGCTTATTGCAACAAGGAGCAAAGTTAGTTTATGGGATAGATGTTGGTTATGGACAGACTGCATGGAAGATCCGAAAAAATCCAAAAGTCATACTTTTTGAACGAACAAATATACGAAATTTAAAACCTGATGATCTTTTATCAAAAAGTAACGAATTACCAAATTTTGTGGTTGCTGATTTATCTTTTATTTCATTAAAGTTAGTTTTTAAATCTATTAGTAATTTATTAGAAGGTGATTGTATTGAGGGTATATTTTTAATTAAACCCCAATTTGAGGTGGGTAAAGATAAAGTCAGCAAAGGTGGTGTTGTTCGCAATCCTAAATTCCATACTGAGGCGATAGAGTCTGTTATTTATGCGGCTAAGAATTCCCAATGGAATATAAAGAATTTGATAGCATCTCCTCTAGTGGGTCCTGCTGGGAATCATGAATATTTAGCTTGGATGTGTTTAAGAAGTGAATCAAATCCAAGGATTAATAGTGACTATATACAAAATTTAGTTAATGAAACAACTTGAATTAGAGAGCTTCTTCATCTTTGTCTCCTGTTCTTATTCTCACAACAGAATCAATTGAAGTGATGAATATTTTTCCGTCTCCTATCTCCCCAGTCTTTGCTGCTTCAGCAATTGCATCTATGACAGAATTAACTTTTTCATCTTCTACGACAACTTCTACTTTTAGTTTCTGAAGGAATTCAACAGTAAATTCTGATCCTCTATATCTTTCAACTTGTCCTTTTTGCCTTCCAAAACCTCTGACTTCACTAACTGTCATTCCAACAATACCTGAGTTTACTAATGCAATTTTTACATCCTCCAGTTTAAATGGACGTATGATTGCCTCAATTTTCTTCATGATTAAAGATTGAATATTGTTATTTTAATTGTTTTTTGGGAAAACATCCAACATTGAAATATCAGAAAAACATTTAATATCAAGACCCGCATTCGTTGCGTCTTCAATTAATAGTTTTGAGTTTTCCTCAGAAATAATTACTGTACTATTTGTTAATGCTTCCCATTGATCATTATCGAAGTGTGTTTGAAGCCATAACATTCCAAATGCGCTTTTTGGTTGAAGAGATTTATTTAAGTTGTTATCGATTGTTATCAAACAAATGTCCATTAAATTTTCTTTGAACTAAACACATATAACCCTTTAGAACGACGTTATGAATGTTACAACTGATACTAAAATAAGATTTAACAGCTTTTAACTTAGTCAATTGTAATACTTAAGCTTGCTAGGATTTTTGCGGATTTTGATCTTTTTATATAGGTTTAGTAAATAAGTTCTACTAAAAATGAGTACTGCTAAATTAGACGATTCAACTCAAAGACCTCTATATGGTGAAAGAATTATTGAAGAATCAAAAATAATTTGTTTCGAGAATCCAAACAAGAAAAGAATTTATGAAGTTTCAATCCAATTACCAGAATTTACATGTAAGTGCCCCTTTTCTGGATATCCAGATTTTGCAAAGCTAAATATTATTTATCAACCTAATTTGAGAGTCTATGAGTTGAAATCTTTAAAGCTATATATTAACAACTATAGAGATATAAAAATATCGCATGAGGAAGTCGTTAATAGAATTATGGATGATTTAGTGAATGAAGGCTCACCTCACTGGATACATTTAAATGCTGCATTTAACCCTAGAGGGAATGTTTCTATGCAGTTAGATATTTTTAGTGGACAGAAAAAAAATTAATGATTTTTTATTTCTTCTGATAACTTAAGAAATTCTTTTTTAAAACCAACTAGATTTTTATTGCTAAGACCTCCAATAGATAACTTTTGTGATTGTTTATTTACAAGAATCCATAATTGGTTAGTTGGTATAAGACTAATTATTGTTCCGAAAATTATTAAAATAAAAGAAAAGTAGATAAATGGTATAGATGGATCATTTTTAATTATTAATCCACTGCTGGGGATTATTCTTTTCAGAGACACTTTTGAAGAATTAACTTCTATGGGATTATCATTTATATAAATATTATCACCGGAAAAATTTTCTATATTCGAAATTTTAAGTGGTCCATTTTCATTATTTATTGTTAAGAGGTAATTTTTTTTAGTCTCTGATCCTAATTCAACTAAAACTCCCCAAAATTGATTGCCTATTTCGGGAATCTCCTTTAATTGTAATTGATAAAGAATATTATCTATTTCCAAAACAACATTTGATATTGCCCAATCAGCTTGATAAATAGTCAATCCTTTAAACCTAATTGGGTGATTAACTTTGGCGGTTTTTATTTCATTTAAATTTTGATCTTCAGAAGAAAAAATTAACTTTGAAATAAACTGTTTGGGTATACCATCACTTTCACGTTCTATAGAAAAATCGACTAATTTTACGTTGGCTTTTGAGTTTGTGCTCTCATTGACAAGATCCAAACTTTCTCCAGGCAGTAAATATTGTTCTTTTGATTGACTTGTAAAACTTCCATATGCTGAACCTATAAGCAAGACTATTAATCCGATATGTACAACTAAAGGACCTATTTTTCCAATTAAACCCCTTCTTGCAGAAATATGATTTTTAAATTTGTATGTATTCCATCCTCTTTTTTTAAGTATTAAATCAACTATTGATATAAGGTCTCCATCTCTATTGATTGGGTGACTAGAAGTTAATTGCAGTTTGCTAAATTTTTTTTCGCTCTTGTATTCAACCCATTTTAATGAAGTTTTTAATGAAGGGATTTGCCTTCTGAAACTACAAGCTGCTAAGGAAATGCAAAGAAGAATTAATGCAAATAAAAACCAAAAGCTTGTATATATATGATCCAATTGCAGTTCTAAGACTTTTTCTCCATCTAAAAATCCAAAAATGGGAGCACTATCGAAATTATCTATGTAAAAATTTCTACTACTACCTTGAGGTATAAAAGTACCTATGCCACTGGCAATAGCTATGAAGATTATTAGGGATATGGCAAATCTTAAACTTGATATTTTTAAAATTAGATTCTTAAAACTAATCATTTAAATCCAATTTGAAAATAAATTTAATAATCCTAGTGCTACTAAAAATATCCCACTTAATGTGGGAATTATTTGACTAAATTTTCTAAGTTCTAAAAATTTTTTTAAGTTTTCTGCTGTTGCTCCCGCAATAATTAACGGAGTGACTTGGCCTATTCCAAAGAAAAATAAAAAAATAATTGAGATTATTGGGTTTTTAGCTTGCGATACCCAAGCTAGAAGAGTTGCTAAAACTGGAGTGATGCAAGGTGAAGAGGCTAGTCCAAAAGTAGTTCCTATTGTAAAAGGTGCTATGAGGGATGGTATCTTGTCTTCTATTATTTTTAGATCAGGTCCATTCGGAAACTGAAATTTTAGAATTCCTAATAAATTTAAACCCATAATAATTGCTATCAGGGCAACAAATGAAGTGTAATAAGATGGAATTTGTCCATATATTTTACCTAAGAATCCACTCGCAGCACCAAGTGCAACAAGCGAAAAAACTACTCCTCCTGAAAAACTAATAAGTTTAAATTTATTTTTCTCTGTCCCTCCTATATAAGCAATTGTTACTGGAAGTAATGATAATGAGCATGGCCCAAGACTTGTTAAAAGTCCTGCGCTGAAAACCAAAAATATAGTAAATGGACCAGGACTATTAAGACCATTCTGCATAAGCAGATTACCCTTTTGAGATAATTCTGAAATAACTAAATTAAATGATTCGATAGCTTAACTTAAATCTTTTAAATTCTAACTAATTGAGAGTCTTTCGTGTACTTAGTATACCAATGAAGCCTGTTGATTCTAATGAACATCTCACTAACATACCTGCGATAAAAAAAGACGCTATTAATGAATTGCCACCATAACTAATGAAAGGCAGTGGTAAGCCTGTAGTAGGCATTGAACCTGTTGCTACAGCAATATGCATTATTGATTGACCTGTTAACAATACACCACATCCAATAGAAACTAATTTTGTATAGTTGTTCCTGCACTTAAGACTAATTCTTAAGCTTATATAAGAGAATACTGCTAAAAATCCTAAAAATAAAGTACACCCCAATAAACCAAATTCTTCAGCAAAAATGGCAAAAATAAAATCTGTATACATGAACGGTAGATACTGTAACTTTTGTATAGACAGTCCAAAACCTTGGCCAAATAGACCACCTGAACCTATAGCTAATAAACTTTGAACCAATTGAAATCCACTTTCCTGTTGATCTTTCCAAGGATTAATAAATGAAGTAACTCTAAGTTTTTGATATTCGTTATTGAGAATACTAATACATCCAGTAATAAATCCTAATGAGGCAAATGAGCAGAGAGAACTTAGTTTCACGCCTCCACATAAACCCATTACCCAAAAAAGAATTCCAGTTAATGATGCAGTACTTAAATTAGGCTGCTTTAGTATTAATAAAATTAATAATCCAAAAGAGAATATTGAAATTAATTTTTTATCATTCTTAATCAAATTCCAATGAGCGAAAAGGTTAGAAGCTTCTAGAATTAGAAAAGGCTTAATTAATTCAGATGGTTGTAGACGTAAATTTCCTAGTACAAGCCATCTTGAAGATCCGTTAACTGTAATTCCAGAAATATTGGTTAGTAATATTAGAAAAAGTAAAATAAAAAAAATAATTCTTGAAAACTTTAAAAGATTTCTAATGTTTGTATTCAGGACAAAATAAAATAGACAAATTCCTGGAATTGTCCAAATAATTTGTTTTTTTAAGAAGTAAGCCCAATTTCCCATTTCCCTACTAGCCACCCACCAACTTGATGATCCAAGAATGCATATTCCTAATATTGACCAAATTCCAATGAGAACAACGAGGATTTTTGCCTCATAAGGCCATATCGTCCAAGGTAAGGGAAATATAGACTCTGTTAAATTGCTTAGATTTTTTTTGTAATTAAAACTAAAGGGTTTTTTTCTTTTAGAAATTCTTTTGTATTTTATTTTTTCTTGACTTATCTCCAATTTTTTAGATGTATATGTACTATTGAGACGTTTAATTGAGATTTTGCCAAGTCTTTTATTAACGTTTAAAAGTGTTAAAGCAATAAAAAAGATGACTTTTCATAAATTTTATTTTTGACGAATAAAGTAAAAAAAGGACTACACATTCATCATAAATCTTAAGAATTAATTTTTTATAAAAAAAAACTAGCTAAAAGGTACCTCTCCGTGATAGATTCCGTGAGTTTATATACTTACTTTAAATCATTCAGAGAGGCTTCTAAACTATGTTCACATCTGTGGACTCAAATAGAAAAAAACTTGAGCATCCCTCTAATGAGAATGTTCAATTCCCTCGATCCCTGAATAATTCGATCATCAAAGAAAGTAAATCTGGCATTGCCAATCAAATAGATAATTTGCTTTCGCAAAATGATGAATACACAAAATTGCAATTAACAATTTTTGGAATTACTTTTATTGTTTCTATTTTATTAGCTTCAATAACTGGAATTTTTCTAGGATTTACTTTTGGTTTTAGTATTTTTATAGGTGCAATTTCCGGTATTTTTTACCTACGTTTGCTTGCCAAAAGTATAGGGACACTTGGTAAAGAATCATCTGGTGTATCAAAATTGCAACTATTAGTTCCAGTTTGCCTCTTTATTTTTGCGAGCAAGCTAGGATCTTTGGATATTTTTCCTGCAATGATGGGGTTTTTCATTTATAAGCCTTCACTCATTCTTTATTTTTCACGTTCTTAAGTAAATTTTTATTCAAAACAAATGTTTTTTAATTCCTTGCTAACAAATTTTGCAGCATTAGAAGTTGGTCAACATCTTTATTGGCAAATTGGAAATATCAGACTACATGGGCAGGTATTTTTAACATCTTGGATTTTATTAGGAGCGTTATTAGTCTTTATTTCTTTAGGAACTAAAAAGATGGAAAATGATCCTAAAGGCCTTCAAAACTTGCTTGAGTTCCTCTGGGATTACATAAGAGATCTTGCTAGGACGCAAATAGGTGAAAAAGTTTATAGAGATTGGATGCCATTTATAGGTACTTTATTTTTATTCGTCTTTGTTAGTAATTGGGGAGGAGCTTTAATTCCTTGGAGATTGATTAAGTTACCAAGTGGAGAATTAGGAGCACCTACTGCTGATATCAATACAACTATAGCCTTGGCTTTATTGGTTTCACTTTCTTATTTCTATGCAGGCTTAAGCAATAAGGGTTGGAGATACTTCGAATACTATGTTCACCCAACTCCGATTATGCTTCCTTTCAAAATTCTAGAGGATTTTACGAAACCTTTATCACTCTCTTTCAGGCTATTTGGAAATATTTTGGCTGATGAACTTGTTGTTGGTGTTCTAGTCTTTTTAGTTCCGCTAATTCTCCCAATACCTGTTATGTTCCTAGGATTGTTTACTAGTGCAATTCAGGCATTGATTTTCGCAACTTTGGCGGCCTATTACATTGGAGAAGCTGTTGAAGAACATCATTAGCTGTCTTCTAATACATTCAGACGCTTTTACAAAGAGTCTGTAATCTGGCAAAATATCTAATCGCGTAGGTCTGAATATATCAGACCCATTCTTAAAAGAAAGGATGTCCAAGCGTGTATGACAACAAAGATTATCACAAGTATTAAGCTTTTTATTTCAAAATTATGGATTCGATTACTTCCGCTGCATCAGTTGTAGCTGCTGGTTTAGCAGTTGGTCTAGGTGCTATTGGCCCAGGTCTTGGACAAGGTAACGCAGCTCAAGGTGCTGTTGAGGGTATTGCCCGTCAACCAGAAGCTGAAGGTAAAATCAGAGGAACTCTTCTTTTATCTTTCGCTTTCATGGAGTCATTAACAATTTACGGATTAGTTGTGGCTTTGGTACTACTTTTTGCGAATCCTTTTTCCTAAAAGTTAATATTGCTTCTAATCCTTATTAGCAATATTTAAATTTAATTTTTTAACTTCAACTCAATCATATGTTGGCCTTTAATTTTTTTGGTGCTACAGAAGGTGGATTATTTGACATAAATGCCACTTTGCCACTTATGGCGATACAAGTAGTTGCGCTTACTTACATATTAAATTCTCTCTTTTTTAAGCCTGTTGGCAATGTTGTAGAAAAAAGAGAAAAGTTTGTAAGTAATAATATTATTGAGGCCAAAAATAAACTTTCTGAGGTTAAAAAATTAGAAGCTGATTTATTAACTCAGCTTCAAAGTGCTCGTACAGAAGCCCAAAGAATTGTGAGCGAAGCTGAGAGTGAGTCTGACAAGCTTTATAAAGAAGCACTAGAACTTGCAAACAATGAAGCAAATGCTTCAAAAGAAAAAGCAAGACTAGAAATTGAAAGTCAGACGTCTGCTGCTCGTGATCAACTTTCTAAACAGGCTGATGATCTAAGCGAACTTATTGTTAATAGATTGATTCTAGAAAAATGAATTTAACTCTTTTAACTACAGAAGGTTTTGGATTGAACTTCAATTTATTCGAAACCAATATCCTTAATTGGGCTGTAGTAGTTTTCGGTCTTTATAAATTTTTGCCTGGTTTCCTAGGTAAAATGCTTCAAAAAAGGAGAGAAGGAATCCTTCTTGAATTAAAAGATGCTGAAGATCGACTCCTAAATGCAACTCAAGCTTTAGAAAAGGCGAAGAAAGATTTATCTTCAGCAGAAGAAAAAGCATCTCAAATAAAAGCAGATTCCCTTAAAAGATCTGAATCAATCAGAATGGAAAGTGAGAAAAAAGCTATAGAGGAGATGGCACGAATTAAACAAAGTGCAATCTCTGATGAGAGCTCTGAAGCATCTAGAGCAATTTCTCAACTTCGAAAAGAAGCTGTAGAACTGGCAATTAAGAAAGCTTTAGATTCTCTCCCAAATCGACTTGATAAAACAACTCAAGAAAATTTGGTAACTCAAGCAATTAACAATATTGAGGTGAACTAATGCCACTTTTAAATTCAGTTACTACACCATACGCAGAGGCATTACTTCAAGTTGTGAATGAAAATTCGCAAACTGAAGAGATGGTCTCTGAAGTTAAACAACTCTTGGAATTAATAAATGATTCCCCTGAACTGGAGAAGGCACTATCCTCTCCCATTTTAGAGACAGATGCTAAGAAGAAAATCATTAATGAAATTTTTTCAAAAAAGGTTAATTCTTCTTTATTGAATTTCTTAAAATTATTAGCCGATAGGCAAAGAATTGGAATCCTTACTTCAATTCTTGATAGGTTTTTAGAGATTTACCGAGAAAATAGTAATATTGCTTTGGCAACTGTTACTTCTGCAGTCGCGCTTACTGATGAACAGAAAGGTTTAATTACCAAAAAGATCATCAATATTGCTGGAACTGAAAAATTAGAACTTGTAACTAAAATCGACCCATCACTTATTGGTGGTTTCGTCGCCAGTGTAGGATCAAAAGTAATTGATGCTTCTCTTGCTTCACAAATAAGAAAACTTGGCTTATCCCTTTCCAAGTAACTTTTAAATCAACCTTAAATTCTTAAATCCATGGTATCTATACGCCCTGATGAAATCAGTTCAATCTTAAAACAACAAATAACTGATTATGACCAATCTGTAAGTGTTAGCAATGTAGGAACTGTTCTGCAAATCGGTGATGGCATTGCAAGAATATATGGCTTAGATCAGGTCATGGCAGGTGAGTTATTGGAATTTGAAGATGGTACCGAAGGTATAGCTTTAAATCTTGAAGATGATAATGTTGGGGCCGTTTTAATGGGAGAGGCACTTGGTGTCCAAGAAGGAAGCAACGTTAAGTCCACGGGTAAAATTGCATCTGTTCCAGTTGGTGAAGCAATGCAGGGGAGAGTTGTTAACCCTCTCGGACAACCAATAGATGGGAAAGGTGAAATTCCAACAAGTGATACTAGATTGATTGAAGAAATGGCTCCTGGAATAATTAAGAGAAGATCAGTGCATGAACCAATGCAAACAGGTATCACATCTATTGATGCAATGATTCCGGTTGGAAGAGGTCAAAGAGAATTAATTATTGGTGATAGACAAACTGGAAAATCCGCAATTGCTATCGATACGATAATTAACCAAAAAGGTCAAGACGTAGTTTGTGTTTACGTAGCTATTGGTCAGAAGTCAGCATCAGTAGCGAATATCGTAGAGGTATTAAGAGAGAGAGGAGCCCTAGATTATACAGTCGTAGTTAGTGCAGGGGCTTCAGAACCAGCTGCTTTACAGTACTTAGCACCTTATACCGGTGCAGCAATTGCTGAACATTTTATGTATCAGGGTAAAGCAACACTTGTTATTTATGATGATCTAACAAAACAAGCTCAAGCTTATAGACAAATGTCTCTTCTTTTAAAAAGACCACCAGGAAGAGAGGCTTATCCAGGAGATGTTTTCTACTTACACAGTAGATTGTTAGAAAGAGCAGCAAAACTTTCCGATGCTATGGGGGGGGGCTCTATGACAGCTCTTCCAATTATTGAAACTCAGGCAGGGGACGTTTCTGCTTACATCCCAACTAATGTTATTTCAATTACAGATGGACAAATATTCTTAAGTGCAGATTTATTTAACTCAGGATTAAGACCAGCTATCAATGTTGGTATTTCTGTTAGCCGTGTTGGAGGAGCCGCTCAGACAAAAGCAATTAAAAAAATTGCAGGAACTTTAAAATTAGAACTCGCACAGTTTGATGAACTAGCTGCTTTTTCTCAATTTGCATCTGATCTTGATGAAGCAACTCAGCAACAACTTGAACGAGGCAAAAGACTAAGAGAGTTATTAAAGCAACCTCAATTTTCTCCACTGAACCTAGCAGAACAAGTTGCAGTTGTTTATGCAGGAGTTAAAGGTCTTATAGATGAGGTTCCTGTCGAAGATGTTACTAAATTTGCAACTGAACTTAGGGAATACCTAAAGTTAAATAAAGCGGAATTTATAGAAGAGATTCTTAAAGAAAAGAAATTAAATGATGAATTAGAAGCGACGCTAAAAGATGTGATAAATGAAGTTAAATCATCAATGCTTGCTTCAGTTTAAATTTATTTAGGAGATACCATGGCAAATCTTAAAGAGATTAGAGATCGAATCGTTTCCGTTAAAAATACGAGAAAAATAACGGAGGCTATGAGACTTGTTGCAGCTGCAAAAGTTAGGAGAGCTCAAGATCAAGTTCTTAAAAGTAGACCTTTTGCAGATAAACTTGCACGAGTCTTAGAAAATATTCAATCTAGAGTACAATTTGAGGCTGTCGATTCTCCTCTATTATCCAAGAGAGAAGTAAAGAGTATCTCCTTGGTTTGTATAACTGCAGATAGAGGTTTATGCGGTGGTTACAATACAAATATTATAAAAAAGGTAGAAATAAGATACACAGAATTAGTCAAACAAGGGTATCAGCCAAATTTAATTTTGGTAGGGAAGAAAGCTATTGGATATTTTCAAAATAGAAAGGATAGATATGTAATTAAAAGTACTTTCAAAGAACTAGAACAGGTACCTACAGTCAAGGATTCTGAAGGAGTTACAAATGAGATTTTAGCCGAATTTCTTTCAGAAAATTCTGATAGGGTGGAAATTATTTACACAAAATTCATCACTTTAGTTAGCTGTGCCCCTGTCGTTCAAACACTATTGCCACTTGACCCTCAAGGAATCGCTGAGGAAAACGATGAAATTTTTAGGTTGACTACAAAAGATAGTAAGTTATTTGTTGAAAAATCAAATATTGAAAAAAGTGATTCAGAGAAGTTGCCATCAGATATTGTTTTTGAACAAAGTCCTGATCAACTATTAGATTCCTTATTACCATTATATTTACAGAATCAGGTACTAAGAGCTCTTCAAGAGTCGGCAGCTTCAGAGCTCGCTTGCAGGATGACTGCTATGAATAATGCAAGTGATAATGCTAAAGAATTAGCAAGTACTTTGAATCTAACCTATAACAAAGCCAGACAAGCAGCTATTACACAAGAAATATTAGAAGTTGTAGGAGGTTCAGCAGTTTAGCAATAAGATTTAGGATATGCCTGAATACAATATTAAAGTTCAATTTGAGCAAAAAAAATTTAGTTTTTTATGTTCTGAAGATCAAGATATTATTTCAGCAGCAAAAATGAATGGAATAGATTTACCCAGTAGTTGTTGTTCAGGAGTTTGTACAGATTGTGCATCTATGATAATAGAGGGATCTGTAGATCAAGAAGATGCTATGGGATTAAATGATGATTTGAGGGAAAAAGGCTTTGCACTTTTGTGTGTTGCATATCCCAAGTCAGATTTGAATATTGTTATTGGTAAAGAAGTCGAAGATGATTTATATAATGATCAATTTGGTAAATATCAAAAATGAAATTGAGTTCAGTTGATTATTATTTAGATTGGCCAGTTTCAATAAAATTAAAAAATTTAAGGGAATTTATCATTGCAAATTTAGAAAAAAAAGGTGATTTAATTCGATGGTCAATTGTTGATATTCAAAATTCAATTGACTCTTTTGGAACAAAAAAACTTAAAATTAAAGCTGTATTAGCTAATTAAAAAATATAAATTGAAATTTTTTTAAAAATGGAAAATTCACCAACAATATTCATTATTCCAACTGGTATTGGTTGTGAAGTAGGAGGTTTTGCTGGGGATGCACTTCCTACCGCTAAATTATTAGCATCGGCAAGCGGATGTTTAATTACTCATCCAAATGTTATGAATGGCGGTACTCTCTCTGAAAAGGATGAAAATATCTTTTATGTTGAGGGTTATAGTCTAGACCGACTTGCGAAAGGAGAAATCGCTTTAAAAAGGGTAAAGCAACAGAAAATTGGTATAATTTTTGATTCAGCCATTGAAAAAGAAATATTAGTAAGACACTTACAAGTTGCTGATGCATGCGTTTCTACTTTAGGGATTAATGTTCATTCTTATGTGATTACAAAAAAGCCATTAAACATAGTTATAGATTCTGATTCTTCAAAAATCAGTGGTGGCAGAATTGAAAATCCAGATACCCTAATTGATGCTGGAAAATGTTTAATAGAAAAAGGAGTTACGGCAATAGCAATAGTGGCAAAATTTCCAGATGATTCAGATTCTTTAGAAACAAATATCTATCGAGAGGGGAAAGGGATTGATCCTATCTCTGGAGTCGAAGCAGTTATAAGTCATTTAATAAGCAAATTTTTAAAAGTTCCCTGCGCTCACGCACCTGCTTTAAATTTAATTGAATTGAATGAAAATCTAGATCCTCGTGCAGCTGCAGAAGAAATCGGATTTACCTTTTTACCATCAGTACTGGTTGGGTTAAGCAATGCCCCTGACATTGTTGAATTGCCTGCTAAAAATGAATCAATCTCGCTACACCCTGATCAGATTGAATCTATTGTTGTTCCTAATGGGGCCCTAGGTGGAGAAGCAGTACTGGCAGGGATTGAAAAAGGTTTAAATATTATCTCTGTAAAAAATCAAAATACATTAAAAGTGACAAATGAGTTTTATGATTATCCCAATCTTTTTGAAGCGAATAATTATTTAGAAGCTGCAGGCATAATTCTTGCTATCAAAAAAGGTATCAACCTTGATTCAGTTAAACGGCCTTTAAAAAAAATCCAAGAGTGTTCTTATAGTGATTAATAAGATATTGCTATTGGAACTCTCCAGTCACTTCCTAATGATTGACTGCTTAGTTTTAAGATAGGAGGAGCCTGCTTTCTTTTAAATTCAGCTTTTTTTATAAGTGAGATAATTTTTAAAATTAAATCTTTTTTATAACCATCTTCTTCTAGTTGTTGTAAATCTTTTTTCTCTTCAATAATTCCTTTAAGAATATTATCTAAAATAGAATAAGGTGGGAGAGAATCAGTATCTAATTGATTAGGACCTAATTCGGCACTTGGAGCTTTCGTACGTATATTTTTGCCAATTATATCCACATTAGTATCTAACATATATGATTTTCTATGATTAATTGAATCTTCACTATCAAGCCAGTTGCATAATTTAAAAACATTAGTTTTATATAAATCCCCAATTACCGATAATCCCCCATTCATATCACCATAAAGTGTGCAATATCCTACAGCTAGCTCTGATTTATTTCCTGTTGAAAGTAATAAATGCTTTTCTTGATTTGCTAAAGCCATCAGAAGCGTTCCTCTGATTCTTGATTGAATATTTTGATTTGTTATTTCAGCCATCTCGAAAGATATTGTATTTATAAAAGATTCTTCAAAAGAGCTCATCAAATTTTCAATTGGGATGCTATTGAAATTTATTTTTAATCTTCTCGCTAAATCTTTTGCATCATTCTTTGAATGAGATGAGCTCCACTTAGAGGGCATTGATACGCAATAAATATTATTACTGCCAAGAGCAGCCGACGCAATTGCTGAAACTAGTGCTGAATCAATGCCACCACTTAATCCAATTAAAGCTGTTTTAAAACCGCATTTTTGAGCATAATCCTTAACACCAAGGACTAATGCGTCAAAAATTGATGACATCTCAGACTTTTTAAATTTAATTTTTTGAGGTTTTGTTTGCTCAATGTCCCAACTGGAGAGGTCTTCTGAAAAAGATTTTAATTGTTTAATTTTAGATCCATTCTTATCAAGAATAAAACTATTTCCATCAAAAATTAAATTATCATTTGCTCCAATCTGGTTTACATATATTAGCGGTACTTGAAGATATTGAGCAGCAAAACTGGAAACTTTGGATCTTAGCTCTAACTTTTTGAAGGTATATGGGGAGGCCGATAAATTCACTAATATATCAACTTTTTTTTTCTTTAAATCAAAAATAGGATTCTTTTTATGAATTCCTCTACCTTCTATATTTTTGTTGACCCATAAATCCTCACATATAGTAAAGCCAAGTCGCCAAGTTTTATTATTAATTTTTTTTGTTAGTACGGAAACTTTTTCTTCTGATCTAAAGTATCTTTTCTCATCAAATACTTCATAGGTGGGAAGAATAATTTTACGAGCAATTATTTTCCACTCACCGCGCTCAAGCAATGCAATAGAATTATACAGATTTGGGAAAAAAGAATCATTTATTATCTCAGCTATCCCTACTGTGATACTTAAGCTCCCATATTTTTTATTAATATCTAAGGCTAATTCGTCAAGAATTTGATATTGATTTTTGATTAAATTTTTTTTTAGAAGTAGATCTTTTGCTGGATATCCCCATAATGATAATTCTGGAGTAAGAACTAAATCAGCAGAAGTTGAGCTAGCTTTCAAAGCAGTACAAAGTATTTTTTTTGCATTACCCTCTAAATCTCCAACAACTGGATTAATTTGGGCAAGTAAAAACTTCATTCAACTAATTTAGTGGATTTATATAAATTATTCTTTTTAACAATATCTATTAATGAAGTTGGTAAATTAGAATAATTAAAATTTGACCTGAGCTTAGAACTTGAAATGTTTGGGATTTTTATGGTTGAAATCTTAAATTTCACTTTATAAGTTTCTAACATTTTAATAGTATTTGATTCAACAGGATATCCCTCTCTTAAAATTACTAAAAAACTAACCTCATCAGTAATTTTATCAAAATTTTTCCAGTGGAAAATATCTTTAATTAAATCGCTTCCGATAACAAAATCTAGGTTACTTAATGCATAAATTCTTTTACATTTTTTAATTGACTCTACAGCCCATTGGCTACTAACACTTTGATTAAATAAAATTTTTGGATTATCTAAATCTTTAATAAGAGTTTTTAATAAATGGGTACGAATTGAGATATCCTCTTTGTGATTTTTTTTGGGGTTGTTACTAACATAACTAATTGTAAAAGCATATATTTTGGATAATTCTTCAAGTATTTTTTTATGTCCAATGGTAGGTGGATCTGCACTGGTACCAAATAATGCAATGCTTTTTCCCATTAAATTTTAAGGTAGAATGCTAACAAAATTATTATTTAAATTTCTATTCGAAAAATAAATATTAATGTGGTTAAAAATCTCTGGGTCATTAAAAGTCATATTTTGGATCATAATAGCTGGGTCTATAAAAGAAGCTTTGCTTCTTGTGAATATCTCTTTGGCTGCTAATTTACCTAGAATTTTTGTAGAATGGATTGCTATTGCTGCTTGAATAATTGCTACGGGTCCATAGGGTAATAATGAAAGCCCGTTTGTAAAAGGTGCTGTTAATAAAATTACTTTCTTAATAAGGTTGAAAGAGGTATTGACGCCGACTTGAGTGAATCCCAAACATAAATTATTAATGGATATATTTTTAAATATTTTTCTTGTAGATTCACCTTTCAACTTTAAGCCGTAAATCTTACTTAATTCACTAATCAATGCAGTATCTAGAGCAAAACTACCAGCAACATCAAATAAAATAAAAGGATTAAGAGCTACTGCGGATGCCTTTAAAGTCGAAAATTTACCAATAGTTGATTGAGCTAATTTCTGCCTTCTTTTCAATCTTTGCTCTTTTATTCGCAGAAATAATTTGTCAGCCAATTGAATAGAATTTAATGTCAATAGTATCTCACCATATTGATTTATTAATTTTGTTATGTAATTTTTAAGGTTGTTTTCATTATTAATAATTATTGGAATATTTAAATTTTTTGGAAGCTTAAACTTTATATTTTCAATTATTTCTTTTAATTCATTTTTATTAAATAGATCGATTTTGTTTAAAATTAAAATAATTTTTTTTCCATCTTTTATAAAAGAGCTGATTTCGCTCAACTCATTTCTATTTAGATCTCCCGAAACTATGAATAAAATAAGGTCTGCATGATTTATACAAGAGTAAACTTTATTTGGTAATTTAATATTGCAGAAATCAAATCCTGGGGAATCTAGCAACTCTAAACTATTGAGCGTTTGATCTTTGAGGTTCCAAGTTTCCGACTGTATTTCTTTTGTAGTCCCATTGATAATATCTGTTTTGAATATGTCTTTTTTTAATAAAGAATTTAAAACAGAAGATTTTCCTACACCTGATTTACCATATGCGCCAATTCTCATTTTTTTTTCTTTGAGTCTCAAAAGTTGTTGATTAAAAGAAATTATTTCTTTATTAAGAAAACTTTTTTCATAATTGGTAAGATCAATAGTCTCCCACCATTTTTTTAACACTAAATAATTTTCTTTAATTTTAAATTGTTTCATGATTTATTTTTCCACCAACCGGCTAATACAGATAACACAGCTTCTGCACCAATAATTCCCACGAATCCCCCGAATTCATCTACTACTACTTTCACTCCTTTATGATTCTTGTCAAATTGCGTTAATAATTGATCTGCTTTAATCATTTCGGGAATGTAGTCCACAGGTTCGCAAATTTCTGATAATAATTTTTTATTTTCTCCATTAATTAGTTCAGCCAACATTTTTTCACGCTTTACTACCCCTTGTATTTTGTCAACTTTATCTCCCAAAATAACCCACCATGGAGAGCTGTCAGACATTATAAGTTTTGAAATTTGATCAAGATTTGAAGATCCATCAAGACAAGGTGCCGATACCCTAGGGGTCATTAAGTCTTTAGCTTTTAAATCATTTAATTGAAAAACCTTAAATATCATTGCTGCCTCATCAGCTTCTATTAAACCTTTCTGACTTCCAATTTTTGCCATTTGTCTAATTTCTTCTTCATCAGTTGAAATTTCGTTTTCTGCTGTAATAACTGGAAAAATATGTTCAATCAATATTAAGAACGGCCTCATTAAAGAATTTAATATTCTCAAGATAGGAACCGATAATAATGCTATTTGAACTGAAAATCTTGTGCCAAGAGCTTTGGGTAGTACTTCTCCTACTAAAACAACTAATATGTAAAAGGCTATTGAAAAAAGGGTTAAACCAAAACTGCTATTAATTACCAATGCTCCGTATACTCCTAAAATAAGACTACCAATTATGTTAAATCCATTATTAGTAATAGTAATTACAGTTAGTGTCCGTCCAAGATGTTTTCTAAGTTTTAGAAGTTGATTCGCAGAACTTTTTGGCTTTTGTTTAGAGGCAATTTCTAAAATTCTAATTGAATTTACAGCTAAAAAAGCTGCTTCTACTCCCGAACAACATGCTGATCCAATTAAAATAAATAAGATAAGAAAAATTAAACCGTATAAACTTGGTTCCATTAAAGTAGATTAGGTACTAAATCTGTTTTAATTCATTCTTCCATTTTTTTTTTAAACACGCCAATACACAATTTATGTTTAAACCTGACTATAAAGTTTTTGAAGAAAGAAGAGAAATTTTCTTAAATAAATTAGATGGAAAAGCTGCCATCATCCCAGGAGCTAATCTTGTAAAACACCATGCCGATTGTGAATACCCTTTTAGACAAGATAGTAATTTTTGGTATTTAACTGGTTTTGATGAGCCAGATGCAATTGCTCTTTTCTTATCACATAAGCCAAAGGGAGAGAGATTTATTATGTTTGTCGCTCCCAAAGATGTTATTAGTGAAGTCTGGCATGGCTTTAGATGGGGTTTAGAAGGCGCAGAAAAAGAGTTTAAGGCTGACAAGGCTCACTCAATAACCGAACTAAGAGATTTACTTCCAATTTATATAAATGGTTCCGATGAACTTGTTTTTTCAATAGGTAAGTATCCATTAATTGAGAAAATAGTACTTGAGATATTTTCACAACAACTTGATAATCGATCAAGATCAGGGATTGGTGCCAATTCTATCAAATCTCCAGAAATTTATTTAAATGAGATGAGATTAATTAAAAGTGAATTTGAAATTAACAGAATGAGAGAGGCTGTACAAATTTCAGCAGAAGCTCATGAACTAGTAAGAGAATCTATTTCATTAAAGAAAAATGAAAGGCAAATTCAGGGTCTTCTAGAGGGATTCTTTTTAGAAAAAGGGGCCAGAGGACCTGCATATAATTCTATTGTTGCTTCAGGAGATAATGCCTGTATTTTGCATTACACTTCAAATAACTCACCATTGAAGAAAGAAGATTTATTGTTGGTAGATGCTGGATGCTCATTAACTGATTATTACAATGGAGACATAACAAGAACCATCCCAATAGGCGGGAAATTTTCTAAAGAGCAAAGATTTATTTACGAAATTGTATTAAGTGCGCAGAAAAATGCAATTAAAAGTGCTGTAACTGGATCAAATTCTAGTACTGTTCATAATGTTGCTTTAAAAATTCTGATAGAAGGATTAAAGGAAATTGGTTTATTATCGGGCAGCACCGAGGAGATAATAGAGAATCAATCCTATAAACATCTATATATGCATAGAACTGGACATTGGCTAGGCTTAGATGTTCATGATGTTGGAGCATATAGGATGGGAGACTATGAAGTGCCATTACAGAATGGAATGATTCTTACGGTAGAACCCGGTATATATATCAGTGATAGGATCCCGGTCCCTGAGGGACAACCTAAGATTGATGAAAAATGGAAAGGCATTGGGATAAGAATAGAAGATGATGTTCTGGTCAAAGATGCAAACCCTGAAGTTTTAAGTATTGCTGCACTCAAAGAAATTTCTGATTTAGAATTTTAAAATTTGACTAATTTAGTTAATAGATTTATTTTTATAAAGTTTAAAGTTTAGAAATGAATAAGTCCGATTCATATGATTCGAAACTCTCTCAGGCTAGAGGCTTAGCTAGTCAGCTAGGCATGTTTGCAGAAGAAAACGATATCCCTAAAGATCTATGGGATTCATTGGAAGCTACAATTTATGATTTTTATCAAGTTCCTCATCCTAAATAAAAATTCTATATAGAAAGCATGAATAACTAAAATCAAGAAATTTTGAATAAATCAATCAAAATGTGACCATAAACTGATAAATTATTTATTAAACATAAATACGTGAATGACCTCCTCAGATAAGTTAAATCAAAATTCAAAAGAAAAAAAGACTGGTGACCTGAAGTCTAAAACTTCTTCTCCTAATTCGGGAATGATGGGTGCTTCAGCTGTATTAGCGTCTGCCACAATTGATGAAGATGGAGTGCCTACTGGTTATACCCCTAAGCCTGACGAAGGGAGGTTTATCATTAAAGTATTGTGGTTGCCTGATAATGTTGCCTTGGCTGTTGATCAAATAGTGGGGGGAGGCCCAAGTCCTCTTACTGCTTATTATTTTTGGCCAAGAGATGATGCTTGGGAAAAATTAAAAAGTGAACTAGAGAATAAAGGTTGGATTACAGATAATGAAAGAGTAGAAATATTGAATAAAGCTACTGAAGTGATAAATTATTGGCAAGAAGAGGGTAAAACAAAAAAGTTAGAAGAGGCCAAGTTAAAGTTTCCAGAAGTAACTTTTTGTGGAACTGCTTAAAAATTAGTTCTTTGCTGCTTGAATTCTCGCCTCAGCCTTCGAAATCTCTTTCAAGGCTTTTATCTTCTGTGGATTTTTTTCATTTTCAGAGAATTTGCTAATAGCTAATTTTGCTTCTTTAAGATCTTCTTCAGCATTTTGAACATTAATTTCAGATCCAATTTCCGCATTGTTTACTAAAACTATGACTTCATCTGATTCAATTTCAGCGAAGCCACCCATTAAAGCAATTGATTTCCACTGAGAGTTCATTCTTAGCCTTAAAACGCCAATATCTATAGCCGTAACTAAAGAAATATGTCCAGGAAGTACTCCAAGCTGACCAGTAGTACTCGGAAGGATAACTTCTTCAGCTTCGCCTTGATAAACATTTTTATTAGGAGCTAAAACTTTAAGAGAAATTGCCATTAATTTAATTTATTGAAGGTTAAACATTTATGTAGATATTTATTTTTCTGACTTTATTTTTTCAGCCTTTGCTTTAACTTCATCAATATTACCAACCAAGTAAAATGCCTGTTCAGGTAAATCATCCAATTCACCTGACAAAATCATATTGAAACCCGCAATAGTGTCTTCTAATTTAACATATTTACCAGACATCCCAGTAAATATTTCTGCTACAAAGAAAGGTTGTGAAAGGAATTTTTCAATTTTCCTGGCCCTGTCGACTGTTAATCTATCTTCTTCAGAAAGCTCATCTAAACCAAGAATTGCAATAATATCCTGAAGTTCTTTATATCTCTGTAAAGTTGATTGAACAGCTCTGGCTGTCTTGTAATGCTCATCGCCAACAACAGATGGTTGTAGCATGGTGCTTGTTGAGTCTAGTGGATCAACTGCTGGATAAATTCCTTTAGCTGCAAGAGCTCTGGCAAGAACGGTGGTAGCATCTAAATGGGCAAAGGTTGTAGCTGGCGCAGGGTCTGTTAGGTCATCAGCAGGTACGTAAACAGCCTGAATTGATGTTATTGAACCTTCTAATGTCGATGTAATTCTTTCTTGTAGTTCACCAACATCAGTTCCTAGAGTTGGTTGGTATCCAACAGCTGAGGGCATTCTTCCAAGTAATGCAGATACTTCAGAGCCAGCTTGAACGAATCTGAAAATGTTATCAACAAAAAGTAGAACGTCTTGTTTGTTTACATCTCTAAAATGTTCGGCCATTGTAAGTGCTGATAAGCCTACTCTCATTCTTGCACCAGGTGGCTCATTCATCTGTCCAAAACATAATGCAACTTTTGATTGAGTTAAATCATCTGCATTGATAACGCCTGATTCTTTAAATTCTTCGTATAAATCGTTCCCTTCTCTAGTTCTTTCCCCTACGCCGCCAAAAACAGAAACTCCACCATGTTCTTTTGCGATATTATTTATTAATTCTTGAATAAGAACCGTCTTCCCAACACCAGCACCGCCGAATAATCCAACTTTTCCTCCTTGTCTGTAAGGAGCTAAAAGGTCAATAACTTTAATTCCAGTTTCAAAAACTTTTGGCTTAGTTTCCAAGTCAGTTAATTTTGGAGCTGCTCTATGAATTGGAGCAGTATCCTTAGTATTTACTGGTCCTTGTTCATCTACTGGTTCTCCTAAAACATTAAATATTCTTCCTAAAGTTGCTTCTCCCACGGGTACAGATATTGGTGCTCCTGTGTCGATTGCTTCCATGCCTCTTACAAGCCCGTCTGTGCCACTCATTGCTACTGCTCTAACTCTGTGGTCTCCAAGGAGCTGTTGAACCTCTGCAGTGAGCGCTATATCTTGTCCTGCAGGATTTTTCGCTTCAATTCTTAAAGCATTTAAAATTTTGGGTAATTTTCCTGCTGGAAATTCTACATCTAGAACTGGGCCGATTACTTGACGAACTACGCCTTTTGTTTGTGAAGATGTTGATGGAGTTGCTACCATTTTTTATTGATTGGTGGTGAATAGCTGATTTTAAACAGCTCATAATCCGAAAATACTACCACCTCATGGGTAGATTCGTTAAATGGGTTCGGCCACCCGCACAGTTTAAGTATGGTTTAATTGCCGCTTTGAGGATTATGTTGTTGATGTTACGGATGGAGAATTTCTCTTTCCATGTTTATGACGCATAGCGTCTCAATTATGACCCTCCATTAATCTATGGCAGCTGTTTCACTTACAGTCTCTACAGTAAAACCACTGGGAGATAGAATATTTATTAAAGTTTCCGCATCTGAGGAAAAAACCGCTGGGGGCATACTTTTGCCTGATTCAGCCAAAGAAAAACCACAGGTTGGAGAAGTTGCTCAGGTTGGTCCTGGTAAACTTAATGACGATGGTTCTCGACAAACTCCAGAAGTGAGTATTGGCGATAAAGTTTTGTACAGCAAATATGCTGGTACAGACATTAAATTGGGAGGAGATGAATATGTCTTGCTCTCAGAAAAAGATATTTTAGCTGTTGTAAGCTAAAATATTTGTTTCAAAAATTATTAAAACTTATTATTAAATTACTGCCTAAACATGGCTAAAAGAATTATTTACAATGAGCAAGCTCGTAGAGCGCTCGAGAGAGGAATTGATATCCTTGCTGAGTCTGTGGCTGTAACGCTTGGACCAAAAGGAAGAAATGTTGTACTAGAGAAAAAATTTGGTGCTCCACAAATTATCAATGATGGTGTCACAATCGCTAAGGAGATTGAATTAGAAGATCACATCGAAAACACAGGGGTTGCTTTAATAAGACAAGCTGCTTCAAAAACTAATGATGCAGCTGGCGATGGCACTACAACAGCCACTGTTTTAGCTCATGCAATGGTTAAGGCCGGGTTGAGAAACGTTGCTGCAGGAGCTAATGCAATTACCTTGAAAAAAGGTATTGATAAAGCGACTGAATTTCTGGTTGGTAAAATTCAGGAGAATTCCAAACCTATTAGTGATAGCAATGCTATAGCTCAATGTGGAACTATAGCTGCTGGAAACGACGAAGAAGTTGGTCAAATGATTGCCAATGCTATGGATAAAGTTGGTAAAGAAGGTGTTATTTCTCTAGAAGAAGGAAAATCAATGACTACTGAATTAGAAGTCACTGAGGGAATGCGCTTTGATAAAGGCTATATTTCCCCTTACTTCGCAACAGACACAGAAAGAATGGAGGCTGTTTTAGATGAACCTTATATCCTTCTGACTGATAAAAAAATTGCCTTGGTCCAAGATTTAGTTCCCGTATTGGAACAAATAGCAAAAACTGGTAAGCCACTTGTCATTATTGCAGAAGATATTGAAAAAGAGGCTTTAGCAACACTTGTTGTAAATAGATTACGAGGTGTGTTAAATGTTGCAGCAGTAAAAGCTCCTGGATTTGGTGATAGAAGAAAAGCCATGCTTGAAGATATGGCTGTTTTAACTAATGGACAACTAATTACTGAAGATGCAGGCTTGAAATTAGAGAATGCTACTTTAGATATGCTTGGAACTGGAAGAAGAATAACTATCAATAAAGAGACTACAACTATTGTAGCTGAAGGGAATGAGCAAGCAGTTAAAGCTAGATGTGATCAAATTAAGAAGCAAATGGATGAAACAGATTCCTCATACGATAAAGAAAAGCTTCAAGAACGTTTAGCTAAATTAGCCGGAGGTGTAGCAGTGATTAAGGTTGGGGCTGCTACCGAAACTGAGATGAAGGATAAAAAACTTCGTCTTGAGGATGCTATTAATGCAACAAAAGCAGCTGTCGAAGAAGGAATTGTACCCGGAGGAGGAACAACTCTCGCGCATTTATCACCTATCTTAAAAGAATGGGCTGATAAAAATTTAGATGGAGAGGAATTAATTGGAGCTAACATTGTTGAAGCTTCACTTACTGCTCCTCTTATGAGAATTGCTGAGAATGCAGGTTCTAATGGAGCTGTGATAGCTGAAAATGTAAAAACTAAACCATTTAATGATGGATTTAATGCCGCCACTGGAGAATATGTTGATATGTCTTCTGCTGGTATAGTTGATCCTGCGAAAGTTACACGTTCAGGATTACAAAATGCAGCTTCAATAGCAGGTATGGTTCTAACCACCGAATGTATAGTTGCAGATTTACCTGAGAAAAAAGATTCAGCTGCTCCAGCAGGCGCTCCAGGAATGGGTGGCGACTTTGATTATTAACTAAACGATAGTTTGTTTAATTAATTAGTTTTTAAAAAGGATCATTTAAAATGGTCCCTTTTTTATTCAACTTTTATGAAATCCAACCAGCGCTAAGAATAATTGCGAGAGACAAAAATATCATTAAAAAAGTCCAAGTTATTTTGTTTAGAGAGGCTTCTGCACTACTTGCGCTATTAAACATAGAACTCCCACTTGCAGCTATTCCTCCCATTCCATCCCCTTTAGGACTATGAAGTAAAACTAAGAGAATGAGAAGAATTCCTGAAAATACCCATATCCAACTAATAATTTGAATCATTGCTTAAAAACTTTTATTAACTTTAAACGTGTTGAACGACCTTATTATAACCTTTTAATTCAATTTCTTGAATAAGAGATTTGCCTGTCATTTCTATTGGTATTGGGAGATTTAGTAATTCCAATAAAGTGGGAGCAATATCAGCTAAGCCAGCATTATCTCTTAAATTAATTTCATTTCCCATATTTGGAATTTTTCTTTTTTCACCCTCAATCAAAATTAATGGAACTTTATTTATTGTGTGTGCTGTCCATGGTTCTCCTTCAGGTCCTTTCATTACCTCTGCGTTTCCATGATCAGCTGTAATAAGAATGCTTCCACCCATTTCTCCAGTAGCATTAACTATTTGACCTATACATTTATCTACTTTTTCTATTGCTTTAACTGTTGCATCCATGTTGCCTGTATGACCAACCATATCAGGATTGGCAAAATTAATTACAACAAAAGCATAATTACCACTCTTGATTGCCTTAGAGCAACTTATAGTTAATTCCTCCGCCGACATTTCGGGTTCCATATCATAAGTTGCGACTCTTGGAGATGGAATCAAATGTCTTTCTTCTCCAGGTAGAGGAATTTCAACTCCTCCATTGAAAAAGTATGTTACGTGAGGATATTTTTCAGTTTCCGCGGTTCTGTATTGTTTAAGACCGTTTTCTGATACTATTTGGCCTATAAAATTATTGAGTGACTCAGGCGGAAATGCAACTTTAACGGGAAAGTTAGGATCATATTGAGTAAAAGTGATAAAGTCTAGATTTGGATAATTTTTTCTTTCAAAGTCTGAGAACTTTTTGCTTGAAAGGGATTTGACTATTTGTCTTGCTCTGTCTGGACGAAAATTAAAGCAAATCAGACTATCCCCATCTTTAAGATACTTTTCAGAAATTCTTATGGGCTCTAAAAATTCATCGGTTATGTTTTTGGCATAGCTTTTTTCTATGTAATCCTGAGGAGAGATATTTGTTATTGGAATGCTTGGATCAGTCAAATTAGAATATGCTTTTTCGGTCCTATCCCATAAAAGATTTCTATCCATTATCCAGTATCTTCCACATATGGAGGCTATTTCGCCTGTGTTAAATTTTTTTATACATGATTCTATTTGATTTAGATATTTAGAGGCACTTTTTGCAGGGGTATCTCTTCCATCGGTAATGATATGGATTGCAACTTTTTTGATTTCATTATCAGATGCCCATTTAATTAAACCTAACAAATGATCGATATGACTATGAACTCCTCCATCAGAACATAATCCCGTGATATGCAAAGTAGAATTATTTTTCTTTAATGAATCAGCCATCTCTTTTAACTCATTTATTAAGCCTAATTGATTATTTTTTACAATATTTGAAATCCTTACAAGTTCTTGTTGTATTATTCTTCCCGAACCAATAGTAAGGTGCCCCACCTCTGAATTACCCATTTGACCATCTGGGAGGCCTACATCAGATCCGCTGGCACTTATCAGTGTGTGGGGGTAGGCATGCCACAATGAGTCCATAATGGGTGTACTGGCACTTCTTATGGCATTATCTGAATCTTCTTTTCGATATCCCCATCCATCTAGTATTGCGAGAACTACAGGGCTCTGAGGAACACTTAATCTTTTTATATTTTTGCTGCTAATCTTTGACATATTTAGATCAAATTCATTTTTAACTGATCCAACCTTAAATCTAGCTTCAAACGTTACTCTTTAACAATTTATATTTAATATAGTTAGCTTTTGCTAATTTATGAAAATAATAAACGAACTCTATTTATTTATAAATCATGTCCAAGAAAACAAAAAAGATCGTAATACTTACTGAAGTTGAGCTTAGAAAAACTATCTCGCGTTTAACTTCCGAAATTATCGAAAAAGTAACAAAACTAGATAACCTTCTATTGGTTGGTGTTCCGACTAGAGGAATTGAGCTGACCGAAGTGCTAGAAAAGGAATTATTCTCTAGGACAGGTTTAAGAGTTAAAAAAGGAACAATTGATCCAACTTTTTATAGAGATGACCAAAATAGAGTTGGAACGCGCCTAATTCAAGCTGCAGATATTCCAACGCCTATTGAGAAACAAGAAATTCTTTTAATAGATGATGTAATTTACACAGGTAGAACTATTAGAGCTGCAATGGATGCTTTATATTCATGGGGCAGACCTCAAAGAGTGATGTTATTAGTAATGGTAGATAGAGGTCATAGAGAATTACCTATTCAACCAGATTTTTGTGGTAAAAAAGTGCCAACAAGTAAAATTGAAAGTATTAGTTTACGTTTAAATAATGTTGATAATGAGGAAGGAGTTTTTCTTGAATAGCTTTGCTTTCAGAAGATATTTCCTAAATTATATTCTCCTAAAAATTCATCTTTAATATCAAAACACTTAACTAATAAATCAGCACTTTTCGTAATTTTAAAAAAAAGTTTTAAGTTGTCTTCTCCAATATTAGATTTATTTTTTAATACTATTTTGAGTGGTTTTTTGTCCCATTTTATTATTTCTTCTTCACTCTGAACCTCTGATAACTTTGGTAATCCATTTTCGAAAATAACATCATATGCTCTTTCTTTTTGTGTCTCTCCAATTATTATTTCGAATATTTTCTGATTATTTTTACTTGCTTGAAGTATTAATTTAAATGGGTTTTCTGTTGGCCATGTTTGACCTTTGCAAAAAATAGGATGCCAGAAGTGTTTTTGTTCTCTTTTATTAAATAATCTTATAGATAATCCCTTGTTTAAAATGTCTTTAATTTTTACCCCTGGGGTCATTGCTAAAGCTCCCAAAGCTATTGATTCGATAGGAGGAGGCGACTTTATTTGAATTTGTGAAATTTTTTTTGTTATCCATTCTTTAATCAATGGTATTTGGGTTCCTCCGCCTACCAAAATAACTGCATTTAAGTCATCAACTGTGCAAAATTTGCCTCTTGCTTGATTTAATAAATCCTTCAGTAAAGAGTTAAGGTGATTAAGAAGATTATTTTCAATGAGTATCTTCTCAAATATTTCTTTACTTAGGTAAAATTCTTTTTCTTGATTTTGCTCAGTAAATAATTTTATTGGATATTTATTTTCATATTTGGTTGCTGATGAACTGAGTTTGCATTTTATTTCTTCCGCCTTAAAAAGATTATTAGCATAATTATTATTTGGAATAAAATAATCAACTATCCATTGATCAATATCTTTCCCACCAATTTTTGAGCCTGTTTTTCCAATTATTTCAGCACACCTTATTTTTTGCTTTGAAATTGAGCTTACATCGTTCCCTTTAAATTTTAGTAGTTCAGCTATTGGACCAGATTTTCCTTCTCCTCCCTCTATTTTGACTATATTCATATCGACTGTACTTCCTCCAATATCTAACGTCATAATTTTTGAACCAAATGGTACCTTTACACCTAAACTTGCAGCAGTAGGTTCATCAACTAGAGCAATTTCATCTACAGATATATCTTTGCAAAGGTTAACTAACCATTCTCTATAACCCTTATATGTATCTATTGGAGCAGTTAAAACAAGTCTTTTGATCTCATATTTATAAGGAATGCTTGACCACAAAATTTGGAAAAATTTTTCGCCACATTCATTCGGGTGTAAGATATTTTTTTGATTAATTTTTTCAATAGAATTTCCAATTAATCTTTTAAAGTTCGAATGAAAAAACAAATCAGAATTTGAGTCATCCCTCATTTTCAGAGCACTGAGACCAATTTTAGGAGTCTTTGAAGGTTCCTCGAACCAAACTGCTGTAGGAATAACTCCAGGAGATAATGTAATACTGGGTATTTCAACTAAAATAGAATTTGTATCTTTTTGATCTTGAAAAGCGATTACAGTATTTGTGTTTCCCAAATCAATAGCAAGAGTTCCAGATAAAATATCTTCCATGTGAAATTATTAGAATCAATTAAGTTTTTTTTTGTAATTTATGTTTTGAAAAGGTCGAATAAACTGTAAGATACATTGTATAATAAAAAATTTTTTTAATGAAAATATCGAATAATGCTGGAGTTGATTCTAATGATCTAGCAAAGAGAGGTGAAAGCTTAATAAGAAAATCAACTAATAGATATTTAACTACAGTAAAAATTGCTTTTAGAGCTAAACAAAGAAGATTTGATGATTTTGATGGTTTATTAGATGAGTCAACTATTAAACCCGTTCAAAGATCAATTATTGAGCTAAGCGATGAACAAGATCAACCTGATTTACTTCCCGGCTAATTTTGGTAAAAGACCAAAAACGATGGAGATTACTTAAAGATTTTAAAAAAGGCAAATTTTGCTTCTTGATTAGTGTCGATAATTGGTCAATTGAGTTACAAAAAAGTGAATTCTATTCTCTTTACCTTCTACTTTTAAAAATTAATGAACAACTATTAGCTATCAAAGATGAATTAATGGATGAAGAATCTATTACTTTAGAATTAGAACAACTACCTTGGTATATTAATTTAGAAGGAAATAAAAAAGAATGGAGTTTAAGATTAGTTTTTGAAAGTCAAGATCAAACTAGATCCTTTGAAATGTATTGGCCGATACCAATAGCACAAGATTTATATTATGAAATAAGAAATATGTGGGAATCAATGGACTAAAAGATAAATAAAATTGGAAATTTTAGAAAATATTTTCCCCTTAAGAAAAAATTTTTTCACAACTTTTCCACAACATTTTTTTGATACATATCTATTGATCTAAAACATGTGGAAAAACTTCTAATTTAATGAAAATCTTTATATTTCAGTAAAGTTTAATTTCATAAAATTAATTTCCATGACACCATGAGTTATGACTGGGTTCTCATTAATCTATAACATGAGACTGTTTCTTGATAATACCTGTTGACTATTCAGTGATTTTGGAGAAAACTAAATCTTGTAAATCTAAATTCCAATAAGTTTTTTCAATATGCAAGAGTTAAATTTCGACGAAAATTCAAAAGTTTTAAATCACAAAGATGAAGTAATAAGTTTTAAATGTGAACTTCAAGAAAATCTTCAAAAGGCTATGAAAGAATTCGTTGAGGATCATCCAAACTGGGATCAATACAGGATACTACAAGCTGCTATTGCAGGTTTTTTGATGCAAAAAGGATTTCAAAATAGAGATTTGACAAGACTCTATATTGGCAACATGTTTTCAATGAATTTTGAAGATTAAAAATTTTTTATATTTTTTCAAGTATCATTTTAGCAATATCACTTCTTACAGGTAATATTGACAACCTATTCCCTTTCTTTACAACTAATAACTCATCCTCTTTAAATAGAATCTTTAATTCCGGTAAACTTAAAATCTTATCTGACTTAGATTTATACTTTACTTTTACACAATCCCATCTCGGATTATCAGGCTTCGATTTTGGATCAAAATATTTTGAATCTTTATCAAATTGAGTAGGATCAACAATATTTAGATCTATTACCTCCATAAGTCCCACAATACCTGGAGGTTTACAGTTCGAATGATAGAAAAAAACTTTATCTCCTTTATTCATTTTTCTCATGAAATTACGAGCCTGATAATTTCTTATTCCGTCCCATAAAGTTACACCGTCATCTTTTAAAGTATCTATGCTGTAAGCATCAGGCTCGCTTTTCATTAGCCAAAAATTTTCTTCAGTCATATCAAGGGATCTCGGTGATTTTTCAGGCTTGGAGGACGTGTTATCCAAACTTTTTTGTATAAATTTATTATCCATTAAAGTTTTTATTTTGGAAAGTTTAAGGTTAAATAGTTATGATAAAAATCTACTCTTTGAATACAAAATATTTGAGTTGATTGTTTCAAGAATTCCCTATAGAGAAACTGAAGATTACATAGCTGATAGCGTAGCTGTTCTTGCGCTTGAAAGTTATGAAAAGCAATCGAAAGATATTTTTAGTTTATGTGATCTAGGCTGTGGAAATGGAATAGTGCTACATAAGATTTTAAATCAATTAAATTCCTCAGAAATTGAGAGAGGAATTAAGGTGAATTTGATTGATATTGATCATCAATGCATTGATAAAACACTCGAAGGATTGAATAAAGTTTCTTCCAGAAAGATTAATGTAAATGTTGAAATAGCTTCAATATTTGAAAAAGATCCTAAGGATTTTAATTTTTCTTTTTTATATTTATTTTGGAGGAAAAGTGATGTTGATAATTTCCCTTGGAAAACATTTTCTCCTGGAAGAATAGTTTCTTACAAACATGAAATTCAATTATTAAGAAAAAATTTGAGCAAAGTTGTTAAGAGTGATTCAAACTGGAGTATGTACGAAAATTTATATGTATATGATTGCCAATGAAATATCTAATATTAAAAATTTATAAAAGTTTTATTGAAAGATACTAATGAGGTACAAAGAGTATCTTTCTAAAACATCACCAATAATATGCTTAGGAATTAGTAGCTTATTTATAGCTGCTAATGCAATGCAGATATTTGTAAAAACATTAACTGATAAAACTATCACACTTGATGTAGAACCAAGCGATACCATCGAAAACGTAAAGCAAAAAATCCAAGATAAAGAGGGAATCCCCCCTGATCAACAGAGACTAATTTTTGCGGGAACGCAACTTGAAGATGGAAGAACATTAAATGACTACAATATTCAAAAAGAATCTACATTAAATCTGGTTTTAAGTTCCACCACTCTCAGCACAGAATGGGTCCAACCTTATGCAGCAATGCAGAATATTGGATTGGCATCAATAAAAAATAATAGAGACTTGGTTTTAGCTAAAGCAGGAGAATGCAATAACTATGGTTGGGTTATTGAAGATTCTGATTATTGTGTCTATACCAATGTGAAGAATACAACTGCTTCTGTTAACGGTAATAGCATTTATGGAGGATATGATTACGCAAAATTTAATACTTCAATTAATGTTGAGAAAACTATCAATGATAGATGGAAAGCTGGTGTTGCATATGGCGTTGGTTCTTCTAATTTAGATAATTACAACTTCTCCAGTACAACAGCTAGTTTAAGTTCCACTAACACTCATTATTCTATTTATGGAGTTAAGAAAGTAAGTGATAAATTCACTTTAAAAGGAATGATTGGTGGATCTGATTTTGATTACAAAGGTAATAGAAATTATTCGACCACATCAGCAACATCTTCTTACGATACTAATGGATATACAGCAGAGATAAATGGTACTTGGGATATAAAAAAGAATATAAAAAATATGAAAACCCCAATCCGTTTACAACCAACGGTAGGAGTTGCTTATGCCGCCCATACTCAAGATGGATTCAGTGAATCTGGTAGTGGAGATTTAGTTACCATTGATCCAAATCAGGCAGAATCTCTTCTATTTAAAGCAGGAATTAGTATAGATAAGCAAATCCCTATAGAAGGAGGAAAGTGGATTTTAGTTCCTTCTCTTGCACTAAATTATGAAATGGATCCCTATGTGGACGATGATCATAGAAGTATTAAAGGTGGATTAACAGAAAGCTCAACAGCACATACTAAAGTTTTTTCTAAAACACTTGGTCAACATAATGGCTCTATAAAAGTGGGAGCTGATTTTGTATGTACAAAAGATTTTATGTTTAATTTAAATGCAGAATATGGCTCGGCAGAAGGAGGAGATAAACAGTCTTATGGTGGGGGTTTTAGATGGCACTTTTAAAGATAAAAAGTTTGGATAAAGTTTGGATAAAAAATTACGAATCCTTGAGATCCAAGTAATAGCTAGACGGGTGTACTTTTCATTAGCCAATAGTTAGGATCAGTCATAGTCTATATTTTGAGGGAAATAGTGATGCTGGTATGGTGCTGGTATGGCATTTTGTTAATTTTTTCGTAATTCAGCCAAATTCAAAGCATTTTATTTAGTTTATCGAAGATATCTGATCGAAGAAAGTTCACATTTATAAAAGTGTTGGTGGGTATGTGGGGTTCACATGATGGTTTCATATCGTTAGATGTGACTTTAAAATTTCTGTTGAAATTTTACGGATATAACTTTTTAATAGCTTCTTTTTGTTCTTGCTTTTTTATATCCTTAGCATCATAAACTGGGCAATTATTCTGTTCAAGAGATGAGAAAAAAGTTCTCTTTTTAAAAGCTTTAAATATAGGAGTAAGAAAGAAACGTTTCATTTAGTCTTTTATTTTTAAGTAGAGTTAATTCTTAATAGCTTATTCCTTTGATATTGAAATAAGTTGGTCAGGATCATAATTAGAAATCCAACTTAGTATTTTTTCTTCCTCTTCTAAAGTTCTAGTGCATGCGAAACCATATTTTGCTCTTACTTTTTCGGAAGCCTTATGCAAAGCTTGAATAGCAAGAGACTTAAAATCTGAAATTTTTAAAGAATCTCCAGGTTTTAAATATTCAAGAATTACTGTAGAGGGCGAATATAGATATTTTTTTTTACCATCTGGTAAATTTAATTGAAAATTAATTTCAGGCATTTTTTTAGTATCTTTTTTATGTAAAAATTTTAATTGATTGGAGCATTATTGATTTAATTTATATGAGTAAATCCAGTGAGAGGAGTATCCTCTTCCCAAAGTAATTCTGCTCCATTTGAATTTTTGATATAAACACTGCTATTACCATTTTCAAAGTTGCCGACATGACAGCAAATAAGTTCATCATATGGTCTTAAAGCATCCTTTAAGAAATTAGCTTTATCCGGCTTGATAGCACAAAGAAAACCATAACTTGGGAAACATGTAAGCCAGTCAAATTCTGGTACTCCTTTAGGGCGTTCAATTTTCTCAATATCAATCACAATTTTTTTTCCAGCAGATTCAGCAAACATAACGGCAGTGCCTGTGATACCTCCCATACTAATGTCTTTGGCTGCGTGAATAATATTTTTTTTTGCAAGAAAGGGTATCAATGAAAAATGTTTTTTAAGTAAAGTTGCCGAGGCTTTCGTAGCCGCATCCCAGAACGGATAATCTTTAAAAAAATATCCATCTTTATTCGCTATTATCCATAATTCATCTCCAGAATCTGCGAACCTTGAAGAAAGAGTAGGACCTTCTATAACTCCAAGAATTGATACGGATAAAGCAAAATATGGACTTTTTTGATTTGAGTGACCACCTACCATTGGGACATTAAATTTTTCACAGGCAAAACTCATACCAGAAAGAATTTTATTGTGTTTTTCTAAATCATTTTCACTCCAAATACTATTTACTAATGCTATAGGCTTCCCACCCATTGCAGTGATGTCACTGATATTAACTAATACGCTGCTCCAACCTGCGAACCACGGTTCTCTTTCTACTAAGCTTGGACTAATTCCTTCACTCGCCATTAATAACAAGCCTGATTGTTGTGGAATTACTGCTGCATCATCTCCAAGCATTGCAGATTTACCAAGTTCGCTGAACGGGTTATGTGAGAAAGTTTTTGCAGCACTTTGAATATCTTTTTTAGATTCAATACCACTGTGTGTTTGCAATTTTTTGATAAGTTTATCTAACATTTTATGTGGTCACTTTTTCACTTAAATACCAGCCTGGTCTGCTTAATTTTGAAGGCTTGTAATAATTTAAGTCAGCTTCCATTAGGTGATGTTTTATTCCCTTGATTTCTATTTGTTTAATTGATTTCCATTTGAGGCGTCTAAAAAAACTCACATTTTGGATCTGAACAGTTGCTAAAAATTGATCGCAACCCCATCCATTTGCTGTAGTTACTGCTTTCCAGATCAATCCTTTTCCTATTTGGTTGAATTTACGGAAAACAGAATCTACACCTAGTCTCCCCCCATACCATTGTCTTTTTTCTGTTTCGTAAATTCTCACTACGCCAACGACTCTCTCTTTAGTGCTATATCCAGAATTCAATGAAACTATTGGGTATGCATTTTGATCAATTTCATCAATGTCAGATTCAGCAAAAATATTCTGTTCTTCGCAAAATATTCTCTTTCGTAATTCCCAGTAATCTTTGATAAGGGGAGAATCATCTTCAAGCAAATGAAACGAAAAGTTTTCTGAATTTGAACTTGGAGATATCATAAAATCTTCTTCTTCAATTCCAATACCTGATCTTACGGAGGGTGTGAAATAGTAAGGCGCAGAGCTAAAGCTTCTGCCGATATCCTCACTTGAGGGGTCAATAAAAAACATAATATTTAATTCTCAAATAGTGATAAAGCTGAGCAGGCACCGCATTTGGCACAACCAGCGGACATTTCATCAGATTTTATGTTGCCTTCATTTAGTAATTGCGAGACTGATTGATAAATATCAATCATGAAATCAGTGCTTGGGGAGGGGTGATGTTCCAGAGGCGTTCCTGCTATTGGCACAAATGGAACTATGAAAGGATAAACTCCTATAGATATCAATTTTTTACTGCAATTTATAAGGGATTCTTTGCTATCCCCTAGTCCAGCTAATAAATATGTAGAAACTTCTCCTCTGCCGAACACTGAGACACTTTCTTCGAAAGCTTTATAGTATCTTTCAAGAGAAATTTCAGACTTGCCGGGAAGAATTTTTTTTCTTATCTTCTCCTCCACAACCTCTAAATGCATACCTAGACTATCAATGCCTGAGTCTTTCATTTTTCTAAACCAAATTGGATTATCAGGCGGTTCGCATTGACCTTGGATTGGAATATCAACTTTAGCCTTAACAGCCTTTGCTGCTTCTGCCATTATTCTTGCTCCCCTATCACTACTGTTTGGGGTCCCTGTTGTCATTACTAATTGCTTTATTCCATCAAGTCTTACAGCTGCTTCTGCAACTTCAGCTATTTGATCTGGAGTTTTTCTTACGATGGTTTGTTCGTTTTCCAAAGATTGCTCTATTGCACAAAACTGGCAAGATTCTTCTCTATGTTTGAAACGAATACATTTTTGAAGAATAGTTGTAGCTAATACATCCTTGCTATGAAGAAGAGCAATCGACTTATAAGGTATACCATCTTTTGTTTTTAAAGAATAAAAACTTGGTTCTTTTGTGGTAGATAATTCCTTGATATTTGAATCTTCACTATTTTGGAGAACAAATTGTCCGTCAGGCTCCTCTGAAAGTTGATAATTAGATTTTTTAGATAAGTGATTATAAACTGGAACCATAACTGTCTTCCCTTTAATTGTTAAAGCTCTATGATCGGATGGACCAGCGCCTCCTTTCCTACCTCTGTTGCCCTTTTTAGGCGTGGAATTTATCCCATTAACTTGTAACTCAGTAATAATTTTGCCTAGTTCAGACATGATTGATTTCCTCTAAATAGTCTTTTTTAGTTAGATCTTTTGGTATGAAGTCTTTTTCATTTGATATCTCAAATACCTTGTTGGGGGATGTATTTAGTTTTAGAGAAAGAAGATCTGGACGACTGTAGTGACCAACACTATCCATCATTCTTTTCCTTTTTGTAATAAGCGATAAATTAATTTCTGCTACGGCTAATCCTTCTCCTTCATCGAGTGGTCCTGCCAAATACTTGCCTTCTGGACTGATAATTGCTGTGTGACATCCTCCATGAAATGCTTTATGAAGATTGGTTTCGGACGTTATTTTTTCGTAATCTTCTGGATCTAGCCAACCTGTTGAGCAAATCACAAAACAGCCTGCTTCTAAAGCGTGATGTCTCATCGTGACTGCAGTTTGCTCGGTAAATATTGGACCAACTAATGAACCTGGAAATTGAGCACAATGTATTTGTTCCCCTTTAGCCATAAGGGCAAATCTAGCTAAAGGGTTATAGTGCTCCCAACAAGCCAAAGATCCTATCTTGCCAAGTTGAGTATCTACAACTTCTAAACCAGAACCATCTCCTTGACCCCAAATCATTCTTTCGTGAAAAGTAGGAGTTATTTTTCTTCTTTTTAGAACAATTTCACCTTTTTCGTTGAAAAGAATTTGAGTATTGTACAAACTTCCACCATCAAGTTCATTAACTCCTAAAAGAACTTGGATGTTATATTTTTTAGCTGATTTCCCAACTAAGTCTGTAACTGGACCCGGGACTTCTACTGCTTGCTCATATAGCTTCATATGAGATTTACCCATGAGAACTGGCGGCTCAACAAATGAAAAATATGGGTAGTAAGGAAGAAATGTTTCGGGAAAGACTATCAATTTTACATTTTTTGTAGCTGCCTCTTGAATCTTTAAAAGGACTTTATTCAATGAGCCATTTAGGTCAAAAAGTACAGGTCTAACTTGAGCAGCAGCTACTTTAAATGTTTTAGTCATTTTCTTAGAGCTTATGTCTTACAGAGTCCAAGTATCCAAAATAAATGCCCCTTCTTTGCGATGCATTAACACGATATCGAGAACATCTAAAGGACTGATTGGTTTTATCCCTGGAGTAAGAGCTCCTTCCCCATGCCCGTACAAAGCTTGTAACGCAAATCGACAAGCATAAACCTTACCGCCTTGACCCATAAATTTTTCTAAGCGAGCATTAAAATTTAAATGACCATCAAATGCTGCATCTCCAAGCTTTGGAAAACCTCTTTGAAGTCCTAGAGTAACTCCTGGACCATATAGCAATATTGAAGTTTCAAAACCCTTGTTTATAAGACGACTAGCTTGTAAAAGATTAACAAGACCAATAGATCCCTCAAAAGCGACAGTATGAAAAGTTAGTAAGGCTTTCTCACCTGGTTCGGCTTTAACATCTGGGAATACTTTTTCTTCATAATCAACTAAGAATTCTCCAGGCTGATTAGCGGGACGAGTTACAGATGGCATGAAATTTTTTAAAAAACTTTAAATATCTTCTGATTTGATTTCCCAAAAGAATGTAACCGATATCACTAAATTGATTAACTTAAGATTTCAGATCAAAAAAACTTTTTTAGTGAGTTTTATAACAAATTAAAATTCATAAACATGACAAGATTAGTTTATTAAAGAAAAAGATGGCTGAAGAATTTCTAAATCAAATCTCTGCTAAATGTTCTGTAATTATTATTGGTGCAGGACAAGCAGGATTGTCTATTGCTCATTCACTACAAAAAAAAGGGATAAAACCTCTTATCTTAGAAAAAAATTATGTTGGATTTTCTTGGAAAGAACAACGTTGGGATTCTTTCTGCCTTGTGACGCCAAATTGGCAATGTACACTTCCTGATTATCAATATTCTGGTAAAGACCCTAATGGGTTTATGGATAAAGAAAATATAGTTAAATATTTAAAAAAATATTCTGAATTTGTTAAGGCAGATATCCTTGAAGGGATTGAAGTAAACCATTTAGTTAAAAAAAATGAAAAGTTTTTTATTTCAACTAACCGTGGAAATTTTGAAGCTGATCAAGTTGTTATAGCAACTGGAGCTTATCATGTTCCGAACCGACATCCTCATTCTGAGAGATTACCAACCAATATCCTGCAAATTGATGCGAGAGAATATAAAAATGCAAATTCATTACCAGATGGACCTGTCCTAGTTGTTGGCAGTGGTCAATCAGGTTGTCAAATAGCTGAAGATCTTTTTTTTGAAAAAAGAGAAGTTCATTTAAGCGTTGGGAGTGCTCCAAGATCTCCCAGAAGGTATAGAGGAAGAGATGTTGTAGATTGGCTCGACAGAATGGGTTATTATTCAATGCCTATTGGAGAACACGATGATCCTAAAAGTGTAAGGAATAAAACTAATCATTATTTAACTGGAAGAGATAACGGAAGAGAAATAGATCTTAGAAGGAGAGCTGTAGAAGGGTTGAATCTTCATGGACGACTGGAAGAGTTAACTATTAATGATATTCAATTTTCAAATGATCTTTCTAAAAATCTTGATGGAGCAGATTCTGTTTACTGCAGAATAAGAAATAGTATTGATGAGTGGATTTCAAAAAATAATATAGATGCTCCTAAAGAAGAGAAATATTCTCCTTGCTGGGAACCAACGGAAGATGTCAAAGGTACTAAAATTGAATGCAAAAACTTAGCAGTAGTAATTTGGTGTACAGGTTATAAAAGTGATTTTAGTTGGGTAGATATTTCAGTTTTTGATGGTTCTGGCTTTCCTATTCATGAAAGAGGTGTGACCCAATCACCTGGGCTGTATTTTCTTGGTTTACCTTGGCTTTATACATGGGGCTCAGGACGTTTTTGTGGAGTAAAAGATGATGCTAACTTTTTAGCAGATATTATTTCATTGAGATCAAATAAATCAGCTGCCACTAAAGAAATGTTGGAGTGCAAAGCTCTCCTAGGTTCTTAAATAATTTAAATTTCGCTAAAAGTTTGGAGAAAAAAAATTATTCTTTGAGATCACAGTTATAACTAGATGGGCTCACTTTTCATTAGCCAAAAATTTTCTTCATTCATATCAATGGGTTTTGGGATATATGTAAGTGTGGATGAGGTTTGGATGGCTTAGCTTTATCCTTAAAAATATTTTAGCGCGGATGTAAAATAATACATTTATGTAACAGTAACGTATAGATTTAATTTAAAATTAAGCATATATAACCCATTTCTTTACATTAATTAATATTTATGTTATAATTGTTTACATAAATTACTCTTTTTTAAAATGACCCCTGAAGCAGAAAGATTCAATGGTTGGGCGGCAATGCTCGGTTTCGTAGCAGCTGTTGGCGCATACGTAACAACTGGTCAAATTATTCCTGGTTGGTTCTAATGACAAATTCAAAAACAAAAACAATCGAAAAAGAAAAGGTTGTTGCAGAGACACTAAATGGCAGATTTGCAATGCTCGGGTTAGTTGCTGCTATTGGCGCATATCTAACTACTGGACAAATTATTCCTGGCTTCGTTTAAAAACCAATTCAAATATTACTAAATTAAACAATGGAAAACTCAAAACCAACTTATTGGCAAAATGCCGAGAGAACCAATGGAAGAATGGCAATGATGGGTTTATTCGCATTGGTAGTAAACTATGGTCTTTTTGGCTGGATCATCCCTGGTATTTTTTAAAATGAACATAGACATTTTCTTGATCTCCTTCTTTACATATCTATTAGTGCCAGTGGTAATGATAGCTAAGGGAAAAAAAGCTACTAATTAAAAATGAATTTAGGTATTCTTTTTCTCCTAGTTAATGCAACTGGATCAATAACTTTATCCGAATTGGATTGGATTGCAGATCATCAATCAGAATTTTCAAGGTTAGATATGGCACTAGTTTTAAAAATTGGTTGCCTTATGGATAAAGGAATAATAGAGCTTAATTGTAAATTGCTAGCATAAATATTTAAATTTAATCGTAATGAGAGCTTGCTTTTTATGGATCTAGGCCAGCTTTTTTTTATTTTTCTATCTGTGATGAGTGTGTTTAAAAAAAAAGGAGCTATTGCCCCTTATTTAGATCGACTTTCAATAAATAATAGGCTACATCATTTCAAAGTTATCGAATTTATTTTTTAACTTTGCTGCCTTATGTAATAGTCCAACAGCTTCTTTTCTTCCAGCAGCTTGTTGAGCCTGATGCATTAATTCAGCGTATTTTTTTACGATTTTCTTTTTCATGGTTTAGATTAGATAAAGACCGTTTTTGAATCTCACAACTAGTGAATAACAACTAAAAGTAGATAAGGAATCAACGGTAAAACCTCAGAGTCAACAAATTGGAACGGGTTAACTCGTGTTTTAAATTTATAATCAATTAACTAAATACCTGTTGGTATCTAAGATTACATTGTTTTCATATCCTGATAACTTATTTACTCAAGATAAAGCTTAAATTTTAGAATTTATAATAAGTTGACTAATTGTTTTAAGCAAATTTAAAAAATTGAGTCCCTTAATTATCACAAAGGCTGCTTCAAATGAATTGTTAAGGCAATCGATATATCGTGGTACACCTGGAAAAATATTTTTATATTTGCAACATGATAATCTTGATGTTGGGTGGATGTTTTTAAGAGTAAATGTTTGGAAAGAATCAGGAATTCCTGTTGCTAGAACTGATGGCTTAACTATTTACGCCCCAGATTCTCAAAAAAGTTTATTAGATGAACTTACTCTTGACCATTATCAAGATTTAACTGGAGGAGGATTTTTAATAAGTACTCCTAAAGGTGCTACAAAAAGTTCATGTGGCTCAGGTTTTAAATTAATAAAATAACAGTTGCAATTTTAAAAGGGTGCAAGTGTTAAGTTTTTTTATTTATTCCCAAGTTTTCATATCAGAGAAGTCGCTCGCTATTGCATGTAGCATCCCTCCTACAAATGATCTAGGACAACCAAGTTTGTTAACTAAAACTTCTGATTGTTTTTTGATATCTTCCCATGTAGGTCTGATATCCTCATTTATTTGTTTAAGGCTAGGTTTAAATTCTTCTGAATCATTCATATTAAAAGGTATTAACTTATTAAAATTGGAATGATAGTAAAGAAAATCTCATTATATTTAAATAAATATTCAATAAAAATTACAAAATAAATTCTTTAGAAATTATTCTAAGCTGATTTAAATTCAGATTATTTAAATAATTATTTGAAATAAATTTTTCCTCATTAATTTCGAGATCTTTAATCTCAGAAATAATGCTATTAGATATTAAATCAATTAAATGTTCTTTATCCATGACTTATATATAAACCCAAAACACACATTAATTATTTAAAGTCTTCAACTCAACATATAAGTAAAAATACTCAGATAAATAGAAAACTCATAGGTTTGCTAAATCACTTTAGATGATTGGTATAGGGTGCACGCGAATTATCAGCTACTCACACTTGAGCTTTTTATGTAACATAATGAGTTTACATAAAGTAATAATTAAATGAAAAGACTTTTTCCTTATATCGCATTTGCATGTTTAACTGGTTTTACGGCTACGACCGGTTTACCAGTCATAGCAGGCGGTTGTAGTAGCCACATGAACAAAAAAGCTGAAATCAAATGTGCTGAAGATGATACTGAGTGTCAAATTGAAAAAGCTGAAAAGTTTGATTTAAGAGATTCTCTCAAGTCATAAAATTATGACTCAAATCAGTTTTTTTATGAACTCTGCCCCAAGAGATTTAATCGAGTTCCTTTTCTTCGCTGCTGTTGGTTTTACTGCAGGATTATTGGGATTAATTTAGTTATAGAAAATTGACCCATTCTTTTTTTCTCCTAACCTTTTCAAGTCTTTCTTTCTTTTATGTGATGGCTTGCTTATGGAGAGATTTAGTTAATCAAAAGTAAAAAATTTTTTTTAAATTACCTTTTATAAATAAATTTTTGTATGTCTTCGAATAGATTAGATTTTGATTTAAAAAATCCATTACTTTTTAAATAAGATTTTCCTTTTTCTATATTTTCAATTCTTTTTTCATAAGAATTTTCATCTAATTTTTTTTTCATAAAAAAATAGTCGGAATCTTATTCTGAATAATATTCAGAAAAAAGCGGTTACCTTAAATACAAAATTTAAATTCTTTTTTGAATTGCTTCTCATTCAAACTAAAGATCAAATAAAAAAGTTTCTTTCTTAAATTTCTAAGAATCTTTTGATATCTTGTTCTTCATGTCCTCAATATTATTAATTAATTTATCTAACCATTCTGTATTGTCTTCTGGTTTTAAATATTTAATTTTTGGTTGATTAATTTCAAGGGTCTCAAAATCTCCACTCATAAATTCTCCTTTGAAAATTTGTTTAACTACCTCTTTGTTCTAATTGATTTGATTAAAACACTGCGTATCTAATGTGTGCGGTTTGAGGAACATTTAGGTACGGAAAGAGGTATTTTTTTTTAGCCATTTAAATCTATGGCTGACCTAAATTAAAGATATGGTTGTCATGAGTCGGTTGCGTTGCTACAACTGAAATCAACCATAAACTTTAAATTGCATTTAATAAAATGACTTACTACAGTTGCTTTGATCAAAAAGGAAACATAATTGCTCGCTGTCAGACTAAAGAAGATATAGATGTTCTTAAGAAAATGGGAAGACCAATAATGGAAATAAAAGAAATGAAAAAAGAGGAATCAGTTGTTTGTTCTTTAACTGGTAGTCCATCTGATTATAACGACGATTATTAAGAGTATGACTCAAAGATTACTTCAATTAAATCAACAAGGAAGATCAGTAGTTTTTTTGTTGATTGCATTAAATAGCATTTGTACTTTCTTTTCTATTTTTGAAAAAGCATTAGCTGATCACGAAAGAGCGAGATAAATTATTTAGTTATTTTTGGATTAACAGTTAATCAATAAAATTTAAGACATAAAAAAAGACCCTTTTATAGGTCTTTTTTTAAAAGGTGACGACAGAAAGGAGATCTATTTAATAATCAGATTAAGAATTTTCTTAGAAATTAGTTTTGAAAGTAAAAGTGATTACTCACTTCTTCATGCTTTACAAACGACTTTATTTTTAAGATAGTTCAGAATTAATCCCGAAAGTTTAATTTCTGATCATTTAACTTTCTTTCCGTAAAGGTTAGATGAGTTAATTTGCCTTGGTATTGCAGACCATGGATTAGTGAAGATCTATTTGGTCAACCTTGGCCGAGTCGATCACCAGAACTGTCGTACAATTAAATTAATCGGTCACAGATATTTTGCATGAATCCTTAAGATTGATTTAATCATGATTAAATCAATCTTTAATCATGGGACCACATCATCTCTTATTAAGCATTTTATTTTTTTGTTTTACAAAGAATATAAAGCCAACCAAAGAAAGTAGCAAAAGCAATTATTAAAGCAATTTTGTTATTCAAAGGACTTAAATATCTTTCTATTGAAAGTGGTACATGGAGAATAACAAAATACCAATATAGAGCAGATAGTAATCCAAACAATAAAGCCAGAAGAATATAAAAAGGCAAGATATATAATCTTCTTTTTTTTATTCTTTCCTCTGTAATATTTTCGGCTAAACCAATTCTTGACCAATAACCACCATTTAATTGAAGAAAAAACTTTAAAAATATTCCGTAAATATTTATAAAAAACCTAGATAAAGCAAATAACGGTGAAATTATAAATCTTTGCATTAATGCTTTAAAAATTAAATTTGTTCAGTTATGGAGATCTGACTTATATTATTAACTTTTTTTTCTCTATATTTCGTTAGGAAAAATACCATTGAGCTAAAAACAACTAAAAATCCTAATAATGATATTCGATAAAAAAGATCATCAGACATATCAAAAAAAGCTGATCTTTTATGTTTGTTTCTCATTAAAAAAAAGGATTGTTTACTCTCTAATGTAGACCAACAATCAATTACTAGCTTTTAGCTATGTAAGTAGTATGCGTTTCAAAAAAAAAACAGCTAATGAAAATATATTTTATTTAGGATATAAAAAAATTTAGGGAGGATTTAATGTCTATCATTACTGACAATACAGTGTTAGTGCATATTTACAGCGGTTTAGAATCCAAAAATAAAATAACTTTAGGTTTATTGGTTGCCCTTACTGCAGAGAAAAACGATCATAAAGTAACTCTTTTTCTGGCAGGAGACGGAGTACAAATATTAAATTGCAAAAAGGCTGGTGAAATAGTTGGTGAAGGTACTGGAGATTTATACGAACATCTTCAAAATTTAAAGAATTCAAAAGTTACCATATATGTCTCAGGAATGTCTGCTCAATCTAGGGGTTATGATGAGAAGCTTCTGAATGGATATACAGCAGAGTTTGTTATACCAGATGTTTTAGTTGAAGAATCAATTAAAGCAGATAGTGTGCTTTGCTATTAAATTATTTTTATTGCTTCTTATTCAAACTAAAGATCTAGTAAAAAAGTTTCTTTCCTAAATTACTAATATTATTAATGAAAAATAAATTAAAAATAAAATTCTCAGAAAAAATGTGATTTAGGTATGAAACACTACATCAATTACCTATTAGGAATAATTAAATTATAAATATAAATTTACTTCGAATAATTATGGAATTCGCTAAAAAATTCATGACCGAAAAAGCTGAAAAGTTTAATGGTAAAGCTGCAATGCTTGGAATGTTTGCTCTTATAGGAGCTTACTATTTTACAGGACAAATAGTTCCAGGTATTTTCTAAACAAAATAATTTTTTTTAAATTTATAAGGGGCTTTATTAAGCCCTTTTTTATTTGATTAGAAATCTTCTTTTTTAATTTTCTAATAATTCAAACAATTTTTTTATGAGAAGCTTTCTTTTTAAAAAAGTCTTATCACTATATTTTTTATTTTCTTCTCTTAAAATTATCTGACCATTTGATCCCAATCCTTTAAAGACAAATTCTTTATCTTCTTTAATCCACTTATTTATCATTGTCCCCGTTGTCTCTATATGAAATTGTAATCCGTAAGCATAATCACCAATCCTAAAAAACTGTTCCTTACAACGCGCACTGCTAGCAATGAGTACTGCTTTATTAGGTAATAAAATCCTATCTCCATGCCAATGCAGTACATAAAAAGGGTCTTCAAACATTGCTTTAAAGTCACTATTTGATTTATCAATAAAAATTTGAGACCATCCAATTTCTGGTAATTCTTTTGGAGGGCATCCATATTTTAAAATTTCAACATCTCCACCAGCAGCACTCGCAATCAACTGAGCACCTAAGCAAACACCGATTATAGGTCTATTATTCTCTAATTCTCTTCTAATAAAATCTCTCTCCAACTTAAGCCATGAGTATTTTTCGGTCCCAATATCTTTGATTCCCATCGGTCCACCCATAATTAAAATTAAATCACCTTCTTTTGTTTTAGGAAGATTATCTTTTTTATCTAAACGAACAACCTCGATTTTTAAATCTTTTTCTTTAGCAAATTGTTCAAAAAGACCAGGTCCTTCTATTTCTAAGTGCTGCAAAACTAATAGTCGTTTTATTCTCTTCATTCACTTTCCATTATTTCAGCATAATCAGAACAGACATTAACGCTAAACCACTCCATTGAGGACCAATTACTTTTTTGGTATGTACCAGCAGCAACGCTTAC
>QCBH01000001.1 GCA_003281685.1 Prochlorococcus sp. AG-347-E23 | reverse complement strand
CTTTCAAAAAAAAGAAAAGTTGAGCTTCAATCTTACAAAATAATATTCATTTTAAAAGATGTAGATCCAAAAGATCCCACTGAAGAGTTGAGTTCCATATTGAGTAATTCTGAGGTAAATTTTGAAATAGAAAAGATTGAACGTATCTTAGATTCAAAAAGTAAAAGTATGAATAAAAATTAATTAAAAAAATATTTAACAAAAAAATGAAAATAACAACAAAAACTGAAGCATTAAATATTGTCGAGACCTCTTATTTAGCATCTCTTTCGTCTTTATTATGGGTTGCATTATATTATTTGCCAATTGGTGGAGCTTTATTAAGGTTGATTTTACCCCTCCCAATGATCCTGTTGCACTTGAGAAGAGGAACTAAAATTGCATTGGAAGGACTTTTAATACAATTTCTACTTTTATTCATAATTATGGGTCCTGTTAGAGGAACTTTATTTTTATTTCCTTATGGGATCTTGGCTTTTTGGTTAGGTTGGTGTTGGTTTAAAGAAAAGAGTTGGAAACTTAGTTTAACTGGGGGAGTTGTTATTGGAACCCTTGGCTTCTTGATAAGAGTAATAGCATTATCTACTTTGGTTGGAGATAATCTTTGGGTGTTAATTACTAGAGCGAGTTATGGTCTAATAGAAAAGTTCATTGGATTATTTAATTTACCTTTATACCCCTCAATTTTGAGTATACAAATAGGTGCAATTTTATTAATAATTTTTCAAGAAATAGTTTATGTTTTAACTGTACATGTAGTTGCCTATTCTCTGTTTCCTAAATTTAAATTAACCATCCCAGATCCTCCAAGATTATTAAATAGCTTAGTAAATTTTAATAATTAAAAAAAGTAAGAATGTACATTACAGAATTAGGAATAAATTTTTTTGGTAATGAATCCAATAAAAAAAGACAACTTAATAAGATAGAAATACTGAAAAAGAATATTAAAAATTTAAAAATATTTCTTATAATTGCTGGCACTAATACATCTCAAATTCCAGGAATTTCCGCAGCAGGTATTAATGCAAAATCAAGAAGAACAACTGCGCTCGCAGATGCCGAATTTTTGCTTGAGGGTGCTTCAAAAGATCATAAATATAAATTGCCTCTTCTCAATGCAGGGGTAACTCCTGCCCTAATAAGTCATGTTTGTTCAAAGCTTATAAATATTTATCCAGTTATTGTTCCTCTGGGAATAGGAGCAAAGCCTTATTTCAATCATTTGGTTGTAGAAGATAGAAATTTGGGACCATCAAATTGTCTTACTACTGGTAAATCGATGACTAAAGATAGAGTTTTAAACCTCTATGAAAAAGGTCTTGCGATAGGAAAATCCTTAAAAAAACCAGTTTTAATTTCCGAATCTGTACCGGGGGGCACCACAACTGCTCAGGCAGTAATGGAAGCTTTTGGTTTGCAGGTATCTAATTTAGTAGGGAGTAGTTTATTTAAAGCTCCAAGAGAATTAAGAAGACAAGTAGTTGATAGAGGACTTTTCAATGCAAATTTCAAGGCTGATTTCGACTCTCTTGATGTTGTCGCGGCTGTAGGTGATCCTTTCCAAGCTTTCTCAATGGGTCTTCTAATTGGTACGAGGTTGGCAAAACAAACTGTAATTTTGTCTGGAGGAAGTCAGATGTTAGCGGTCATTTTGCTTGTATTGGAATTTTTAGATAAAAAAAATAAAGATGAATTTATTGAAGATGTTTTTATTGCGACAACTGGGTGGCTTGTGAAAGATAATTCTCTGAATGATTTAGTAAATCTAATTAATGAAAAATATGATGTCAAATTATTAGGTTTAGCCAGTCCTTTAAATTTCAAATCTTCAAAATACAAAGAATTGAAGGATTATGAATTAGGTCATGTAAAAGAAGGTGTAGGTGCTGGTGGAATATCATTGCTTGCTTTCTTAGAAGGATTTAAAAATGAAGAAATAGTTTCATTGTGTCAACAAAATCTGGAAATGATGAAGGGCCTAGGTCAAATTTCTTTAGAGAAGGATTGCTAAATGTTTTCAAAATTTGCAACCAGAAGAGAATTTTTAAATTGTGGTAAGCTTTCGCTCTTACTTTTCTTAAACTCTTGCAGTAATCTACCTAATAAAGTAAAAATTGCATTACAAAATTCTTTTTATCCAGAATCTTTTAAAGATACGATTCCAAAAGATTGGAAGCAGGAAAAAATTAATTTTGAAAATATTCGGCTACAAAAAAATAGAAACACAATTTTCAATTCTGACTTTACTTTAATAAATGATGGATGGATTTCTAGTATAGATTTTTCAGAATTTGAAAAAATAAATGAATATGCACTGTTCGAAAATTTAGATAAGAGATCGATAGATTTTTTGGGAAGCTTTAATCAAAATCAGAGGAGTAAATTATTTCCTATTGGCGTAGTACCTTATACAATTATCATTAAAAATAATAAAGAATTAATAAATTCAGCAAGAACATCTTGGGATTTTCTTCTTTCTAAAAAATTAACTGGGAAAATTATTTTTCCACAAAGTCCCCGAATAATATTGTCAATTGCTCAAAAAATTAATTTATCTAATTCTTTAAAAAAACTCAAAAGCCAAGCAATGTTATTTGATGATAAAAATATGCTCAATTGGTTGATTAATTCTGATGCTATTGTCGCAATAGTTCCTTATAGTCTTTGTTCAAAATATTTAAAAATAGATCCAAGGCTTTCTTTAGTTTTCCCAAGCCAAGGCGTACCTTTGATGTGGCATTTTCTACTTAGTCGATCAAATCTAAATAATGCAATATTAATTAAATGGATTAAATCTTTAGAAAATAAATCAATAGTAGATAAATTAGTAAGCCAGGGTTGGTATCTTCCATTCAATAGTGATTATTTGCAAAGTAAATATAAAACTGAAATGCTCCCCATCTCAGGACCTTCTGAGAAATGTTGGGAAAATAGTTGGTCTTTCCCTGTCTTAACAAATGAACAAAAAATTAATCTTAAAAATATCTGGAATGAGTCACTATCCCCATAATCTTTTTGTAGGATTTTCAATTAATAAGTTATGAGTTTCCTTTAATAAATTTGGTATATCTAATTTACTAGGACATTTAGGAACACATTCATTACATTCTTGACAAAATGAGGAATTTTTTTCTTCCCACCAGTGGCCAGCTTTTCCTATTAAATTGTATCTTTCTTTTGAAAATTCTAATTGGCCATAACCAACAGATATATTTCTTAAACGAAGTATTTCTGGAATAGGCACTTCATATGGACATGGAAGACAAGATCTACATTGTTCACATTTGGTTGAGTTTAATCTTTCATTAGAAACTTCCTCAATTTTATTAAGAGCGCTTTTTTCAAGTTTTGTTAGCTTCTCGAATGAGTTTCTAAGTTTATGCGCAAATTCAAAATCTTTTTTGTTTGTCGCCCCCAAGGATAAAGTTGTAATGCCTTTTGCCAGAAGAAATCGATATGCCAATTCTAATGGATGAAAAGGCTTAGAGGCCTCTATCAAAATATCACTTGGAGAATACAATCTACCGCCTTTATCTGCAGGTGATATTGCTAAAACTCCCATACCTTTTTTTATAGCTTCCTCTGCTAAAGCAATCTTAGATTGATCTAAATAATGTAAATGAAGACTACAAAAAGTAAAAACTTCACAGTTAATTGCATTTTTAATTAGTGAATAACTTCCGTGAGAAGTAAAACCGACTTGATCAACTAGTTCCTTCTCAAGTATCCAAGATATGAATTTCTTACCCTCTCCAACAAGAACCCAATCTAGATGTTGTTTTAAGTTGAGTCCGTGAATTGCAAGATTATTAATTTTCTCACGATTTAAATTTTTAAGAGACTTTTTAAAATTATTTTTTAAAAAGTCAAAATCACCCTTTGGTAATACTTTGGAAGTAATCACCCAATTTTTTTCTTTTATATTCTCTTCTATTGCTAATTTTTTTATTGAATTTCCAATAAGTGATTCAGCATCACCATAAGAGGGTGCTGTTTCTATGTGGTTAATACCTACATAATATGCATTTTTTATTATGCCATACATTTTTTCGAGACTTTCAGTTGCTCGCATTGTCCCTAAAGTGAATAAGCTCACTTTCGCCCCTTTACCAAATGATCTTTTTTGTGAATTAATAATCATCTAAATATGATCAATTTCTTTTTTTTTACTCTTTAATTTATTTATAGTTGAAAATCATTTAAAGTAAATTAAAGTAAATACAAAATTTTGCAAAAATATTTTTCTTAAATCTATGTTTACAGGAATAATTCAATCAGTTGGAAAACTAAGACAAGAAAAAAATATTTTAGAAATTGAAATTCTAGATAATTTATTTGATATGGCAATCGGTGACAGCATAGCTGTTGATGGAATTTGTTTGACAGTTAAAGAGATTTTTCAAAATAAATTTACTGTTGATGTTAGTGAGGAGACATTAAAGAAAACAACTTTAGGAGTAAAGTCGAACCTAAATCAGATTGTTAATTTAGAGCCTGCTCTTAGGGTGTCTGACCGTCTAGGAGGGCATATAGTCAGCGGACATGTTGATGGCCTTGGAACGGTCGAGAATATAGAAAAATTAGAGAAATCTTGGCTCTTATCAATAAAGTGGAAAAATAATAATTTTTCAAAATATGTAGTTAATAAAGGGAGTATTTGTGTAAATGGTATAAGTCTTACGATTGCAAAATATGAGCAGGAAGGAGAAATATTTACTATTGCTATAATTCCTCATACTTGGCATAACACAAATCTAAATAAATTAAATATCGGTGACAGCGTAAACCTTGAGGCAGATGCACTAATTAAATATGTAGAGAAATTACTTTTATTTAATAAAAAAGGTAATCAAGATTTATCTTCAAATAATATTTCTTCCGAGTGGCTTAAAGAAAACGGTTGGTAAAATATATTTTTTAATTTAATGGAATCAGATAGATTGTTTTTGATTCTTTTTTAATTAATGAGTTATTTTGAAAATCTTCATTTTTGCTTATTTTTTCTAAATCAGTAAAACTACTTTCAAGAAAATTTCCAATCCTCCCTCCAGAGCATGATTGCAAGAAAATTAAAAAAATTAATAAAAAAAGTTCTTTTTTTTTAAAAATCATATTTTTTCTAACTTTTCTTTTTCCTTGTAGTTTTTTTATTACTAATCTTTGTTTTTTTTAAAATTGCGCCTTTTTTATCCTTTAGTTTTTCTTCTAATAGAGATACTGCGTCATCTATGGTAAATTTTTCTATGTCAGTATCTTTGGCAACCGAGACATTAGTTTTTCCACATTTTAAATAGACGCCATATCTTCCATTTAATATTTGAATTTTTTCTTTAAATTCTTTCGGTTTTCCAAAGTCTTTAAGTACCTCTTGACCACCTCTACCCATTTTTGGCATCGCAAGAATTTCTAATGCTCGTTTAATATCAATTGTAAAAACATCATCCTCTTTCTTTAAGGATCTATTTTCAGATTCATTTTCATTTTTAATCCATTTAATATAAGGACCAAATCTTCCTCTATCAGCCTCAACAACTCCTCCTTCAGGATGAGCTCCTAACAATCTAGGCAAACTTAACAGTACGAGAGCCTCATCTAGGGTTAGATCATCAGTTTTCAACTCTTTGGGTAATGAAGCTCTTCTTGGTTTAGCTTTATCTTGATCATTATTTCCCAACTGTACGTAAGGTCCATAAGGGCCAAATCTTAAAAAGACTTTTTCCCCAGTTTTCGGATCAGTTCCAAGATCTGATGGGCCACTTAAAATTTGATCAACTTGCTTTATATCTAAATCTCCAGGAGTAATATCCATTGGGAGGTTCCCTTTAGCCTGAATTTCGTTACCAGATTCATCAATTTTTGTACCCTCAAGCCAAGGTCCGTTCGAGCCTATTCTTACTACGCAAGGAAGGTCTTCGAAATCAACTTGTCTATAAGCTTTACCATCAATATCACCCTCTGTTTTCTGAACTTTTACCTCAAGACCATTTTTACCTTTATAGAAAGTCTCAAGGTATGGAAGCCACTCAAGATTACCTGAAGATATTTCATCCAATGAAGATTCCATTTTTGCAGTAAAAGTTGTATCAACCAAATCAGGAAAATGTTCTTCCAATAGAGCAGTAACAGCAAAAGCTGTAAACGTTGGAGCCAAAGTATTGGAAGATATATTTGCATAACCTCTATCCACAATTGTCCCAATAATGCTTGCATAGGTAGATGGTCTTCCAATCCCTTCTTTTTCAAGAACTTTAACTAATGCAGCCTCTGTATATCTTGCGGGCGGTTTAGTTTCATGAAAAGTAGATTCCTTATTAGTAACTTCAAGACATGTTCCGGTAGTCAAGTTTGGGAGAATAATTTCCTGTTGTTCAAGGGATGAGCTTGGGTCATCACTTCCCTCGACATAAGCTCTGAAGAATCCTGGGAAATCAATACTTTTCCCACTCGATTTAAATAATCCATCCCCCACACTAATTTCAGCATTAATAATTGTTAGCCTAGCTTCCGCCATTTGACTAGCTACAGTTCTTTTCCAAATTAAATCGTAAAGAGATAAGTCTCTACCAGTTAGATTTGTTTCCTTTGGTGTTTTAAAGACCTCACCTGCAGGCCTAACTGCTTCGTGTGCTTCTTGAGCATTTCTTGCAGTTGAATTAAATTGTCTTGGTGAGTTAGATAAATATTCTTTCCCATACATAGAGCTAACACATTCTCTAGCAGCTTTTGTAGCTTGTTCGGAAAGATGGACCGAATCAGTCCTCATATATGTTATGAACCCTCTCTCATATAGGCCTTGGGCACATCTCATTGTTTCTCTTGCAGACAAACGAAGCTTCCTGTTTGCTTCTTGTTGCAATGTACTAGTTGTAAATGGAGGAACTGGCTTACGAGTGGATGGCTTTTTTTCGATTTTTGAGACTAACCAATTCTCAGAGGAAAAAATCTTTAATAAGTCATTTACTTTTTCTTCTCCAATTATTAGAGATTTATTTCCTTGTTTTAATTTGCCGGTCTGTTCATCGAAATCGGAACCATTAGAAATTCTTTGACCATTTAAACTGAATAATTTAGTTTCGAAAGTAACATTATCTTTTACTAGGGAAGCTTTAATCCCCCAGTAACTTGCTTTTTTAAAGGATCTTCTCTCTCTCTCTCTCCTTACAAGAAGTCTTACAGAAACTGATTGAACACGGCCAGCAGATAGTCGGGGAGCTACTTTCTTCCAAAGTAAAGGAGATAATTCATATCCAAAAAGCCTGTCCAAGATTCTTCTCGTTTCTTGAGCCTGAACAAGTTCCATATCAATTTCTCTTGTTTGGTCTAAAGCTTTATTAATTGCCTTTTTCGTAATTTCATGAAAAACCATTCTCTTAGTTGGTATTTTAGGCTTAAGTATTTGCAGAAGATGCCAGCTAATACTCTCTCCCTCTCTATCTTCATCAGTTGCCAGTAATAGCTGGGTCGCACCTTTCAATGCATCTTTTAACTCTTTAACAACCTTTTTCTTATCTTTTGGAACTATATAAAGTGGTTCAAAATCTTCTGTTGTATTTACTCCTATCCTTGACCATTTTTCCTTTTTAACCGCAGCAGGTATTTCAGCAGCTCCTTTTGGAAGATCTCTTACGTGTCCCATTGAAGCGAGAACTTCATAATTAGAAGGCAAAAACTTTCTTATGGTTTTTGCTTTGGTGGGACTTTCAACAATTACAAGTGTGTGATCCAAGGTTTATTTCAAAAATTGGTGTTTTTGTTCAGTTAGGGCATATTATGATTATTTGAAGCTTTTTCAAGTAATTTCTTCTTAAAATTTCAAAAATCATACCCACAAATTATAATCAAGTTAAGATTAACTCTTAGACCCTTAGAATCAAACATCTAATTTAATCCAATTTAATAAAGTGCCCAACGAAATTTTTACAATTAATCTAAATGCTCAAGCCATTATTCCAGAAGCTTTTATTTTATTAGGTATCGTTGGAACACTTCTTGTAGATTTAGCTGGAGAAAAAACTGCATCGAAATGGGCACCAATAATTTGCTATTTATCAATTGGCAGCTCTCTTATAAGTTTGGCATTGCAATGGAATAATCCGGTAGAAAGCGCATTCCTTGGGTCCTTTAATTCAGATAATTTAGCAATCGCATTTAGAGCAATAATTTCTTTATCAACCTTAGTATCTTTACTCATAAGTTGGCGGTATACAGAACAAAGTGGCAGCCCAATTGGCGAGTTTGCCGCGATAGTTCTATCGGCCACCCTGGGTGCAATGCTTTTGTGTGGATCTACTGACCTTATTAGTGTATTTATATCTCTGGAAACTTTATCTGTAGCAAGTTACTTACTTTCTGGTTACCTCAAGAGAGATCCAAGAAGTTCAGAAGCGGCCTTAAAATACCTTCTTGTTGGATCAGCTGCTGCTGCTGTTTATTTGTATGGATCCTCTTTTCTTTATGGATTAAGTGGTTCAACAAACTTAGCGACAATAGGCTTAGAGATTATCAATAAGCCATCTTTCATTACTTCACTAGCTCTTGTATTTGTCTTATCAACAGTTGCATTTAAAATTGCTGCTGTTCCCTTTCATCAATGGACTCCTGATGTATATGAGGGTTCACCTACGCCTGTAGTTGCTTTTTTATCTGTTGGTTCAAAAACAGCGGGCTTTGCATTTGCAATAAGAATATTAAGCACAACTTTCTCTTCTTTTGACGAAGAATGGAAACTTTTATTTACCATTTTGGCCATATTAAGCATGGCTCTGGGAAATGTTGTAGCTCTAGCTCAAACCTCAATGAAAAGGATGCTAGCTTACAGTTCTATTGGACAAGCCGGATTTGTAATGATTGGAATAGTATCTAGCACACAAGATGGCTTATCAGCAGCTGTTTTATATTTGGCTGCATATTTGTTTATGAATTTGGGTGCATTTTCTTGTGTAATACTTTTCTCACTAAGAACTGGTTCCGACAGAATTCTTGATTACTCAGGACTTTACCAAAAAGATCCTCTCATTACATTAGGCTTAAGCCTTTGTCTTCTATCTCTTGGAGGTTTACCTCCAATGTTGGGATTTTTTGGAAAGATATATTTGTTCTTTGCAGGTTGGGCAAATCATCAATATCTATTAGTAATAGTTGGATTAGTAACTTCTGTTATATCTATTTATTACTACATTTCAGTGATAAAAATGATGGTAGTTAAAGAACCACAGGAAGCTTCTGAAATAGTTAAATCATATCCTGAAATTAATTGGGGAATTGTAGGATTACCTCCCTTAAGAATTGCACTTTATACTTGTGTCGCAGTAACTGCTCTTGGAGGAATCCTGTCTAATCCTCTCTTCAAATTAGCTAATACAGCAGTTTCAGAAACTCCTTTCTTACAAGATATTATTGCTACAGCAAATAATATTTCCTAGAAGAATTCTTCAATAAATGTCTAAGAAAGTCGCGAGTTTAGAAAATATATCTAAAACATATGGAAAAGAAGATCTAACTGTTAAAGCCTTAGACAGCATAAACTTAGAAATTTATAAAGGTGATTATTTAGCTGTAATGGGAGCAAGTGGCTCAGGCAAAAGTACAGCTATGAATATTATTGGATGTCTAGATAGACCATCTGAAGGTATTTATAAATTAAATGGTATTCCTGTTGAGAATTTATCTGATGATGAGCTCGCGGAAATACGCAACCAAAAATTAGGCTTCGTTTTTCAACAATTTCATCTTCTTTCGGACGCAACTGCACTTGAAAACGTAACTTTGCCAATGATTTATGCTGGTATTGAGCCTGAGCAAAGATTAGAGAGAGGTAAGAATGCCTTAAAAAAAGTTGGCCTTTCAGAAAGAATGAATAATCGCCCAAACCAATTATCCGGAGGTCAACAACAACGAGTTGCTATAGCGAGGGCTATTATCAATAACCCCGCAATTTTGTTAGCAGACGAACCTACTGGAGCACTAGATTCAAAAACTACTGAAGATGTATTAGATCTTTTTGACAAACTGCATGAATCAGGTATAACTATAGTTTTAGTAACGCATGAAGATGAAGTTGCAAATCGCGCAAAAAAAATAGCCAGATTTAAGGATGGAAGAATAGTTGAATTAAAAGTTAATTAAATTCAAAACCTTCTAATTACCTTCAGTTGGCTTTCATTTTCAATTCTTAAATTCCCATTAGAATCAATATCTCTTATTTTCCATGAATGAGGACAATAACCACTAGGTAAAAAACTTTTAGTAAGAAACTTATTTGCAGATTTAATCACATATTCTTTTTTCTTGTTACATTCAATTGCATCATAAAAAGCTTTAAGAACTTTGGCTGTCCAATAATGATGATTAATATTTTTAGTTTGAAGGACTTTTGATAGTGAAATACCTTCTGATGGAGTGTAATTTAAAACATTCATGCCAAGTCCTATCCTCACATAGATAATTTCTTTGCCTCTTGATATTACCCTTGGTAAAAATCCAATCAACTTTTTTGAACCAAAAAAAATATCATTTGGCCATTTCAAACAAACATTTATATTCTCTTGTCTAAGCATTTCACATAACTTAATACCTAAAGACAAATTAAATATTTTACATTCAAATTCTTTTGAAAATATTGGGTAAGCTGCACTTAACCAAATCCCGCCTTTTGGAGAAACCCAAGTTTTTGAATTTTGGCCAACCCCTGAGAACTGTTCTCTAGCGATTATCGCTACTGGCTGGTTTTTCTTTATTTCAGAATATTCAAGCAAGTTTGTTAGCTCATTTTCGGTACTTTTACATTTTATTTTGTAATGAAGTCTCCAGGTTGGATATTGACCCTGAATTTTTTTTAAACAAAAAACTGTCTTAGCTGCAGATCCAAAAACTTTCACAAATTCTTTATTAAAACAACGAGCATCTTTTTGAAGATTAGATTAACTTTAGTCTTAATAAGTAAATTTTACAAATTGGACAAAAAGTATTTGCCAATAGTGAATAGAAGGAATCCACATCCATTAAAAAATTGCCTTGATAATTTCAAAAAATCCTGCGGAGAATTAGATAAACTTTCTAAAATCAAAGAAAATTGGAAGAACTTAATCGGCTTGGAACTATTTCAAGAATGCCAACCACTAAATATTGAAAAAAAAATACTTACTATTGCAGTAAATCATCCACAGTGGCGCCAAGCTTTAATCTACAACAAGCATAAATTAAAAGAGAGAATCGAGAAAATTGGAATAACTTTGAATGAAATAAAAATAATACAAAATTATGAAATTAAAAATAAAAATATCAAAGCTACTAATGCAAAGATAGTTTGGGCAAAGCATCCAAGCAGAATCCATCAAAATAACATGTGCATTTGTACTCTCTGTAATTCCCCTACTCCTGAGGGCGAAATCAAAAGATGGGGAAAGTGTTCTTTTTGTTGGAGAAAAATAAAAAACTAAATTCTTTATTTAGTTAAAATTAGTATTCCCATTTGCCCCCCCAAAATAGTCCTAAATTCAGCTTTTTTAAATCCAACTTCCTTAGCAATATTTATAAGCTCATTTTTTTTTGGAAAATTTCTAATACTTTTTTCAATATATGCGTACTCTGGACCTAAATTAAAAAGCCGCGAAATAGTTACTACAACTAATCTTAAATAAATTTTCTGAAAAATATTAGATAAAGAATTTCTTCTTGAGTGATTAAAATCCAAAAATCCTGCCCTTCCTTTATCCTTCAAAAGATAAAAAACTTTTTTTATTCCTTCTTCAACATTATTCAAGTTTCTTAGTCCATATGACATACAAATCCCATCAAAATTTTTTGAATAATCATTAATTTCTAATACATCTTTAATTTCCCATTTAATAAATTTATTTTTTTTAAGCTCTGATTTTTTCTTTGCAATATTTAAAATATCCTCTGCACTGTCAATCCCAGTTATTGAACCCCTTGGACTAACTCTCTCAGAAATTAAGAATGCTAAATCACCAGTTCCACAGCATAAATCAGCCCAATCTTCACCATTTAAAGGTTCCAATAAATTAACTAATTTCTTTTTCCATAATCTGTGCAGCCCAAAACTTAATAGATTATTTAAAAAGTCATATTTGTAGGAAATTTTATTAAATATATTTCTAACTTCGATAGTTTTTGTAAATTTCATTTTTAAATTTTTAACTTATTTTTTGGGATTAAATTAAAATTTTTATTCATATGGTCTAATTGAAAGTTTTTTTTCGAGGAGGAAAGTTTTTATTTCTTTTAAAGTAAGTTTCTTATCATGAAGTAATGATGCTAAAAGTGCTGCTGATGCCCTGCCTTCTTTGAAAACATCATAGATATCTTCTAGAGAGCCTGCTCCTCCGGAAGCAATTACTGGGATATCAACAATATTTGCAACAGATTCTGTCAGATTCAAATCATATCCATTCTGTGTTCCATCACCGTCCATTGAAGTAAGCAATATTTCCCCAGCGCCTAACTCCTCAACTTTCTTTGCCCAACTTAATACATCTATACCAGTATTTTCTCGCCCTCCTTTTACATATACCTCCCACTCACCAAACTTATTAACTTTTCTTCGAGCATCAATTGCTATCACGATACATTGATTGCCAAATTCTCTAGAACTTTTAGAAATTAAATCTGGATTTCTAACTGCAGAAGAATTCAAACTTACTTTATCCGCTCCAGCTCTTAAAAGATCATTAATTGAAGAAACAGAATCTATTCCTCCACCTACTGTAAATGGGATTTTTACTGATTTTGCGGTCCTAGAGACAAGATCAACTAATGTATTTCTATTATCTACACTAGCTCTAATATCTAAGAATACCAATTCATCTGCACCCTCATCAGAATACCTACAAGCCAATTCAACAGGATCGCCTGAGTCTCTCAAGTTAACAAAATTTACACCTTTAACCACTCTGCCATGGGCGACATCTAAACAAGGAATTAAACGAAGAGCTACCATTTTAGTAAAAATTGTCCAAATGCTGTTAATCTTGCATAATAGCTTCCATTTTACCTCTTATGGCTGAAACAAAATTATTACCCAAAATCGGTAGTAAAATCAAAATTAACATTAACAAAGTAAAAGATAGACTACCAGCTAAATTAATCGATCAAATATCCTCGAGTCCTAAAGCCGTAATAACAGGCTATAAAATGACAGACGGCAGAAGTATTGGAATCACCGCAAAATTTCAGAATGGTGAGCAAAATTGGTTTTTCCCAGAAGAAATTGAGAAAGGTTAAAGAATAAAGTGAATGATCCAAAACAACTATTAGGAATTAAAGGTGCCTCTGAAACATCAAGTATATGGAAACTCCGTATACAGTTAATGAAACCCATAACGTGGATCCCTTTGATATGGGGAGTTATTTGTGGAGCAGCTGCAAGTGGGAATTTTGAATGGACATTTAGTAATGTTCTAGCTTCATTAGCATGTATGTTGATGAGTGGACCGCTTCTGGCTGGTTATACCCAAACCATAAATGATTTTTTTGATAAAGAAATTGATGCAATTAATGAACCAAATAGACCAATTCCTTCTGGGAAAATTTCAATTAAAGATGTAAAAATACAAATCTGGGTATTACTTATAGCGGGTTTAATAGTTGCTTTTCTATTAGATTTATATGCTAAGCACAGCTTCCCCTCCGTCTTACTTTTGGCATTAGGAGGTTCCTTTGTTAGTTATATATATTCTGCTCCACCACTCAAATTAAAACAGAATGGTTGGCTTGGGAATTATGCATTAGGAGCATCTTATATAGCTTTACCTTGGTGGGCAGGACAAGCCTTGTTTGGGAAATTAACAATCGTGACGGCGATACTAACACTTGCTTATAGCCTCTCAGGACTTGGAATTGCTGTTATTAATGATTTCAAAAGTGTTGAAGGAGACTCAAAGCTTGGCTTGAATTCTCTACCAGTAGTTTTTGGAATTAAAAATGCAAGTAGAATAAGTGCAGGACTGATTGATATTTTTCAATTAGCAATGGTTATAGTATTAGTCATTATTGGTCAACATTTAGCATCTGTAATTTTGGTTTTATTGGTAATTCCACAAATAACATTTCAAGATATGTGGTTACTAAGAGATCCTCTAAAGTTTGATGTCAAATATCAAGCGAGTGCCCAACCATTCCTTATCACTGGGATGTTAGTTACAGCTTTAGCGATAGGACATAGTTTTTTAGTTGCTTAAGGTGCAAAAGATTAAATTCAAATCTTTTGTTTTAATAATTCAAATATTAATTTTTTCTGGAGTATCTTTTTATTTTTTTAATCTAATATTTAATACCTTAAAATTTGACGTTTCTAAAAATAAAAAGTCTCGGGAAATCAAATATTCTTACGTAATATCATCTTCTGATAATAAAATAATAAGCAAATTAAGCCGCAAATTTGAAATAGATAATAGTTATCATAAAATTCCATTTTTTCTTAAACATTCTTTTATATCTTCTGAGGATAAAAGATTTTATAAACATCATGGAATAGATTTAAAAAGTATTTCACGTGCCCTTATTCAAAATATTAGAAGTGGTTATGTTAAAGAGGGAGGAAGTACGATTACACAACAAGTTGCTAGATTACTTTTTCTAAATAATGATTTAAGTTTTCAAAGAAAAATCAAAGAAATATTTATATCACTCATACTTGAATTTAGGTATAACAAAAATCAAATTTTAAAATTATATTTAAATAATATTTATCTAGGATCAGGAGCATACGGGGTAGACGAGGCTGCCCAAGTTTATTTTGGAAAATTTATAGAAGAATTGACATTATCAGAGATCGCATTAATTGCAGGATTAGCTCCAGCTCCATCAATTTATTCACCTTATCAAAATTTAGAACTAGCTATTAAAAATAGAAATAAAGTTCTTGAATCAATGTATGTTGATGGATATATTTCTCTAGCAAATAAGAATCAGGCTATTAAAGAAAAAATAAAGTTAAATTATCAAACAGCTGATAATTTTTTAGATGATAAATTACTAATAAACTTTATTCTTCAGGAAACAGATAAAAAAATTGGAAGTAAAAATGATTATAAGTTTTTAAGAATTAAATCTTCTATCAAAAAAGATTGGCAAGAAAAAGGTCAAAAAATATCAAGATATGCTGGGCCTAAAGAACTTGAATTTGCTCTGTTATCAATTGAATCAAAAACTGGACTAATCAGGACAATGATAACCAGCAAAAATCCATCAATTAACGAATACAATAGAGTGATTTCATCTGTAAGACCTTTAGGTTCTACTTTTAAAATAATCCCTTATGCTGCTGCATTAATAGAAGGAATAAAATTAAGCGATAAATTTGAAGACTTACCAATATGCTGGGAAAGTTATTGCCCAAAAAATTTTTCAGAAGACTATAGAGGTTCAATATCTTTGATTGAATCATTTAAAAGTTCATCAAATATCGTTCCAATATCAATAACAAAAAAAATCGGCTTAAAAAATACTATTAATTTAGCGAATTCATTTGGACTAGGTTACGAGCAAGAGTTTGAGGAATTCCCATCATTAGCTATTGGTGCCTACGGAGATAATCTTTTAAACATCACAAATGCATATTCTGCAATTAATAATAATGGGAAGATTCAAAACCCTGAAATCATAGAAAAAATAGAATCATTTAAAAAACAACCTATTTGGGAAAATAAATCTATTTCCAAGAAAATATTAGATTTAAAAATAAACAAGAAAATAAATAAACTTCTTGAAAAATCTGTAAAAGAAGGCACTTCAAAAGCAGCCTCTATAAAAGGAAAGAAAATTTATGGGAAAACAGGAACATCTGATGGAAATAAAGATCTCTGGTTTATTGGTTCCATTGATAACCTTACAACAGGGATCTGGATAGGTTACGACGATAACAAGGAATCTGAATTATCTAGTGGGAATGCAGCTTATTTATGGAAGAAGTTCATATCTGAAATTTATAAAATTCCAATTAATAAATAAATTATATTTTTAAGATTTATAAGAAATTATTGCAGAATAAAATCCATCACCAGGATAATCCAAGCTAGGGAAAATTTGCTTTTGGCTAACCAATTTTAAAGTTTTATTTTTTTCAATAAATCGTTCAATTAATAAATTATTTTCATCTGGACAAATAGTACAAGTTGAATAAACTAAAGTGCCATCTTTTTTCAAAAGAGGGAAAATACTCTCCAAAAGTTTTTCCTGTAATAAAGTTAAAGATTTTATTTTTTCTTTACTTAAAGACCATCTAGAATCTGGATTCCTGGAAAGAGTTCCAATGCCTGAACATGGAGCATCTAATAAAATCTTATCAAAATAAGATATAAACTTAGGATTTAATTCAATCAAACTCGTAGCATCAGCCTTAAGGGTATTAACAGATTTCAAATTTAACCTTTCTAAATTTGATTGCAGTATTTTCAATCTTTTTGCTGATCTATCTACGGCAATGATTTCAGCACTATCATTTGTTAATTCTGCAAGGTGGGTAGACTTACTTCCTGGAGCTGCACAAGCATCTAAAATCTTTTCACCTTCTTTTGGATTTAAGAGAGGTGCTATCCACTGAGAAGATCTATCTTGAATTGTCCAAAGTCCATCACTATATCCTGGTAAATTTTTTATAGATCTTGGATTAGATTTTAAAGAAATTCCATTATGTAAATCATTAATAATTTCTGCATCAATTTTATTTTCATGAAGAACTTTCAAAAAGTTATCTAAATTAGTTTTTAATGAGTTAATTCTCAAATCAATTGATGGTTTTTTATTAAATGCCTTAATGATATTTTCACCCTCGCTATTGCCGACCCATTTATAAAGATCCTTCACAAGCCATAATGGAAATGATTCAAGATATGAAATTCTTTCTTTTCTATCAGAAGATAATTCCGGAAAGATTTTTTGGTCTAATTTTCTTGATGCATTTCTCAATATCGCATTTACAGTTCCTGCTAAACCATTTAAATCTGTTTTTTTAGCTACTTCTACAGTGGTAGAAATAGCAGCAGGAAATGGGATTTTATCCATTTTCAATAGTTGATACAAACCTATATGCAGAAGCCATCTTAACTTTGGAGGCTGCTTTTTATGAGTAATTTTTGATGTATGATCCGTCCAAAGATCAAGAAATTTTCTATACCTTATGCATCCAAAAGATAATTCCGTAATAAAAGCTATATCAAGAGGATTAAATTGATAATTTTTTAAAACCTTTTCAAGAGCATGATCAGAAAAATCACCAGAACTAACTTTTAATAAAATTTCCCAAGCTGCCTTTCTTTGTAAATATCCTATGCTCAAAATATAATTAATTTTTAAAGATAACTTTAATATACAAAAAATTCAAAAATTTAAACTACTTTTTCAATTGCAGAATTAAACCAAATAAAACCTAAGACAGAAATAAGTGAAAGATTAAATCCTAAAAAAAGAAAGATATTTAAAGAATGGATTCTTTCCCGAAAAAATATTTTTTTCTCTTTTTGATACTTCATTATTAAAATAAAAACTTATTCAGGATTTCAAACGGCAACCAATATTGATAGATCCTGCATCAAGCATTCTGCCTAATTTAATTGCTACGGATTCCTCCAACCTAGTGAAAATAGATTGATGGGTAGTTATCCAATCTAATTCAGAAAAAGTGATAATTCCCGTCGAATTACTTTTTAAAAAAAGTGTTCCGATTCTCATTACATAAATCTAATTTTACTTAAGCTAACATCCTTACTTAATATTTCTTCATTACATAATATTCTTTTAATTTTTCAAAGACAACTGTAGGTCATTACTCTTAATTTATTGAATATCTCTTAAAAATTTATCGGCCGTTTTTAAGTGATTATTTAATTTTTCCTCTGACATTTTATCGAGATTTCTCGTTAACATTGCAAGACGATATTGCTTTCTAAAAAAACTTTCATTATCTTTAATAAATTTCCAAAATAAGCCATCCCATATTTCACACCATGGGCCACTTTTAAAATTAGACATTTTTTTTACATAATTAGAGCTTGATATATATGGCTTTGTTGAAAAGATACCGCCATCACTAAACTGACTCATTCCGTAAACATTTGGGACCATAACCCAATCATAAGAATCAATAAACATTTCCATAAACCATTTATAAACTTGGTTGGGATGAATTCTACATAGAAGCATAAAGTTGCCAACAATCATTAGCCGCTCAATATGATGACAATAACCAAATTTAATAATATTTTTTATAACAACGTCTACTGGTTCGATTCCTGTATTTCCTTGATAAAAAGATTTTGAAATTGGCTTATCTTCAAAATTCCAAAAATTACTATTTCGCATCTTTGTTCCGTACTTTTTATAGACGAGGCAAATAAATTCTCTCCATCCAATAATTTGACGAATAAAGCCCTCTAAAGAGTTAATAGGAACATTATTATTTTTTGCAAAAAGTAATGCTTTATTTACTACTACATCTGGGGTTAATAATCCGCTATTTAAAAGAGGAGAGAGTAAACTGTGCCATAAAAAAGAATTTTCTTTAGAAATAGCATCCTCATAATCACCAAATAAGAAAAATCTATGTTTAAAAAAATCATTTAACCATTCATCTGCCTCTTCAAAATTAGTTGGATATAAAAAGTTATTACTTTCTCCAATAAACTCAATATCAAAATTGGCTAATGACCTTTCTGCATTAACTACAAATTTATTTTTTTGTAATTTAGGTGTATCGGGTATATTTATTTTTTTTGGTAATTTTTTTCTGTTCATTTCATCGAAACTCCATTTACCACCTTTAGGTGTATCATCAGGATTAACTAATATCTTTTGGCTCTTTCTTTGATTCTCATAAAATCTTCCCATAAGAGGTTTTTTTGTATTTGATGCAAATAAATCTTTTAAATCTTCACTGCTCATAAACATAGGAGAAGGCAAAATATTTAAAGCTAAATTATTACTTTCAACAAAATTATTAATCCTCTTCATTATTAAAAAATCATGAGGGTCAATGAGATTTATTTTCTGATATTTATCTTTGATAAATTCCGATAAGTAGTCAACTGTAGAAAGATTATTCTTGTTTTCGATATATAAAACTTTAAAGCCAGATTTTTCTAAATAATTTTTATAAGCGAGCATAGATGCTCTATGAAAAACTAACTTATTTTTATGATTAATTAATTTATGAAATTTATCATTTCCAAAAAATAATGAGTCTTCCAAAATCAAAACTTCACAATTTATTTTTAAGATTGGGCTTTCTCTAAAAAGTTGATTCGGGAAAATAATTGATACTTGTTTCATCTTTGCGACTTCCTGTTACTGCATCTTTTTGAACAGTAGATAACATCATCCCAACAGTTTTTCCATTTTTTACGCCACTCAAACGGCCTATTGCAAACAGGGCAAGTTTTAGTAGAAATATTTTTCAAAATTTATAATTTTCTTTTATGAGTAGATTTAAATCTAGTTGAATCTTTAAGGGCCATATGTTTTGTATTTCTTCCCGAAACCCTCTTTCTCCAGACTTTGAAAGATTTGGGTTTAAGATTTTGACGCATAATTTTTATCGCATCTTCCTCTTTTAAACCAAATTGATACTCGATAGCTTCAAAGGGTGTTCTATCTTCCCAACACATTTCTATTATTCTGTCTATATCGATACTTTCCATATTTATTGTTCACATTGTGAGGTACAAAGTTTTTCAATATCGGATCTACCTGTAATTTGAAGTCTATATTTTGCCCAATATCTGTAAACCAATCTCAATAATGGTGATAAGAACTTAATCTTCAAGGGATAATAAACCCAACCTAAACCAACTAATTCATAAGAATATGCAAGTACATCTAGTCCCCTAATAATTTCACCATTTTCAATAATCCCATGCAGGTTTGACATAGCTTCTGAATATGAGATGTCATTAAAAAGATTTTGATCATAATCCTTACTATTAATATCTATAAATGTAATTTGATTTAAGGTATCTCTTTTTTTAAGAAAATTTGTTTCTCTCAAACAAAGTGGACAACCACCATCGAATAAAAAAGTTAATTTATTTTTCATATTTTTTATTCAAATATAGAAATTAAATAACTTTTTTGTGGAATAAAAATTTTTTTTTAGAGTACAAGCTTTATAAAGCCTTAATAATTGCCAGTTCTAATTTTGTGAAATTATATTATCTTATTAATTAATAAGCCATTGATTAAGGGATACATCGATGGTTTAAAACTATTTATGATCATTCATCTAGAAGATGAACCCCTTCTCCTACATCAGGAGTAAATTTACAATATTTTTCAAAAATAAGTCCAACACCTCTCATTTTTTCTCCTAATTCATCTTTAAATTTATTCCATTCTTCCGATTCACGATCAGGTAAATCCCACCCTTGTTTTTCTACCATACTTGTTATTACTGTATAGTCCCATTCTATGTATGCCATTTAGTTAATTTAAACTACCAAAACATTATAAACCAAAAGATTTAATAGGTAATCAATATTTTTTGAATATAATTTAAAAGTGTGAAAAATTATAAATGTCAATTTTGCCAAGAAGATTTGAACGAATCAAAAGTGTTTTAGATTGCAGAATGAAAAACTTGACTGTTTTAGTTGAGGATGTCAATAAACCACATAATTTATCTGCGATATTAAGGACATGTGATGCAGCAGGAGTTTTCGAAGCAAATTTTATTAGCAAAACGAATGCCGTTAAGACTTTTAATAGTACTGCTCAAGGAAGTCAAAAATGGGTAAAACTGAATAATCATGAAAAAACTATCACTGCAATATCTGATTTAAAGAATAAGGGTTTTAAATTATATGGAACGACTCTTAATAGTGAATCAGTAGATTATAGAAATTTTGATTATTCTCAAAATACATGTTTTGTTTTAGGAGCAGAAAAATGGGGACTAAGTAATGAACTTATATCAATGGTTGATCAATCAATTTTTATACCTATGAGAGGCATGGTTCAATCTCTGAATGTTTCAGTTGCTGCTTCTATATTATTATTTGAAGCTGTTCGCCAAAGAAAAAATAAAGGTATATTGCCCGCTAATGGAGAAGGGTTAAATATCGATGAATATCAAAAAACGCTTTTTGAATGGTGTTACCCAGAATTAGCTGCGGTGTATAAAAAATCAGCTAAAGAATATCCAAATTTGAATGATAAAGGAGAACTTGATCCTATTACAGATAACTAAATTTATTCAGAATTTTGACTATCAAAAATTTCTTCAAGGTCCTCTCCTATAAAAGAAAGACCTAAAACTAAAAAAAACATTGCCAAACCTGGGAACAAAGCCGTCCACCAGATACCTGTAGGTAAAGCGGCAAGAGCCAGATTTAAATCACTTCCCCACTCTGGGACATCTGCAGGAACGCCAAGGCCTAAAAATCCTAAACTTCCTAATACCAAAACAGCATCTGCAGCATTTAGGGTAAGCAGAATAGGCAATGGCGTTATTACATTTGGGAGAATATATTTAAAAATAATTGTTTTAACATCAGCTCCTGCAACTTGAGCTGCCTCCACAAAAGTTTCTGATTTAACCAATATTGTCTGATTTCTGATTAATCTAAAATATTGAGGAGAGTAAACAATACACAATGCCAAAGCCGCGTTAAGGATACCCTTACCCAATACAAAAGCAACAACAACTGAAAGCAAAATTACAGGTATTGAAAAAATAGTATCCATTATTAGTGATAAGCATTTATCAAAAAAACCACCAAAATAACCACTTAATAATCCCAATGGCAAACCCAAACTTAATGAAAAAAGAATAGCTAAGAATACAACTTCTATCGCTAAAGATGATCCTTGCAAAGTTCTTAAGCAAACATCTCTTCCTAATCTATCTGTGCCACAAAAATGATTAAGAGAAGGAGGGGCAAAGATATCATTGCTTAACATTGAAAATGAATAGCCAAAAAAATTATTGGCCTCTAAAAATTTCATTATTAAAACAACAAGAAGATAAAAAAGTACAATAAAAAATCCAGCTTTTCTGATATTTGCGCCGACACGATTGATTGAGTTAATATCCAAAAATCTTTTTTTAAAGATATAAATGAAATATACCCAATTCTTTTAAAAATAAATAGCTGTAAATTTTAAATTAAAAGAAATTACTGGTTTAATTTCAAGACTGCCATAAAAGCTTCTTGAGGGACTTCAACTTTACCCATCGCCTTCATCCTCTTTTTACCTTTGGCTTGTTTCTTTAAAAGTTTCTTTTTCCTAGAAATATCCCCTCCATAACATTTAGATAAAACATCTTTTCGCAAAGCACTTATGCTTTCACTTGCAATAATCCTGCTACCGATTGATGCTTGAATAGGTATTTTAAATTGTTGTTTTGGAATAAGTTCTTTTAATTTCTCAACTAAACTTCTGCCAATTCCATAAGCCTTATCTTTATGAACAATAGAAGTTAATGGATCTGCTCTTTCTGAATTTATTAGAACATCTAATCTAACAAGGTCATTTTTTCTATAGCCAATCAAATGATATTCCATTGATGCATAACCTTGGGTTCTACTTTTCATTTGATCAAAGAAATCTGTAACAACTTCTGCTAATGGAATTTCATAAATCAAGGTAACTCGATCTGTTGTTATGTATTTCATATCTATAAATACTCCTCTTCTTTCCTGACATAAACCCATTAATGTTCCATTAAATTCATTGGGTGCATAAATTTCCATTTTCACATAAGGCTCTTCTATTGATTCTCTAAGTTGTGGATCAGGAATTGTAGAAGGATTATCAATAAAGATATGTTCCTGCTGATTTAAATTAACTTTATAAATAACTGATGGTGCAGTTACGATTAGATCCAAGTCATATTCTCTTTCTAATCTTTCTTGAACAATCTCCATATGAAGAAGTCCTAGGAATCCGCACCTAAATCCAAAGCCCATTGCACTACTGGTTTCGGGCTCATATTTTAAAGCTGCATCAGATAATTGTAATTTTTCTAGTGATACTCTTAAATCTGGGAATTGATCAGCATCAGTCGGGAATAAGCCACAAAAAACCATAGGATTTGCTGTCTTATATCCAGGCAAAGGATCATTGGCAGGTGAATTTAAAAGAGTAATCGTATCTCCCACTCTCGCATCAGCAACTGATTTTATAGAAGCAGCTAAATAACCAACTTCTCCTGCATGTAATTCATCAACTTGCTGCTGATCAGGCGCCATTATTCCTATCTCATCTAGTTCATAATTTTTCTTACTTGCCATTAATAATATTTTTTCTCTCTTATTTAGAGACCCAGATATCACCCTGAAATAAACAATAACTCCCCTGTACGGATCATAATAAGAATCAAAAATCAGTGCCTTTGTAGGTAGTTTAATTTCATCTTGAGGGGGAGGTACTCTTCTCACGATTGTTTCCAAAATATCTTTAATACCAACTCCAGTTTTTGCTGAACAATTTATTGCATTAGATGTATCAAGTCCAATAATTTCCTCTATTTCCTGTTTTATTTTTTCAGCATCAGCCCCTGGCAAATCAACTTTATTTAAAACAGGAATTATTTCAAGATTATTTTCTAAGGCAAGATAAACATTAGCTAAGGTTTGAGCTTCTACTCCTTGACTTGCATCAACAACAAGTAAGGCGCCTTCACAAGCTTGAAGAGATCTACTAACCTCATAAGAGAAATCAACATGTCCTGGAGTATCTATTAAGTTCAAAACATATTCTTGGGAATCTTCAGCTATATATTTCATCCTGGCGGCCTGTAACTTGATAGTAATTCCTCTCTCTCTTTCAAGATCCATGCTGTCCAAAAATTGTTCTTGCATATCCCTTTGCTGCACAGTACCAGTATCTTGAAGCAACCTATCTGCAAGGGTAGATTTACCATGGTCAATATGAGCGATTATGCAGAAATTTCTAATTTTTGAAACCGATATATCAGTCATATAGAAAGAAAAATTCTCCTCTTATTACATCTTGATTAATATTAGCTAATTAGAATTATGGATGGAAACCAAAAATGGAATTATTTCTTTTTTTAATTTCTTTTATGAAGGTACTGTAATTTTCAGAGACTGATAGTTCTGGATAAATTAAGTTATTTATTTTTTTCTGAAGATTATGCTTATCGTTTAAAAATAAAACAGATTTTTCTAGAACCTCAACCATAATTGAAACCGCAGTACTTGCTCCCGGAGAGGCTCCCAACAAAGCAGATAATGATCCATCAGATGAATTTACAATCTCAGTTCCAAATTTCAAAGAACCACCACCTTCAGTTTTTTTAATTATTTGGACTCTTTGACCAGCATTTTTTAAATACCAATCAGAAGGATTAGCTGATGGCATCATATTCTTTAAATTATCAACTCTTGAGTTATGGTTCTTTAATGATTGTGATATTAGGTAATTAATTAAATCGTTGTTCTTGAAACCAACATCTAACATAGAAAAAATATTATTCTTTTTAATTGAACTAAATAAGTCAAAGTATGAGCTTTGTTTTAGAAATTTCGTTGTAAATCCAGCAAAAGGTCCATATAAAAGAAGTTTTTTATTATCAATCCATCTGGTGTCTAAATGAGGCACAGACATTGGTGGCGATCCAATATCAGCTTTACCATAAACTTTTGAATTATGTCTTTCTGTTAGATCTTTTTTCTCGCAAATAAGCCATTTCCCACTAACAGGAAATCCACCATAACTTTTTGCTTCTGGAATTTTTGATTTTTGTAAATAATTTATTGTTTTTCCACCAGCACCAAGAAAAACATAGCCAGTTCTAATTGAAGTTTTTCTACCTTCTGAACTAATTTCTAGTTCCCATTGTTTTTTATCAATTTTCTTTAAATCTACTAATTCTGTTTTGTACCTAATTTCAACATTTTTGTTTAAAGAAACTAATGACAAATACTCTTTAGTTAAAGCCTCAAAATTAATATCAGTTCCTCTACCTATTCTAGTAGCAGCAATATTAGTAGATGGATTTCTATCTTTTGTTATTAGAGGAGCCCATGAAGTAATTTCATCAAAAGATGTAGAAAATTCCATATCAATAAATTCAGGATTTTCGGTCATTTTCAGAAATCTTTTTTTTAAAAAAGAACTATTATCCTGACCAGACACAAAGCTAATATGAGGAATAAATTTTAGAAACTTTTTAATATCAATTTTCCCTGCTTCATACAATGAGGCCCATAAAGACATGGATGTTTCAAAAGAACGATTTATTGAGAGCGCTTTATCTATTTTTAGATTTCCTTTTTCATCTAAAGGGGTATAGTTTAATTCGCAATTAGCCGCATGTCCTGTACCTGCATTATTAAAAGCGCCAGTACTTTCACTTCCTGGAGCATTTAATTTTTCTATAATAAGGAACTTTATATCTGGTAAAACTTCTGAAATTAGGAGAGCTAAAGTACTGCTCATTATTCCTGCTCCTACTAAGACTGCATCAAAGTAGCTATTGTCATTAGTGGGATTTTTAGATGAAGTCACAACAGAAAATTATCTTTTTTGCAATTAATCAAATTTCTTTCTAGGCTTATTATAAAGTTAATCCAAAATTATGAGTACTGAAACACTCTCGCTGACAAACGAAAATGTAGAAAAAGTCCTTGACGAGCTAAGGCCTTTTTTAATTTCTGATGGAGGTAATGTAGAGATAGCAGAAATAGATGGTCCAATTGTCAAAGTCAGACTTCAAGGAGCATGTGGTAGTTGCCCAAGTAGCACTATGACTCTAAAAATGGGTATTGAAAGAAAGTTAAAAGAAATGATTCCTGAAATAAGCGAAGTTGTTCAAGTTTTATAAAAATTTTTAACTGGAATACATTATTTAGTTTTTAATTCTTTTAACAAAGATGATTCCATATCAAGACAATCAATTGGAAGTCCTTGACCAATAGCGATTAAAAGAGGTGCAAGAATTCCTAAAGTAAAAACTAAATTTGATTGGCTTACATCATATTTACTCAAAGTAAAAGTTATCAAATAAATAATTGAAAAATAAGCATGTAGTGAAAAAAATTCTTTTGGTTTTAAAACTGGCCACCTTAAAGTATTTCCCAAGAAATATAAAAAACCTGTCATAAATAAATAGTTACATGAAGATTAAATCAAATATAAACATAAACCTTTTTAGAGACTATTTAAAAAAAAATTTACCTAAGATAATAATTAAAAAAACATTAAATCTTGGTTTCTTTTTGTAAAAGCTAGACAACCCTAGATTAATACGCTTATAATAATTTGGTAGCAATTGCTACTTTTCGTTCACCCTCATTTGAGGGCGCAGTTCGAGTCATACCATGGAACGGGGGATGGCCGTGTTGTCACATCGAAACATGACTACTTTAACTTACAGAGGTAAAAACTACGTTCAAAACAAAGAAGCTGCTAAAAAGCAACTTGTTGAACTTACCTACAGAAGAAACGTATACACCAATAGAATGGATGACGCTTCTTCAAGTAATGAAAAAGCAGAATTAAATTACAGAGGTGTTAATTACACTAAATAATTTAATTAAACAAATTAAAAGCCCCTTTTTCAGGGGCTTTTTTTTGGCTATATTTATCAAGAGTCCTTTTAAAAAATATGTCTGAAAGTTGCTGTAATACAAACACCTCTAATAAAGCATTTAATCAATTCGATCATAAAGATGCGATTCAAGAAAGATATGGTTCAGCCGCACTAGAACAAGAAAGTTGTCTTTGTACACCAGTTGGGTTTAATCCCGTTTTACTTGAAGCAATTCCTCAAGAGGTTATAGAAAGAGACTATGGATGTGGTGATCCAACAAAATATGTTCAAAAAAATGATATTGTCTTAGATCTTGGAAGTGGTAGCGGCAAGAATGCTTTTATTTGTGCCCAAATTGTTGGAAAAGAAGGGAAAGTTATTGGAGTTGACCAGAATCCCGATATGCTTTCTTTATCTAGATCAGCCTCTAAAAAAGTTACAAAAAATATAGGTTTCAATAATACAGAATTTCTTGAAGGATCAATTGAAAAACTTGACGAATTAGATAAAGATTTAAATCCATTAATCGCCGACAAATCCATTGATATTATATTAAGTAATTGCGTTTTAAACTTGGTAAATCCAGAATCTAGAAATAACCTTCTAAGAAATATAAAAAGAGTGTTAAACGATAATGGAAGAATTGCAATTAGCGATATTGTCTCTAACAAAAAAGTTCCTTTAAGATTGCAAAATGATCATGATCTATGGACAGGATGTATTAGTGGAGCTTGGTATGAGCCAGAGTTTATAAGTGACTTTAAGGAACTTGGTTTTAAAAATCTAGAATTTGCAGAAAGGAGCTCTGAACCTTGGAAAGTAATTGAGGATATTGAATTTAGAACAGTAACTTTAGTAGGCAATATTTAAAAAATTCAAAAGTTTAAGAATATAATTTAAATTTCCATGAGAAATAATCTAAGAGATCAAATACCTGCATTAAAAAATAAGTATTATTTCAACTATGGTGGTCAAGGACCATTACCAAATTCTTCACTGGAAGCGATAGTTAAAACTTGGGAAAGTATTCAAGATTTAGGACCATTTACCAGTGATATGTGGCCTTTTATTTACAAAGAAATATTGACCACAAAAAGAGTCATTGCACAAAAATTAGGTGTAAATTCAAAGAATGTAGCTTTAACGGAAAATATCTCTTCAGGTATGATTTTGCCCTTTTGGGGAATAAAAGTAGAAGAGGGAGAAGAGTTGTTAATAAGTGACTGTGAACATCCCGGCGTAGTAGCTGCAAGTCGAGAATTTTGCAGAAGAAATAAATTAATATTCAAAATTTTGCCAATCCAAAAAATTAAAAATCTAAACGACGAAAATATAATTTTAGAGATTTTGAAAAATCTAAATAGTAAGACTAAGATCCTTATTATCTCTCATATTTTATGGAACTTTGGATATAAAATTCCTTTAAAACAAATTGCTATCGAATTAAAAAATAATCGAGAAAATTCTTATCTACTTGTTGATGGTGCTCAAACCTTTGGTCACATTAAAATTGAAGAAGAAGTTTTTTATTCTGATCTATATTCAATAACTTCTCACAAATGGGCGTGTGGTCCAGAAGGACTTGGAGCCATTTATGTCTCAGATAGATTTATTAATGAAACAGATCCAACAATAATTGGTTGGAAATCATTAAAAAAAGAACAAGGAATTTATGAACCTTCAGATAATCTTTTTCATGAAGATGCAAGAAAGTTTGAGGTAGCTACCTCGTGTATTCCTTTGCTTGCAGGGCTGCGGAATTCTTTAGATCTTCTGGATAAAGACTGCCATGAAAAAGAAAAAAACGAACATATTAAAAGGTTAAGTGAAAAACTTTGGGATGAATTAAATCAATTAAAAGAAATTGAATTAGTTTTAGAAAAAAAATACTTAAATGGAATAGTTAGTTTTAATATCGTAAATATTGAAGATAAGTATGAATTTGTGAAGAAACTTGGAGAAAAGAAAATTTGGATAAGAGTTTTAGAAGATCCAAAATGGTTTAGAGCATGCATACATCAAATGACTACAGAAGCTGAGATTGATTTACTTTCTAAGGAAATTAAAAAAATTATAAATTAAATAATTAGAAATTTTTTGATGAGAGGTACTTGCATTTCAAGAAAATAAAGGGAGTATAAAGAAAATGATAATTCCAATGGAATCAATTAAAACCCCAAAAAGAATTATTAAGAAACAGCTTAAAAATGTTAATAAAGCAATTATTGAAATTGCAGAAATGAAATTTGAAAATATTGAAGAAAAAGAAGAAAAATTAGACGCTCTTGTTTTTTTAAAGAATCAAATATTGAGGAAAGCGGAGAAGTCAGAAATAAAATAACTACATAATTATAGATATTGAATCGTTACTGTTTTGTATCAGCTACATTCTTAAAGAAATCACAATAAGTAATCAATTCTGATTCAGTTTCAATTTTGAGATTTAAATCATTAATTGCTTTCTTGGTATCAATTCTGTAGCCATACCAATCTAGACAAACTTCTCTCTGTCTTTGGGTGTCAGAAACCTCAGGGGTATCTAATTTATTCGATGTATTTGTACAACCCCACATCAAAGCCATAAAGGGGATAAATAAAATTAAGCGTTCCATTTATTAATTGCAATTAATTTAATCATTTGGTGAAGTAGTCCAAGACGATTCTTCCATTGTTGAAAGGTCAACTTTATGCGTTGCCATCCAGTCGCCATTAGCTTCCACAAACTTTTGAACATTACCTTCTGGAGCTTGATGAATGACAATAACTTTTTGAGAATCTTCCTTACTTACTCCTCTAAAAAGTGGCTTAATAAGAAATTCAGAATGTCTTTTATCAGCTTCCGCACTATCAAATATTGCTGCCCATTCATCGAAAGTGCTTTCAATTTTAAAAGTAAAAACTGATGTTATGGAATTAGACATAATTAAGATACTGTTTTAGTCTTAGAATAAATCTGTTTAATTAAGATATGGTTAATTATTTTCAAACGGAATTAAAACAGATATTTTTTCAAATTTAAGCCAATCTTTTTTTCAAGTTTTTTAACATTCTTAAATAAACATTACTATTGAAAAGAGTAATTATTATTGCTAACAATGTATAAAACTTTTAAAAATATGGAGCTAAATACTTTCTTACTTGTCTTATTAGTCATAGCAAATTTTACAAATTTATATCTGACTCATTTCAAAAAAAATAAAAAGTATTTTGAATAAAAGTAAAAGTTATTCGTTGTTTTTTTTATTTTTACAGTCTTTTTATTATTCTTTGTGCAATCAAAATCTATATTACAAAATCCTATTCATATAATCTTAATTTCAATTCCATTAATAATACAGACTCTTTTTATTTTTTATTTAACTGCTTTTTCAATGAAGTTTTTTAGGCAAAAGTATTCTATTCCCTGTCCAGGCTCATGATAGCCGCTTCAAACTTTTTTGAACTCGCAATAGCTGTATCGATAACTCTTTTTGGTGTTAATTCAGGAGCTGCTTTGGCTACCATAGTTGGGGTACTAGTAGAAGTTCCTTTGATACTTTATTTAGTAAATATTTACTAAGTCTTCCAAAATATTATTTATAATGTAATTTTTTATTCTTTAAGTTTTTTCTTTTTAAGCAACAGATCCCAACAATCTGTATCAATAAGCTCTATTTAATATCTAGATAAAATTTGATTTACCAGGGAATCTCCGAGCTGTCCCATGCAATAAATTTTCCAGAAGAAGCTGGAGTTTGATTTTTAATAATATTGATCAAAAATTGGGATGATTTTTCTTTACTAAATAATTTATGTTCTGGAACAAATTTATGAAAAGGTCTAGATAAATCAGTATCTACTGTTCCTGGATGAAGCAATGTAATAGTAGCCTTTGGGAAACGTCTGGCCCACTCAATACTTAAAGATTTAAAAAACTGATTTTGAGCAGATTTTGCAGCTCTATATGAATACCAACCGCCAGTTTGATTATCTCCAATACTTCCCACTCTTGCACTTATACTTGCAAAATTAAAATCAATATCTTTTGGTATAAATTCTTCAATAGTTTTAGCTAATAAAATAGGAGAAAAGGCATTTATTGAAAAACTTTCCATCATATTTTTTTTATCAAGATGTTGTAATCTTTTTTCTGGTTGAAGAGAATCACTATGAAGTCTACCTGTAGCATTAATGACTAGTCTTAATTTTGAAGGATGATTTGGGATTTTATTTTTCAACTGCAAAAGTGATTCAGAATCCTCTATATCTAATTCCCAAAAAGAATTAAATTGACTTTTTCTTCCACATAAAACAACATCTAAGTCTTTTTCACTTTCACTCAAATCTTTAGCTATTTGCGTTCCAATTCCACCTGCGCCTACGATTAAGGCTAACCCTTTCATCTTATTAAAAATAACTAAATATATTCTAAGAAACTTTTCTTGTGATTTGCGTAAAGATCTTTCTAGTTTGATTAGGTAATTTTATTGAGATTTACTTTTTTCTTTTAATAATTCATAAGCTATTTTTCTATCATCAAAATTAATAACTTTATCATTGAGAATTTGGTAGTCTTCATGTCCTTTCCCTGCAATTAAAACAATATCTTCTTTATTGGCAAATTTAATAGATTCATTTATTGCTTTAAATCTATCAATCTCAATTGTTATTTTTTCTCTTTTTTTTATACCCATCAAAATATCATTTACTATCTTTTGGGGTTCTTCTGATCTTGGATTATCTGAAGTTATAAAAAGTTGATCAGAAAACTCCTCAGCTATTGATCCCATTAAAGGCCTTTTACTTCGGTCTCGATCTCCGCCACAGCCAAAAACAGTTATGAGTTTTCCTTGACAAAGTTTTTTAATTGATTGCAAAACTTTTTTTAATCCATCAGGTGTGTGGGCATAATCAACAATTACTGTTGGAAGTGATCTTAAAACGAAATCATTATCAATTTGTATTTTCTCCATTCTCCCAGGAGTTCCAGGGAAAGATTGTATTAACTTTGATAGATCATTTAAAGAAAAATTAAGTTTATACAAAATTGTTACTGCTTGAATAGCATTCATTAAATTAAATTCACCGACAAGTGGAACAAAAAGTTGAATTTTTTCACTAGGTGTATGAAAAATACAAGTGGAACCACTTGAAGTAAATTTTTTCTCTGTTACGAAAAAAAAATCATCATTTTCAAATTCACTGTCAGTAATCTTTGTCGAGACTAATGAAGATACTTTTTCAAGATCAGATGATAATTTAGATATCCAAGGGTCATCATGATTTAATACACAAATTCCATCTTCTTCTTTTAAATAAGGTGGGAAAAATAATTTTCTTTTTGTTTGAAAATATGATTCCATATCTAAGTGATAATCAAGATGATCTTGAGTTAAATTAGTAAAAATAGCCGCCTCAAATTCGCAGCCTGATACCCTGTTTTGAGCAATAGAATGAGAACTTACCTCTAAGATCGCGAATTCAGATTCTGCCTCAACAGCAGCATTTAATTTCTTTTGAAGTTTATCGGCGAAATCAGTTGTATGAGAAGCCACTTCTGAGAAGCCAGGCCATCTATTGAGCAAGGTCCCAAATAATGCAGTCTTTTTCCCTAATTTTTTTAAAAGATATTCCAATAAAAAAGTAATTGTCGTTTTTCCATTTGTACCCGTAACACCAATAAGTTTAAGTTTTCTTGAAGGCCTATTCCAAAACTCAGCGACTATTTGACCAAAAATATAATCTAAATTATCCTCTATAACCAAAATCCTTTCTCGATCAATAGATCCAATTTTCTTTTTTGCAGCAGGGCCAATAATGGCAGCCTCCGCGCCATTTTCAATTGCCTCAATACAATATTTTCCTCCATCAACATTTAAACCAGGCATACCTAAAAATAAAGTTCCTTTTTGTACTTCTTTAGAGTGAAAAGAAATATTATTAATTTCACGATCGATTAAATCTAATGAAGGAATAATTCCTACCAAATCTAAAAGTTTATGTAATTTTATAGATTTCATATAAAAAAATTATTTCTCCAGAATGGTACTAATATTTTTTTGAAACCAATTCTCTAATTGATCATTTTTTAGTCTTGGAGAAATGCGAGGCAATTCTATAATCTCCTCGGACCTAATTCCTTCAACAGCAATAACAGGTACTTCATAATTATATTTTTTATATTTATCTTTATATAAATCGACCCTATCAATATCAATTTCTTTAAGCTCCTCTAGATTAGGGAATAACTCATTAAGATTTATTTTTGCGAGTTTGTTTTTTAATGAATCACAAAGGCAACATCCTTGCCTAACAAAAATAAATATTTTCATTCATTTAGTCAGGCACAGGGTCACAACCACAGGGAGTAAAAGGATGACATCTGCTTAATCTTCTTAAAGTTAACCATCCTCCCTTCCAAGGACCATGTCTAGTAATTGCCTCATATCCATAAGAGCTGCAACTTGGAATAAATCTGCATCTTGGTCCGAAAAAAGGAGAAAACCACTTTTGATAAAACGAAATCATAAAAAGAAGTATAGAAGTAATTGATTTATTAATAGTTTTGGACACTTTAATGATGTAAAATAATATTTCTAGTAGTAATTAGCTTAATTGAATTTAATCAATTATCCAACTTATTGCAAATTTCTATTTAATTTAAAATTATGTCAAGATACCGCGGCCCCAGATTAAGGGTTACGCGTCGCTTGGGAGAACTACCAGGTCTCACTAGGAAAGCTTCAAAGAAGTCTAATCCCCCAGGTCAGCACGGCCAAGCCCGTCGCAAGCGATCAGAATATTCAATTCGTCTAGAAGAAAAGCAGAAACTTAGGTTTAATTATGGAGTTTCTGAGAAACAACTAGTACGTTATGTAAAAAAAGCTAGAGCTCAAGAAGGATCTACAGGAACGAATCTTCTAAGACTTTTGGAAAACAGACTTGATAATGTTTGTTTTAGATTAGGTTTTGGAGGTACGATTCCAGGCTCAAGACAATTAGTAAATCATGGTCATGTAACCGTTAATGGAAAGGTTCTTGATATTGCTGGTTATCAATGCAAATCAGGCGATGTAATTGGAATTAAAGAAAACAAAGCAAGCAAAAAACTTGTAGAGGGTAATATAGAATTCCCTGGCTTAGCAAATGTCCCACCTCATCTTGATTTAGATAAACCTAAATTAACGGGAAAAATAAATGGGAAATGCGATAGAGAGTGGGTGGCTCTTGAAATAAACGAACTTCTAGTTGTTGAATATTATTCAAGAAAAGTTTAATACTACTTTCTTTGGATTGCTAAATCTCTCTTTTAAAAAATGAGAGACCCAATTTAATTCTTATTTTTAAAAATAATGGGAAATAAGGAAAATAATATAAAAAAGCCAGGTTTTAAGACCCTATCTATTCACCATGGGGAAACATTTGCAGAAGAAACTGGATGCGTTATGCCTCCTATTTTTTCTACATCTACTTTCAAACATGGAAATAAAGATAATTTCGACTACACCAGATCAGGCAATCCCAACTTTAGAATTCTAGAAAACATCCTTAAATCAATAGAAGATTCTAAATACTGTACAGTTTTTGGATCTGGAATTAGCGCGGTAACTGCAATTTCATCAACACTAAAATCAGGTGACAAGATACTCTGCGAGTCAAATCTCTATGGTTGTACAGTGAGGATGTTCGAAAAAGTTTTCAAGAAATTTGGACTAGAAGTTTTATACACAGATTTTACAAACCAAAATAATATCAAAAAGATTTCAAACTTCGAGCCAAACTTGATATGGCTTGAAAGTCCAACTAATCCACTTTTGAAGGTACTTGATATTAAGGCGATTTGTGATGAAGCGAATAAACTACAAATCCCATTAGTTGTAGACAATACCTTTTCTACGGCACTTATTCAAAAACCATTGGATCTTGGTGCAACACTTTCACTCGTAAGCACAACAAAATTCATTAATGGACATAGTGATGCACTTGGTGGTGCAGTGCTGACAAATAATGAGGAATGGAATAGTAAGATGCTTTTCTCTCAAAAAGCTCTAGGGCTTCAACCATCTCCTTTTGATAGTTGGCTCATTACGAGAGGAGTAAAAACTCTTCCTCTAAGAATCGAACAACAAACGCAAAGTGCAAAATTAATTTCTGAAGAATTAGAGAATCATAAAATAATTAGTAAAGTAATTTATCCTTTTAATCAGAAACATCCGCAATTTAATTTAGCAAAATCGCAAATGAGATCTGGAGGTTCGATGATCACCATAAAATTAAATCTTAAAAAAGAGGATACTTTTAAATTTTGCAAATCTCTAAGATATTTCTCGCTAGCAGAAAGCCTTGGAGGAGTTGAAAGTTTAATTTGTCACCCCGCAACAATGACTCATGCTTCTGTTGATGATGAAACAAAAAATCTTTTAGGGATAGATGATACTCTTGTCAGATTATCGATTGGATGTGAAGAAACAAACGATTTAATCTCAGATATATTATCTGCTTTAAATAAATTCTGAAAATTGAGAGATTTACTTAGAAACCCTATATGGAAAAATTTAGAGTTGGGATATTCTATTCCTGATAGTATTCATGCTGTTTCTGTAGCATTACCAACTTGGAATGATGTAATAAATTACGAGGAAAAAAATCAAGAATGCATGAATTTATTGAAGTCCATTTACCCAAGATTCGGGCTAAACCCCATAGTGAAAAGATTATGCGAAAAAGTAAAAAAGGAAAATTACTACAACAATAAAAGTATCTGGCCTTATCCGAATGAAAGCATAGCTTTTAAAGCCAAAAAATACATCGATAGAAATACTTCTGAACAATTCTCATTAATAAAAAAAAGAGATAATTTAGCTTTCCTATTAACTGAAAAAGAAGGAAGTATTTATGCAAAATCTTTTTGGCAACATACTGGTCTTGGAATATCTTCAAGGGCTGCTTCTATAGAACTAGGTCTTGAAGATTGCCCTCCAAAATCTTACGTAAATGAATGTTCTCAAAGAATAAAAAATAGAATTTCTAAATCTACAAAAATTAACTCTTTTGATATTCACTTAACTTCATCTGGAATGTCTGCATTACATACGTCATTAGAAATCATATATAAATTATTCCCAGCTAAACCGACACTCCAAATTGGTTTTCCATATGTGGATGTACTTAAATTACCAATGAATATCTTTCATGGAGCCAAGTTAATTACAGAAGAAAATTGCGAGGATCTTGAATTAGAAATCAAAAGAATAAATCCATCAGCATTAATTATTGAACTACCGAGTAATCCAATGCTCAAATGTGTAAATATTAAAAAAATTTCAAAAATAGCAAAAAAGTTAAATATACCCTTAATAGTTGACGATACAATTGGTTCAAATTTAAATATAAATTCCTTAGAACATGCAGATATAGTTTTTACTTCACTTACAAAAATCTTTTCAGGTAGTGGCGATATTCTTGCCGGATCATTAATACTAAATCCAAAAAGCAAATGGATTGATCAATTTAGAAATGCATTAAACGGGATTAATCTTCCAACACTATCAGATGGAGATACAGTTTATCTAGAGAAAGTTAGTAGAGATGTAAATCAAAGAGTTTTTGAACAAAATAAAGCATGTTTAGAATTAAAAAAAAGATTAGAGACCCATAGCGAGATTAAAAATATTTTCCATCCTGAAAATTGTCCAAATTTTAATTCTTTACTCACTTCAGATGGAGGATACGGCTGCTTATTATCGTTTGAATTAAATGGAGGATTGAACAAAGCTAAAAAATTTTATGATTCTCTAAAAGTATCTAAAGGACCTAGTTTGGGTACAAAATTTACTCTAGTTTGTCCTTATGTTTTACTAGCTCATTATGACGAGTTGGATTGGGCTGAAAGTTTTGGTATACCCTCGCACCTTATTAGAGTATCAGTAGGATTAGAAGACCAAGATCAATTATGGAAAAGCTTTTCTGAAGCACTAAATAATTTCTAAATTCCTAGTATTTACCGTATAGAAATTTATATACTTTTTTTCTGAATAATAGTTAGTATTAATATATATTTTCTCAATATGTAAATGGCAAAAATTTATGAGGACAATAGTTTTGCTATTGGAAACACTCCATTAGTAAAATTAAAATCAGTTACTAAAAACGCGAAAGCTACAGTACTTGCAAAAATTGAAGGTAGAAACCCCGCTTATAGTGTCAAATGTAGGATTGGTGCAAACATGATCTGGGATGCAGAGAAAAGTGGGAAGCTTACAAAAGACAAAATTATTGTTGAGCCAACTTCTGGAAATACAGGAATTGCTCTAGCTTTTACTGCTTCAGCAAGAGGTTATAAACTGATCCTTACAATGCCAGAATCAATGTCAATTGAAAGAAGAAGAGTTATGGCAGTGTTGGGGGCTGAAATTGTTTTAACAGAGGCATCTAAAGGTATGCCTGGAGCAATAGCTAAGGCTAAAGAAATTGCAGAAAGCAATCCTTCTCAATATTTCATGCCAGGTCAATTTGATAATCCAGCAAACCCTGAAATTCATTTCAAAACTACTGGACCAGAAATCTGGGATGATTGCGATGGTGAAATTGATGTTTTAGTTGCAGGGGTTGGAACTGGCGGCACAATTACAGGAGTTTCAAGATACATTAAGCAAGAGAAGGGCAAAAATATCACTTCTGTTGCTGTAGAACCGTCACATAGTCCTGTTATTACACAAACAATGAATGGAGAAGAGGTTAAATCTGGACCACATAAAATTCAAGGAATTGGTGCAGGATTTATTCCCAAGAACCTTGACTTGTCAATTGTTGATAAGGTTGAACAGGTAACAAATGACGAGTCCATCGAGATGGCTCTTAGATTAGCAAAAGAAGAAGGTCTATTAGTTGGAATATCTTGTGGAGCAGCTGCTGCTGCTGCTGTTAGATTAGCTGAACAAGATGAGTATGCGGGAAAAACTATTGTAGTTGTTCTACCTGATTTAGCAGAGAGATATTTATCATCAATTATGTTTACTGAAGTTCCAAGCGGAATCATTCAAGAACCAGTAAAAGCCTAAATCTATTATTTTTCCAGTAATGAATCTGGAGAAATATACATAGCATCGCCATAAGAGAAAAATCTAAATTTTTCTTTAATGGCTTTTTTATACAAATCTAATAATCTTTCTCTACCAATCATTGCACTTACTAATAGTAATAATGAACTTTTAGGAAGATGAAAATTAGTTAATAATCCATCAACTACCTTAAATTTATAACCTGGCTTAATTACTAAATCTACGTATTTCGCTATTGGAATAAAATCATTAATTTCGTGAGAATAACAACTTTCAAGGGCTCTCACGCTAGTTGTCCCAATAGCAATAATTCTTTTATCTGTTTTCTTTATTTTTTTTATTTCCTCCACTACTTCCTTATTAACGCTTACCCATTCTTTATGAAGTTTTAAGTCACTTAGATCTTCTTGATCAATTGGTTTGAATGTTCCATAGCCCACGTGCAAAGTTATCGGTAAAATTATTACTCCTTTTTTTTTTAGATTGGAAATAAGACTTTTGCTTAAGTGTAAACCAGCAGTTGGCGCGGCAACGGCCCCAGGATTAGTTGCATACTCAGTTTGATAACTATTCTCATGAAAAGATTCTTCTTCGGAATTTTTTATATAAGGTGGGAGAGGAATTGCCCCGTATTTATCTAGAAGTTCATTCATTGAATTGAGATCAGTTATATTTTCAGGAAATTGAATAAATCTCCCTCCAGTTTCTTTATCAAACCCATCAACCATCAAATCAATATCTTTTGCAGAAGGAGATTTTAATATTATTTTTCTATTTATTTTTAATTTTTTCGCTGGCTTTGCCAAACATAACCAAACACATTCATGGGATCTTTCTAAGACTAATAATTCGACTAACGTCCTATTTTCTAATTCAACCTTTAACCTTGCCTTCATTACTTTAGTATTATTTACAACCACAAGATCGCCTTTGCTAAATTCATCTAAAAGATTTTTGGTAAATTTATTAGTTAAGCAATTCTCTTCTAAAGCACTATTTCTAACTATCATCATTCTTGACTCATGCCTTATTGCAGAAGGTTTACTAGCAATTAATGAAGGATCTAGAAAATAATCATAAGCTTCAAGCTTATAATCTCTTCCTTCATCATTAATTTGAGAAATCAATTAAATTTAAGATACAAGAGTCTCTGGCTCATTTTCAATAAGGGAAGCCAAGTCTTTCAAGAATGAAGCACCATCAGCTCCATAGATCACTCTGTGATCAGCTGTAAGATTTACTTGCATTATTTTTTTAACAGATATTGAACCATCACTATTAGCAACTACGTTTGGTACCGATGATGCTATGGCTAAAATAGCACCGGTACCTGGAGGAAGAATAGCGTCAAATCTATCGACTCCAAACATACCAAGATTAGATAAAGTGAAGGTTCCAGTTGAGTATTCATCAGGTTCTAATTGTTTTGATCTTGATCTTTTAACGAGATCTTTCCATTCCCTAGACAATTCAAATAAATCAGTATTGCATGGTTCTTTTAAAACTGGAGTTATTAGTCCACCATCTTCCATCGCGACGGCAACAGCAATATTTATATTTTCTGGATAAGAAATTCCATTTTCCGAAAAACTTGCGTTAACTTGAGGATGTTTCTTAAGTGTCTTTGCAACTGCCTTTACTAGTAAAGCAGTCATGGTAACTCCGTTCTGTTTTACTTTCTTGTAGAAATTATCTAATTTATCTGTGTTAATTGAGTATCCCACCCTAAAACATGGAACATCTAAACTAGATTCCATATTTTTATTAACCGCTTTTTGAAGAGTATTAAATTGAACCGTTTCTCCGGGATTACCAAAACTATTTCCTGAAGTTTCTGGTTTACTTTTAACACCCAAATTTGCGCCAGGGATACTTGCAGGAGAACCACCTTCACCTATCCATGGTATTGAGACTGGTTGGCCATTAGCTTTTAAAATATCATCGGCTTGAATCCTTCCGTGAGGTCCGGATCCATGAACCTTTGCTAAATCAACACCCATTTGAGAGGCAAGTTTTTTAGCTCTTGGAGATGCAATCACCCTAGAAGAAACATTACTTGTAGCAGCATTAATTTTATCACTATTAAAAGATGGAGCTGCCTTTTCACTCTTTAATACGACTTCTTTTTCTTTTTTTTCAACAATTTCACCTTGGGCCACTGGTTTTTCTTCGGTTTTATTGCTTACCAATTCAAGTTGATCCGAACTAGAAACTTCGGTTTGATTACCTTTATTTTGTTCTTGAACAGAAGCTATCTCATCCTCATTTTCTACAATAAGACCAATAGTCTCTCCAACGGGTGCAGTGCTGCCAGCTGGCATTAAAACAGCCGCAAGATATCCATCTTGAAAAGATTCAACATCCATATCTGCCTTGTCAGATTCAACAACCAAGACAGATTCACCTCTCTCAACTTTATCTCCTGGATTTTTCAACCATTCCACAATCTTGCCCTCCGTCATAGTAGAACTCAAGGCAGGCATGAATATTTCGTGAGACATAAGAAAATTGTTATTGCATTAGTTTTAAGGGATTTTTACCAAACTTTCAAAAGTTTTTATGATTAAGCACCCTTTTAACTCTTGATTCAATTATACGAAATCATGTTCACAGTGGGAACTCTTAAAACTTAAGAAAGTAATAATTTAGATCGATTAGAATTTCAAACTTTTCAAAATTAAGATTTACTTATTTTTATCAAAAATACTAAATCTTTTTATTTAATTATTATCTATAGATTGAATAATTCCATCTTTAACAGTAATTGAGACTTGCATTTTTTCAATAAGGTTGTCGCCCACACTGACATCACAGAAACTATCCACTTGTCCTTGATCAACAATTTCGTCCATTTTTAATTCGCGAACTTGACTCTGTTGTTGAAGTAGATTTCTTTTTTGTTCTTCAATTTCATTTCGTTTTGCTGCGACTTGTTGTTGCACCTGACTAACCTGTTCTTGAACTCTTGGATCTAGAGGATTAACCGATTGGGATCTAATATTATTTACTATTTGCTGCCCCTCCTGCTCAAGTTGAGATAATTGCTGGTCAATGTTTGAAATTGCTTTACTTAATTCTTTTTCAGCATCTTCCTTCCAAGTTGGTGTAACTACAGCTTTAATAGCTATTGAGCGCTTTAAAGATATTGAGTTTTTTGTTTCCATAAAAAATTAAATTACCTTTTCAATATAGATAGAACAAATCAAATTTTCTTACTAAATTTGTTTTCATACATATTTTCTATTTGTAATGAATACTTTTTTTCTATTTCTTTTCTTTTTTGTTTAAGAGTTTGTGTTAACAAACCATTTTCTAAAGTAAAGGCATCAACAAAATAACAATCTAATATTTGTTCTTCTGATCTTGCTCCTAATCGACTTTTAAGCAAATTATTAATTTGTGATTTAAAAAATGTACAAATATTTTTATTCAGGTTTAATTGCCAAAGGTCTTCTTCCAAAAACTTGTTTTTAACCAATTCGACATTAGGCACTATAAGGGCTGTTAAACATTTCTTGTCTTGTCCTACTAGTTGAATCTGATTAATAAATTCAGAACTAAGGATTTCGGTCTCAAGCGGATTCGGTTCTATATTTTCACCACTTGATAACACTATTGTATCCTTGGCTCTTCCTGTTATAAAAAGAGAACCATTTGGTATTAGAAAACCTAAATCACCAGTATCAAACCAACCATCCTTGGATAAAACATCTTTTGTAGCTAATTCATTATTAAGATAACCTTTCATGACTTGTGGTCCCTTAACAAGAATTTTTCCGACTTCTCTGAACTTCAGAATCTTTTTTTTATCATCATCATTTACTATCTTGATTTCAGTAAATGCAAGAGGCTGACCGGATGATCCTCTAACATTTAATTCTCTTCTCCTACAAGTTAATACTGGACTAGTTTCTGTGAGACCATATCCCACCAAAACATCTACACCTAAAGATTCAAAAAAAAGATCCACATGTTCTGGCAATGCTCCTCCGCCGTTAATAGGAAATTTAAGTTTTTCTCCGCATAGTTGTCTAAGAATATTCGGCCATAAAAAAATAGTAGACAATTTATGTAAAGGATATCGACCAATAACAGACCCAAGTAAGGGGATTTTTGATTTAAAAGTTATTTGATTGATATCTAAATTTCTTATCTTTCTTAGATTTCTTTTGAAAACTGAACTATTACTTATTAAAAACTTAATAAGTTTTTGCTTTTTGGAAGGCATTTTTTTCAATGCCTGAAAAAAACCATCATGTATTGCCTCCCATAGTCTTGGTACAGTTGCCATGACAACAGGTTTTATTTGTGTAATATCATCTTTCAAAAATTTTGGAATTGTATAATATTGAGAACAACCACATGAAAAAAAGAAGTATTCAGCACTCCTCTCATAAGAATGCCAAATAGGCAACACGCTTAATACAGAGGTACCAGGTTCTGGATCAGCGATATAGGCTAAATTGATTATTTGATGTAAAAAATTTGCATGAGTCAAGGGGACACCTTTAGGTTTTCCTGTTGTCCCAGAAGTGTAAAGAATAGTAGCGACGTCATCAATTTCTGGATTAAATTTTTCAAAATTATTATTTTGTGAATTTTCTTTTTCTACTGAATTAATAAATTTACTCCAACTTATTAAACTTTCAAATTGTTCATCTTCTAAATTGATTATAAATTTAAGTCTTTTTTTTAATTCTTCTTTGTTATTTAACTTTAGCCAAATCTCCTTAGATTGAACTACTAGACCTACTGAATTAGAGTGCTCAATAATATATTCTAATTCTACTGAAGGAGAATTAATACCTCTCACTGCATTTATAGCTCCTAAACGCATTAATCCTTGATCTACTACTAGCCATCTTGGAGAATTTTCAGATATTACAGTTACTACATCTCCCTTTACTAAACCATAATTTTTAAATGAAAAAGAGACTTTTGTTATTAAATCAGCCAGCTCAGAATAAGAAAATCTTTCTTGGTTTTTTCCTCTTAAATCGCAAACAGCTAAAGTATCACCACATTGAAATTTTAATTTTCCCCAAATTTGATCTATATGATGAAGCTTCTTAATAAAATCTCTATTTTTAGCAAATTTATCTTTTTTAGAAAGAGGTTTGGCTGAAGGCCAATAAGCTAAATCACCCATATTAAATCGATTTTGGAATTTTAATTTCTATTTTGATACAAAATCAAAATTAAATTCTTCCTGAATGATTTTTTTAACAATTCTCTTGACTTCTTGAATATTTAAATTTTTGTTGTAATCAATCATATTTGCCATAAAACAATTCTCTATCCCGCAAGGATTAATTCTATTAAAGTTTTCTAGTTCGCAGTTAACATTGATTGAAAATCCATTTATCGTAATCCATCTTTTACAACCAATTCCAATAGAAGCAATTTTCTTATTTCCTATCCAAACACCAGTAAAACCTTTTCTAGATTTACAATCTATATTAAAAGTTCTAAGAATTTTTATGATGATTTCTTCAATTTTTCTTAAATACCAATTTAAATCTTTATTAAAATTTTTCAAATCTAAAATCAAGTAAGTTACTAACTGTCCAGGCATATGACAAGTAACCTCACCACCTCTATTAATCTTAAAAACATCATATTTATCATCATCCAGAGAAAATAGTAAATTATCGTAACTAGATCCTCTACCTAACGTATAACAGAGTTGATGCTCCCCAATCCAAATAAAATTAGGGTTAGAATTATCTAAAATCAATGCATCCTGATATTCTTTTTGTAATTTATAAACATCATTAAAAGAAGAAATATTATCAGGTTGTTTAATTATTGCTGTTCTATTATCCATATTTAAGTAGATTTAGAAAGTAAGTAAATATTTTTAGATTTGTTATGAAAATTTTAATCCATGGAAAGAATCTTGAGCTCACTGGAGCATTAAAAGAATATACTGAGGCAAAGATAGAAAAAGCAACGCATCACTATAAGGATATCGTTAAAGAAGCTGACATACACCTTTCAATTGAAAAGAACCCAAGAGTCTCGTTCCAAACTGCAGAAGTTACTATTTTTGCAAATGGTACCGTAATAAGAGCTGAAGAAAAAACTGAAAATCTATACTCAAGCATTGATTTAGTTTCAAATAAACTTTGTAGAAAATTACGGAAATACAAAGAAAGAAACAATAAAACAATTCATAATAAACAATTTAAAAATAAAGATTCTTTACCAATTGAGAGTATGGAATCAAGTTTTTTAGATAAAGCTTTATTTAAAGAAGGAAATGAAGCAAGTCTGCCTGAGCCATCTATTAAAAATAAATACTTTGAAATGAATCCAATTTCATCAGAAGAAGCAAGAAAACAATTAGATCTAATTGATCATGATTTTTATGTTTTTCGAAACAAGAACAATAATGAACTTCAAGTTATATATAAAAGGAATCATGGAGGTTATGGACTGATTCAATCTAAATAAGTTTTAAATGCCCAATATTGAATATGAATTAAACGAGAAGATTCATGCGATTATTATTAACCCTTATCTATCATGGGAAGATTTCTGTGTGAATTGCGATTTAATAAGAAAATACAATATCAAAAATATTTCTACTTCACTAAATTATTTAACTGATCTTAAAAACTGTTTGGGTAATTTCAGTACTGATATAAACGCACTTATTTCATACCCTTTAGCAGATTTACCAGTTTCATTTATTGAAGAATTAGTTTGTTTTGCAAAAGATAAGGGTGCAAAAGGAATTGAATATATCCCAAACTTTATCAATTTATCCAAAAGAAATTTAGAAACTTTCGCTGCTGAAATTGAGCAAGTTAAATTATCTGGATTACCAGTTTCAATAATCATAAATAAATCAAAGCTAAAAGAAGAAGTTTTTATTAATGCGATAGAAATATGTTTGGAATTAGGAATAAAAAATTTTCAATTTGGGGATGGGTTTGGATCTCCTCTTAAATCTAATGATGTCCAAGAAATACTAAAAATAACAGGCTCACAAAATCAAATCAAAGTTGTAGGTGGCATAAAAAAACTGACGCAAGTAATTGATTTGTTTGATATTGGAATTAGTTCCGTGGGAACTTCCAATTTTTGTGAAATTTTTGAAGAAGTAAACGTTATTTAAATGTCTAGTTCTGGTGAGTGCAGACTAAAAGGTCTCTGTATTAAAGCTTCTCCATTAGGCGAGAATGATAGATTAATAACTATCCTTACCGATGAGCAAGGTATTGTTAGATTAGCGGCACCTGGTGCTAGGCGTCCTAAAAGTAGTCTTGCCGCAGCTACTCCTTTAACATATTTGAGTCTGCAGATTTTTGGGAAAAGAAATCTTAAATCTGTACGTCAAATTAAAATATTAAAAAGCTATTCTGGTCTAGGGAAAAATATTGAATGTCTTGCAGCCGCACAAGCAATAACTGAATTAACATTTTTATTAGTAGGTAATAATGACAAGCAACAAGACTATTTATCCTGCGTTCTTGCACATCTTGATAGGATTTATTTATATAAAGAGTCTCAAGAAGAAGATATTAAAATGCTCTCAATGAGTATTCAATCTTTAATCCATCTATTAGCAATCGGTGGTATTAATTTACCAATTCATCATTGTTGTAAAACTGGAGAACCTATTATTCCACCTTTAGGAAATTGGGAATGGAGTTGTTATTACTTGCCAAGTGAAGGGTTTTCATCCATAGAAGATCCTCAAAGTAATCTAAAAATAAATGCATCTGAAGTCGCTCTATTACAGAGACTTCTTTTCCCAGAATTACCAATAAAATCTAATGGGGAGTTATTGGGACCTAAAAAAGTCTGGCTTAAAATATTATTTATTATTGAAACATGGATTTCTACTCAACTAGAGAAAGATCTATCTTCACTAAAAATGTTGAGAGAAATATATAGTTAACATTTTCATAAACTATGAATAAATTTTAAAATTATCATCTTGGGTGCTCTGACTGTTAATTTAATAATTAGTTAATTTAATCAATGTGGTTCATATTGCCTGGTTGGGTAAGAAATCTCCTTTTTGTGGAAATGTAACTTATGGCAATTCAACTACTGAAAAATTAAAGGCCAGAGGTCATAGAATTAGTTTCATTCACTTCGACAATCCTTCTAATTCAAATTCATCAAAACCATTATTTCTGGCAAATGATCCTGATGTAAGTCTCCCATATTTAATTAAGTCCCAAGTTTATACAATACCCTCACCGAGAGCAGAAAAAGAGCTGAGGCTATCATTGGAAAGATTAAAGCCTGATTTAGTACATGCAAGCTTAACTTTATCTCCTTTAGACTTTAGACTTCCAGAGATTTGTAATGAAATTAATCTTCCACTCATAGGAACATTTCACCCACCATTTGATGCAAAAAATAGAAATTTAACTGCTAGCACTCAACAGTTAACATATCAACTTTATGCTCCCTCTTTATCAAAGTTCGATAAAATAATCATTTTTTCCGAACTTCAAAAAAATGTTCTTTATAAATTAGGAGTACCTAAAGAAAAACAAATAATTATCCCAAACGGTGTTGATGAGAATATTTGGAAACCGTTTTGCCAAAAAAATAAAAAATATGATCAGGTAAAAAACATACTTGGAAATGAAAGAATCTTTTTATATATGGGTAGGATTGCCAATGAGAAAAATATCGAGGCACTTTTACGTTCTTGGCGCCAAACAAAAACTCAAAATTGCAAATTAGTTATTGTTGGAGATGGACCAATGAAGCCAACACTTGAAAATAGTTTTTCTAACCTTGGTAATGAGAAATTAATTTGGTGGGGTGCCGAATTAGATTTAGAAACTAGGGTAGCAATAATGCAAATAGCAGAAGTATTTTTCTTACCAAGCTTGGTAGAAGGTTTATCATTATCTCTTTTAGAGGCAATGTCTGCTGGTACTGCTTGTGTAGCTACAGATGCCGGCGCTGATGGTGAAGTTTTAGGTAATGGAGCAGGAATAGTAATTTCAACTGATAATGTGGCCGCACAATTAAAAACTATAATCCCAATTCTTCTAGAGCACCCTTCATTTACAAAAGATCTTGGAGAAAAAGCTAGAGAACGTATACTTGAGAGATACACAATTACTAAAAATATTGATTCGCTTGAAAAAGTTTATATGAATTTAAAAGATAATTTAAAAAACTAACGAAACTCTTTACTTCGATTACTAGCTGAAACTATTGATTCAATTAAAGCTGACCTTACACTCTTTTTTTCTAAAACCCTTAAAGCAGAAATAGTTGTCCCACCTGGAGAGGTTACTAAATTTTTAAGCTCAGAAGTGGTAAGTTTATTTTCCTTTATTAGACAAATAGTCCCTAGTATCATTTCCATAACAAGTTCTTCTGAAATTATTTTTGGTAATCCCCCGCTTAATCCTCCATCACTTAATGCTTCAATAATTAAAGCAATAATTGCAGGACCTGATGAAGTTAAAGCTAAAAATATATCAAGATAATCTTCAGTAAGTTCATAAATTTTACTGGTATTTTCAAATAATTTTTTTGTAAATTGTTTATGATCTTTTGTAATTTCTTCTCCCCAAGAGATCCCTGTTAATCCTTTTCCAATAGTTATTGGAATATTTGTAACCACCCTCACGCATTTATGATTAGGAAACTTTTGAGTAAGTCTATTTATTGAAACCCCTGCAAGAATTGAAACTATTAAATTGTCCTTATTTTTTATATGCTGGGCCTCACTTATATCGTTAAATTGTTGGGGTTTTATAGAAAGAAGTTTATATTGACAATCCCAAATTATTTTTGACTCTTTAGAATCAGATCTATAAATGTTTATATTATATTTATAATTTTTTTTTATATTTTCAAAACTTTTTTCTGAATTTACAACACAAAAAACATTTTCTGGCTTAATTAATTTGTTATCTAATAGAGGGGTTACTATAGCACTTGCAATATTTCCAAAACCAATAATCGCAATTTTATCAGTCACAGATTAATCATGAATAAGCACTTAATTTAGAATTACCCCATGCTGGTTCAGGAGTAGTATTTTTGCCCAAACTATATTGCGGTGTGTTTTCTGTAGACACAGAAGAAGGAGACGCATCTTCTGGTGAAGAACTAGTTACATTTACACAACTTGGTGCAAAAAGAAAAATACTTTCGCCTACTCTCTCTTGATGTCCATCAATTGCATATGTACCCCCAGCAATAAAATCAACAGCTCTTTGAGCTTGATCAGGATCCATCATAGTTAAATTAAGAATTACGGTTTTTCTCTCTCTTAATGCTTGTATAGCTTGTGGCATCTCATCAAAACTTCTTGGTTCCATTAAGCTTACTTCTGAGGAAGAATTTGAAATTCCAGGCATACCAACCACTTTTGATGATCTGTTGTTATTCATAAAATCGAATGGATTTGAATTTGCAAGGCCATTTGCATTCCTTGGATTTTGTTTGTAATTATTAATATCATTTAATTCATCCTCTGACGCATAATCCAAATCATCAAAATCATCATCAAGATACTCATCCCCTGCAACAACCGCCTTTAATCTAGAAATAAGTGACACCTTTTAAATCCTCTTGAAATTGATTACTAAGGTTTAAGAACCTTAAGCAATATATTCATTTTTAAAATGAATAAACTACCTATACTTAAATAACGTTAGTTGAACTTTACTGCAAGTTTATAGATAAGATTTTTATAAAAAAACTTATTAGGATCTACCTCCAAAAATCAATGATCCTAATCTTAACCAAGTTGATCCAGCGTCAATAGCTTCCTCCCAATCACCTGACATCCCCATTGAACAATCTGGTAATTGCAGTAAATCAGCGAGAGCACGACATTTTTTGAACAACCCTGAATTTTCTTTAGAGCTAAGTCCTTTAGGATTGATAGTCATCAAACCGGTTAATGAAATATTTTTCAACTCTTGAATTTCTCTCCATTTAAATATTAAAAATTCAGGATTAAAGCCTCCTTTAGTAGGGTCGTCACTCAACTTAACCTGCAACATTATTAATGGATTTTTCTTCTCTTCAAGAGAAATATTAGAAATCTTTTGCAACTTTTCAAATGAATCTACTGAATGAATGTATTTAAAATTTTTAACTATTTTTCTTATTTTATTACTTTGTATTCTTCCAATAAAGTGCCAATTTATTTGTTTAAGATCTTTTAAGGTTAATTGTTTTTCAAACGCCTCTTGAACCTTACTTTCACCAAAATCGTTTTGACCTATTTTTTGAATAGTCTTGATTTCTTGACTTTTAAATCCTTTACTTACAGCAAGAATATTTACATTTGATGGTATTTTATTTTTTATTTTTAAATAATTTGCAGGGTTCACCTTTTATAAGAAAGTTTGCGTAAATAAATTATCCCATTTAGATAGTTCTTCAGATCCTTTTCTTCTAGCTTTTTGAAGGTTTAATTCGGCCTGATTACGGGCATCTAAATAAGGTATTACTTCAAAAAAAACTTCTCTCTGTCGAACTTCTACCAAGAAAAACATTTTTTGAGCATATAAAGTCGCATAAATATCTCTCCCATCATTCCCAGGAGAAACTTGGTATAACATTCCAAATGTTGGATGGTTTAAATAACGCTCAGAACTCAAACCTAAAATATTGTGTTATTTATAATGCACCATACAGTTTTCTAAGAAAAATTGCTATGCAAATAAAACAAATCGATAATGTATTAACAATTACATTGAGAGGTTTTGAAGGATAAAAAGTCCTAAATCTATTGGTTTTTATAATAATTTTTTTCTTTGAGAGTAATGATTCTGCTCCATGATCAATTCTCAGAAATATATTTTGAAATAACCTTTCCACTAAGATTAACAAAACATTAAATGATTTCTTAAATCCTAAATTTCGAAAATTAATCGATCTAACTGATACTGATTTAATAATATTTTGAAATTCTTCCTGCACTAGAGGAATAAAACGTAATGCAATTAATAACTGAAAAAGCCACTTACTAATGGGCAATCCAATCTTTCTTAATGGATACATGAACCAACTTAATCCCCATACAATATCTTCCTGCGATGTGGTTAAAAGCATCAAATTCACACTATGAATAACAGTAAATATCAAAGTGGAGGTTTTTATTCCTAGTTCAAAGGCTTTTCTTGATAAGTTAAAGGCAGCAAAATTAATAAACCATATCTTCTGCGAAGGAATTTGCAAAATATGCCATTCTTTTTGGCTTTCCAGTACTACTTGTAACTCATTGGGATTTCTTAAATAGCCATCAAGAGATTGAATATCAGAAGAGGCAATTATTGATATACATCCAATTAATAGTGATAAACATGAGAGGAAAAATAAAGATCGCCACCATACTCTAGATGGCAATAAACTTAAAAAAGTAATTAGTAGTAAACAACCAACTAAACTCAATCTCCATATTGGACCTGCCCAAATTGGAGTGATTAAAAATATCATTACGATAATTATTTTTAATCTACTATCTATAATTCTAAGCCAACTTCTATTACCATGAACGTATTGACCAACAGAAAACTTAGTTAGCAAATTCATTAATCTTTTTGAATTAACTCAATATTTTCCCTTTCGACTTCTTTATTTAATGCTCTTTGTTGTTTCCCTCTCCAAAGCAAAATTAGAGGAGTGCCTTCAAAGCCTAAATTTACTCTAATCTGTTTTTCAATATATCTTCTATAAGTTATTCCGAATAATTTAGGGTCATTTACAAAAAGAGTAAAAGTGGGAGGTTTGTTCTTTACTTGTGTACCGTAATAAAGCCTACCTTGCTTGCCACTTCTCTTTGTTGGAGGACTTTTCCAACTGATTGATTCTTTAAGCACTTCATTAACTACAGATGTTGTCACTCTTCTTCTATGTTGATTTACAGCATTAAGAGCATACTCAAAAATATTATCAACTCTTTGACCAGTTAGGGCAGATATAAAAATCATTTTTGACCAGTGTAAAAAATAAAGTTTAGATCTAAGTTCTTTTTCTGCTTGATAAATTGTTGAACTATTTTTTTCTACAAGATCCCATTTATTAACAACAATTATACAAGCTCTGCCTTGTTCTTCTATGCGCCCAGCCAGCTTCTGATCTTGATCAGTTACTCCATCTATAGCATCTATAACTAAAACACAAACATCACTTCTATCTATAGATTTAAAAGCCCTATTAATACCAAAGAATTCAGTGCCATATTTAACATTTTTCTTTCTTCTAATTCCTGCAGTATCAATAATTTTCCAATGATTATCACCTTTTTTAATAATCGTATCTATTGAATCAGTTGTCGTACCACTAATATCACTAACTATTGCTCTTTTTTCTCCACAGATTGAATTTAACAAACTAGATTTACCAACATTAGGCCTACCAATAATTGACATCATTATCTTTTCTTCATCATCCTGGATATTATTTTCAGGAAGCTCGCCAATAACGAGATCTAAAAGATCTCCAGTACCTGAACCATGAATAGCCGAAACAGGTTTGGGTTCGCCCAATCCTAATTTCCAGAACTCTGAAGCTAAGGATATTCCAAGAGTAGTCGATTCGCATTTATTAACAGCAATAATTGTTTTACAGCTTGAGTTTCTTAACCATTTTGCTATTGATAAATCACCATCAGTAACTCCTTGATTTCCATCCACCACCAGTAAGGCAAGTGAAGCCTCTTCTAGAGCCAAGAAAACTTGTGTCCTTATCTCTGGAAGAAATTCACTATCATCATCAAAAACTAAACCTCCAGTATCAACTATTTGGAATTCCTTACCTCCCCATGAAGCATTTTGATAAGTTCTATCTCTTGTAACACCAGGTTTATCAAATACTATTGCATCATTACTTTGGCAAAGACGATTTACTAAGGTAGATTTCCCAACGTTAGGTCTTCCGATAATTGCTATTGTAGGAAGAATCAATTCTCCTCTCCAAAGAAAGTAGTATCCATTACAACTATACCTTTTATGGAATCATTTACATTATTCAAAAAAACTTATTTAATTTCTGGATCGCCAAAATGTCCTTTCGCTGGATTAACAGGTGGTGAGCTAGGGCTTGGTATTAATCCATTATCTTTTGAAAAACAATCATTTTCAATCGCCCAATATATCAACCAATTTACTGCAGTCGCTCTTCTTGTTCTTCTTGGATAGAGTTCATTAATCTTATAACCTTTAAAATTAAGAAAATGTTTCAATCCCTGTTTATAGTCTTTTGGAATTGATCGAGTCAAATGTACTGACGCTGCTCGTTCTGAAATGATTTGAGGGGCTTTTTCAAATTTTTCTGACCAATAATTAGGAGTTAATGCACTATAAATCCAATTATTTAAGGTTGTTTCTCTGGTATAAAAAAGTCTTTCCCAAACTAATTTACAAACAAATACGTCACTAACCTTATCTTCAAGAACAAGAAATAATAGATCCTTACATATTGGCCATGTAAATTGAGTTTCAACTGATTTTTCTTTTTTATACATTAATCGAATCTTATCAAAATCAAAGAAAAATAAGGCATAAATTCTTCTTTATATTGGTTTGCATATTGAATAATTTGATCAGGCATCCCAACGCTTAAAGCTATTAATGATGTATTGATGATATCCTCTTTTTTTAAAATTTCCCTGACTAAATTCCATCTTTTGCTAACTTTCATAATGGCCAATACCGTTTTATTTGCCTTACTTTCCCTTATTAGGGTTGTTAATTCGGATTCTGAAGAAGGGCATTCTTTGATGATCAAGGTCTCGCCTTTTTTTACCAAATCAAAATCATTCAAAGCTGCTGCTGCTGAAATAGAGGAAATACCAGGTATAGTTTTGGTAATAATTTCAGAATAATTATTTTTTATTAACCTCAAAATATTAGAAGAACTTGCAAATAGTGAAGTATCTCCAAGACAAAGTAAAACAACTGATTCTCCATTTTGAATAAATTTCACAATTTTTTCTGCAGCATTAGACCATATTTCATCTGGATCAAAATCCTTCCTAGCCATTGGAAAGATGATAGGGATATTTTTTTTAAATTTGGTGTATTTTTTGACTATTTCCGCAGCGAAACTCTTTTTATTATCATCTGATATTGGGAAAACTATAACTTTCGCCTTTTTAATTGCATCCACAGCAGCAATTGTTAAAAGCGACGGATCTCCAGGCCCTACACCAACGATGGTTAATGTTGGTAAATCAGTTTTATATCGATTAAGTAAACTTAAAAACTTTTTTTTTATCATTTTTATTTTATTGTCTTTAGCTATGTACCCTTGGCATCCTAAAAGTTTCAGCCAGTATTGCTGACTCAATTTCAGACAATTCCTCTAACCTTTTTAAAGTTTGCTTTTTAGAGAATTTAGTTTGTGCCAGTTTCCAATAAACCCCAAAATGTCTTGCCTCACTCTCAAGCAGAGACTCATAAAGAGATTTAAACGATTTATCTTCAGAATTCAGCGCAAGCAAGCTTAATCTTTCATGACTTCTTGCTTCTATAAGTCCTGCTATTAAGAAACTATCAAGCATTCTATTAGGCTCTTTCTTCCTTATATTCTTAGACAATTCAGCTCCATATGGTGGCGGTTTTAAGGACTCAAGAGAATGTCCAAGATCCTTTAAGAAATAAAGTATTTTTTCAAAATGCTCTAACTCCTCTCTCGCTATTGGACTTAGAACCTCTGCAAGATTTGGTTCTGATGGATATCTAAACATCAATTGAATAGCTACTCCTGCTGCTTTTCTTTCACAATGAGCATGGTCAATAAGAATATCTATTGGATTAGATAATGCAAGTTTGATCCACTCATCTGAGGTGAATGACGATAAATATTTAATATGAGAAGTGGGCCTTCTAAAATCTACTAGCATTTAATCTTTACTAATTAAATATCCAATAATTCCTTCAAGAGCTAAGGAATAACTTGATATGCCGAATCCACTTATAATTCCTATAGCTTTATCTGTAAGAAAAGATTCTTTACGAAAATCTTCTCTACTGAAAATATTTGAAATATGTAATTCTACAAACGGAATTTTTGATCCAATTAAAGCATCACGAATAGAAATCGAGGTATGTGTAAAAGCGCCAGCATTTATAAGAATACCTTGGATACTTTTTACAGACTCCTGAATTTTATCTACTATTTCTCCTTCATGATTACTTTGAAAACATTCGAGATTAATACTTTTTTCTTTAGCAACTTTAGTTAAATCTTTTTCTATATCACTCAATGTTTTACTACCATATATCTCAGGTTCTCTAGTTCCCAAAAGATTTAGATTTGGTCCATTTATCAATAAAATATTCATCATCAATAAAGTCTTTTCTTTACAAATGCTATCTAGAAAGAAACAAAAAAACCAAAACAATTTCACACAAAGTGTCCATTAACTGATAAGTTCAAATAGTGGGGGTCGGTGCCCGAGTGGTTAAAGGGGGCGGACTGTAAATCCGCTGGCTCTGCCTACGTTGGTTCAAATCCAACCCGGCCCACTTTAAAATTGCCCTTGTAGCTCAGCGGTAGAGCACTCCCTTGGTAAGGGAGAGGTCTCGGGTTCAAGTCCCGACGAGGGCATGGCCAAAAGCATCGCTACGAATGAAGTTATAAGAAATAAGCTAAGATTGACTAATAGTCAGATATATCTAGATATATCGACAATATAGCAATTCTGCACTAATATTTGCACTAATTACACTTTTAAAATGACTAGTGCCAAGAGCACTTCTTGGGAAAAAGAATTAAGAAAAAATATCTGCACTAATTTTGGTCGTGGAATTAGGGTTAATGGCGAAAATAGCGGTAGAACAAAACTATTATATGTTTATAACGAAGGGCTAGGTTCTGCCAACAAAAGAACCTCTCAAACCTTACCCATCGAATGGAAGAAAACCTCAGGGATAGAAATCCTAAAAGCTATCGAATTTATAAAACCATTAGTAGTTGAAAAAAACCTAACTCTCAAAGAAGCTACAAGAAGATGGAAATCTCAATTCATCGGAGAAGCAACAAAACAACCTAATAAAAGTTGGAATGATTTCTTATTAATAAGGCCTATAAATAAAAATGATGCCAACTATGAAAAGGATTTAAAAGCATATTTAAATGCTGCGTCAAAGGTTGATCAGTTCATGCAAACCAAACAAGGTTTAACAAGTAAAACCGAAAAAGATTGGGCTCGGAGAATTAGTAGATTCTTAGAAGAAATGAATAATAATCCCTCTCCAAATACAGGAGTTGAGCTTATAAAGAAATTATCGGATAAATACCTTATTGATATAGAACCTGATGAAAGAAAAAGATATATCAATGCTTGGTGTGAGATTCTAAAATATGGAATAGAAAGACATTCACAGAACGAAAAAAGGTGGAAACCTCCAAGCGAAGCCTATAGAAAAGAACTAATTGGAAAATCTAATAGAACTAAACAAGATAAATTAACTCCATATATAGAGGAGAATGATTTACTTAGATTATTAGATGATCTTGAATCAAGAGATTCTTCATTATTTCTAGCAGTTGGCTTGATTTCTATTTTTGGCTTAAGGCTTTCTGAACTTGCAGTTCTTAGAGTTGTAGATGGCAAACTATATGTTGGTAATATCAAAAATAATATAAACACAAAAGCAAAAAAGGAAGATAGAAGAGTTTTTCCTATGGACCTTTTGGCGAGGAAAAACCTCGGCCAAAACCTTATAGAACTATTCGAATCAAAAAAGATTACCTTACCGATGCCAGTCCTAAATCAAATAGAAATGGTAAAAGATAAAAATAAATATGGTGATGTTGGTCAATCACTAAGGCAATTAATTGAAAGGAATAAGGTATGGAGAGAAATAATTAAAACTAACCCTGAAATAACACCTTATAGTTTGAGACATAGATATGCCCATCAATGTCATAAAGGTTCAACTATCCCAATATCAGTAAAAGATGCGGCGGCGGCAATGGGCCATTCTGTTGAAACTCATAATTCTTTTTATGGTTCCTACACAACGGAACTTAGCTTAGAAAAAGCATTTGAAAGACATTTAAAAAACAGGATTGAGGTTTAGTTATGGCATACGCAGAAAAAATTGAAAGTTTTGGAGATACAAATTGGTATTTGGTAGATCGAAAACCTTATAGATGTCCTTCATGTAATTCCAGAAATATTGGGAAAGCTATTCTTGGTTATCCAAGTGAAGAAGATTTTTACGATGAATCACTATTCATAATTGGTTGCATACCAGACCCAACTCCTGTTCAATGCAAGTTTGGTTGTAGAGAGTGTGATAGTAAGTTTTGGAAAGATACTCCAAAAATGAGAGATCATGCAAAACAAATCGAAGAATGGAGGAAAGAAAATGAATGATGGAACTCCATACCATTCAAGAACTTTGGCAAAGATAATGAACCATAAGTGTTATTCAGTAGATCAAAGACACGAAATTCATATAGCTTTTTGTAAGGCTGAAGATTGGAAAGAATTTTTAAAATGGTTAGTAGTTTTTAAAAACAATTTAAAATAACTAATCCAAACTTCTATCTAAGACACTTAGAAAAATTATTAATATAAATGTTCTTAATAATTAAATAAAGTTAAAACTTAATCCTTAAATCTACTAGTTGTATAGTTTACTAATTCGCGACCTTCTAACTTATCTGTTGCAGGTCCTGTTCTAATATAAAAATCTTTATCCTTAATATAAATTGGTTCATCTGATTTCTTGCATGACACATGAATTATCTCTTTATCATTTATAGTTTTTAATTCTAAATTAATGAAATTACTTGAACCTAAACCAATATTTTCTTTGATTAATGTTTTTAAATGGAGTTGAAATTTATCCTTTGAAGACTTGTGGAGTTTAATTAACTCATTTTCTATACCCAAGACTTTTGAGTCATCACTAACACCAATAAATAGTTCTCCTCCATCAGTATTTAGAAATCCAGCAATAGTTTTAAGCACCGCTAATTCTATATATGATTCTTTTTTAGGTTGATAGGATTTATTACTTTGACTTTGGCGGACGTCTAAACTTAAAGACTCTTTAAACTCACAATTTTTTGATTCCCCATTTGAGATTTTTTTCAAAATAATATTTTCCTCACTTTTTGATTCATTCAGGTTTTTATACATGCCTGGTTTAGCCCATGATTGTTCTTTTTCAAAATTACTTATTTGATTTTCTATGAACTCATCAAATAACAATCTTTTAGCATTATCAAATTTTTTATTTATGACTTCTTTGTCATCATTTACAAGATGTTTAAACCAAGTTTCTTTCTTGGCTTTATAGTAATCTTCTAATGGATAAAAGTTTGAGCCAATATCAAAAGAATTAAGGACTTCTTCTTTTTCTAAATCAGAACTAAAATTTTTTACCAGTTGAGATTCCATTACGCCTAAAGGTAATTCTTCATATTCTGTCCCACCTCGATGAGTTAATATTGCCGAATCAATATTTTCTATTACCTGTTTAAAAGTTAAAGGCTCTAGACTTTCATGATGCTTCATCTTATAAACATGTTCGTCATCATCAACCACTAATTTGTAATGATATTTTCCTTCAAAATAACAAGTCATTAGATGAGCAATAGTGGGGTTATAAGGACCGTCACCAAAATCAATGCCTGCAATTACTACACCCTTTTCTTGAAATTCTTCAATATCTTTAGGAGTTATTAAATCTTCTTTATTGATATTTTTTTCGTAATAATCTTTAGGTTTGAAATCTAGATCAAAATTTTTCATCAAATTTACAAAGTTTAAATTCTCATCTTGAAATTTAAAATAATCCTAAGTAATCATTTTGTGTATTTTTTATTAGAAATGGAAACAAAATTAAAATAATAATTGTTTTTTTCTATAAGAAATTTCAAGTTGACAAGCACTATAAAATTAGAGGAAAACATTGGTTGGTTTTGAAAAGTTTTTTAGTTTCTGGATTGGTAGAAGAATATCGTATTAAAACCAACCTTATTGCTCTTTCTCCCAATGGCGCGGTAAAAGTCTTTCAACAAAAATATCCCAAGGCAAAAGATATATATGTTATTCAAAATTTATTCAAACGAAAAAGTTAAATATAGCAATGACTAAAAATCACAAACTAAAAAAAAGGTACGGAATATGGGCTTGGGTAGGAGCTATATATGGACCGATTATTTTTTGGGTTCTTTTTATAAATCTCCCAAAAGTTGAATGGAAATATGTCTTTGAATCTAATAAAACAAGAGTTGCTCGCCACCATCAAAAAGCAAAAGATGATGGATTACCAGGAATCCCTTATTGGAGAAATACTGGGTCAGGAGCAATTCTTTATTTAGCTGAGGAGGGCATAGCATACGCAATGTGCGGTCCTGATTTCTTTTGTTCAGAGACATTAAATTCAAAAAAAGGTATACATTATTTGCCAGTTTCAGGTGGTGCTAAAAGAATTAAAAGCAATGTCATATTTGCTTTAAATAGCTATTGGTGCGATAGCTACGAAATCAATAATTCTGGTAAATGTAGATCAGGTGGCTGGGTAAATGGTTCAGAAAGATAAGTCCCGAGCAGAGAACTCTTTTCAGAAATTAATACTTACTTTATTGATAATTTTAACGGTACCTCTTTCAGCTAGATCAGAAATTAAAATACCTAGTAGAAAGAATTGTTCATTAATAAAAAAGAAACAAAATTATGATTACTATGAAAGACAGGAAGCTCATGATTTTGGGAGAAAGATTCAAACTCTTATAGCCAAAAAAGATATTCAAGGAATTTATAAAAATGTTCTAATTGATGAACTTCAAAATGGGCCAAGAAGAGAATTTATAAAGAACAAAAGTTTTGATCAAATCTTCCCTAAAAAATGGGTTACTAAAGTTATTAGTACAGAAATAGATTGTGATTCTATTGGATGGAGAGGATTCATGATTTCTAATGGTCTAATCTGGTTTGACAGAATGGAAAGTGGCAAATGGACTATTAAATCAATAAATGGAGTAAATCAGGAACAATTTGATAATAAAAATCTTATTGGTTGGAACACAAATAAAGGAATCATTCCTCCAACTTGTTTTCCTACATTTGGAAATTTTGAGAAACCAAAAGTAGATTTATTTACTGAAGAATTTGGGATTCTAAATAAAACAAAATTTGAATATAGTCCAGGAGAATATATTGGTAAAACTATTCCTTTGGGTTATGAAATTAAGAAAAAAATATCTAAAGATAATGTTTACTCTGTTTCTATAAATTTAAATGATTGTTTTAAATGGAACTTAGAAAATGGTTTTGTAAAAAATGAAGCAACAAAGAATGAATTAGTTTTGGTTGAAAATATTATTTATCAAAAAAATGATATTAAAGGTAAAGAGAATCATGATCGCTATAAATCTCATTATGAAGTACTTCGAAGAGTAGATTTATCCAAGTGCAATCAATTAGCAAAACAACTATCTAAATGTAATGATTCTTATTTGATTAGGATTGGTTATCAATCAGGAGGGACTATTGGATGGATGGGAGAATATTATATTTTTGGGATTTTTGAAGACCAAAATAAAAGGGAGTTTTTAGTACCTTTAAAAAAGTTTGATAACAAAAATTTAGCCTTAAATGAACTCAAGAATTAAATATTTATAGACGTATTTAAATACATCTATATAATTAAAGTAACAACGCTAAGGCACGTCCCTAAACATTGGGTTTAGGCTCACCTGAATGTAAGTTTTAAGTATTTACAAGTCGCATATTCTAACTCTCTGGAGGCGACACTATGGCAGTCAAAATTAATAATCGTAGATTTCGAGTACCCAAAGGAAAGCGTGAAGATTCTTTGATTCCTAGTGCTCAATTTGTAATGAGGAATAGGGCAAATGGTACAGCACCAAAAGCCAACAAATTTAATCCTCATGCGGAAAAGTTACCTTCGAGTGTTAAGGCTGCCATTAGTGAGCTTAAAGTAGAGAAAGAAAAGAAAGCTAAGAAATAATTTCTTAAACTCAGGAGGAGTTTCAAAATGGAAAATGATTTACGTTGGCTTCCAACGAAGGAGGCTAGTTCATTCTTAGGAGTTAGTTCTCAATTTCTCAAGAAGAATCGTGATATAAAAAATGGTTTTTTAATCGAAGAAAAACATTACATCTTAGGGGCAAATATCAATTCCAGCATCCTTTGGAATGTTTCTGAAATCCTTAAAGAATTTCATTACCGAGGTCGTCTAATTAGAAAAGGTCAACAAATAATAAGTGAATTAAAAAAGGAGGTCAAAAAATGACATTAGAAGACTTCGGCTACGTAGACATTGAAAAAAAACAAAAGGTACAAAATCAGAATTACGAGAACCAAATGCATAAAAAATTTAATATTGAATCAACACCGCCCAACAATGTACAAAAACCTATTTCATCAAAAGATTTAAAACTAATTACGAAAAAAGTAGATTGGATAATTGACAAAATTATTGAAAGGAAAAATCTGATACTTCTTGCAGGTGAATCCTCCAGCGGTAAAACATCTTTAATGTATGCAATGGCATCTGCTATAGGAGAAGGTAGTAAATTCTTAAATACTTTTTCTGCAAAAAAGAGGAGAGTTTTATTTATTCAAGCTGACGAATCAAGAAGTAATTGTGCTCATAAGATAAAAATAATTGGAGTATCAGATAATGTTGATTTTTTATTTAAAGATGGAGGTTTTGATAAATTTAATATTCAAAAGTTGAGTGAATTAATAGGAAATTATTATGACGTAGTTTTTTTAGATTCCATTACAACTCTTCTTACCGGCGGAAAATATTCATATAAGGATGCTGAATTTGCATTACCTCTTTATAAATTAAATGATTTAGCAAGCGAAAAAAATATTCCCATAATATTTTCTTCGCACTTAAAAAAGCCAGAGCATGGCGAAAGGAGAAATGTAAATAAACATGATGTAATGGGAAATCAATCAATCTATTCTGCAGCAAGTGATATTTGGAGTATTCATAAATCTATTAAACCTAATTTTGAAGATCACTTCCTTTTCAGTTGCTTAAAGGGGAGAAATTGTGACGAAGGTTCTTTACTAAATATTCAAGGTGATCAAGAAACTTTTAAATGGTATTATCACTCCTCAGGTAAAAATCAATTATCACCAAAAGAAGAAAATTTATGTCGCTCCAAAATTTTAGAATTATTAAAACAGAAAAACGATTATCTAGATGTAAAAGATATTTCAAAGAATATAGAATTTAGTGAACAACATACTCGAAGAGTATTGAGACACTTATTTTCAGAGGAGAAGATATTAAGAGAAGATCAAAAAATAGAAAATGGGCGGCCTATCCATTTATATGGATCCAAAGAATCTTAATTTGGTTTTTGTACATTGTGAGTTGCGTTGAAATATTCAAACTTTTTTAAGCATTCCCTTTTTAATTAATTTATCAAAATGATCCCAAGTCGCATCTGCAGAAAATTGACTTTCTATTTTTACTCCTAATTCAAAATTCTTTAACTGAGCCGAATCAGTTAGATTTGCACTTGTAACCAATAGTTCTCTATCCGAAACAACTGCCTTTACATGACAAACAGAACTTGAACTGATTTTTATTGATCTAGGATCAAAATATAATTCTGGATAAGGCAATTGACTCCATAATTTTGGCCAAGTTTCTCTCTTGAATTTGTGATGCAGTTCTTCTGGCAAAATATTACTTCCTTTAGGTCTATTAATATTGCAAACGAATCTTACAATTAACTTTGGATTTTTTATCATCTTTTCTCTAATTTGAGAAAATAAATCTTCAATAAATTGCCCTTTATAAAAGGTATATGTAGTTAATAAAAGTCGATCTTTAGCACTATCGACAAGTTGTTTTATAAGAATAGATTGATCTCGCATTAAGGAACCTGAACCAGAATCTGGACCTGACCAAACAAGCTGAAGTTGATTCTCTAAAGATATAAAACCTTTTTTTTGTTCAAGTAAAAGATTTAGTGTTTTTATAAGAGTTTCTCTATTACCTCCAGTGGAAAACCAATTATCAATCCAATTAACAAGATTCAATTGTTTCTCATTATCCTCTGATTTAAAAAGACCAAGATTTGAAATAAAAGCTGCACTGGAAGTTTCTAGAGGATCATCCGCATTTGATTGAAAAGAAAAATTATCAAGAGATTTTATTAATATGTCAAGTTCAGAGATAGTAAAAAGTATTAATGGATTTTGCATTTTATTTAATTACTTTTTAAAACATTAGTCAAAGAATGCTGCATCTTTTTCTTCTAAAGTTGGAACTAAAAGAGACCTATCTAAAAACTCATTTTTTCTCTCACAGCTTGTTTCGGCAATTAATTCACAACTATGACAAGCAGCCCCATGAGAATATCTTTTTTCAAATTGATTATTTGGTTTATGTTGAGAGCAAAAAGGATCATTAGAACATAATTTACCTCTTTCAAGTGCCTTTTTGAGAAGGAGGTCAATATTGTCTGCCAAGCCAACCAGTCCTCCTAATGTCCCCTCTGAACCACTTCCACCTGTGTAAAGAAGTATCCCATAACCTAAACCAGAAAAAGAATAAATCCTTTCTTTTATAGAAGAAGCGCTATAACCACAATCTAATGCAGCTTGAGTTATTAATAGGTGAGATAAGCTGTGAAGCATAAGGTAGGCACCACCAGGCCAACCAAATTCGTCTTCACTCAATCCATGTTCTTTGTTCCAAATCTTAAAGGCATCTCTATGGGTGGATAAATATTCTTCAACTTTGTCGTCACTGAGCCATGCTTCTATTTTATTCGGATCAAAACCTATGAAGATTCCCTCTCCCATATTTTCTACAGCTGGCAACCATGTAATTTCTTTGTTGTCGATAGAAGCCCTTTTTACGCCAAGATCAAATGGATCTCCATCTATCTGATTAACAACCGGTTCTAACCTGGTAAAACCTAAAAGAGCAACAACTTCCCTAAGCTTGTGTACTTTTAAAACACGATTTATTCTCTCTTTAAACCATTTTGGCTTTGGAGATAAATCTACCTTTTCTGCTTCGAAACTATTTTTTCCATAATTCTCCTTTTGATTCTCAATTACTCCAATCAATGCTTTAAGCTCTTGAACCTTCAATGGCTCAATTTCGCCTCTTTGTTCATTACCACCTTTGATCGATTCTAAGGCTTCAAAAATCTCATTTAAATTTGCATCCACCAATTGTTCACTAATATAATCAGGTGCTATTGAAAGATAAAGTTTTAAGGTTTCTAGAGTATTAATCTTTTCAAATTGCTTGAGATTTTTAATTAAAACTTCCCTAACTTTATCAATTGGTTTGGGTATTGAAATTGCTGATATTATCTCTGGAAAGTAGGCGTTACTAGCTGATCTTACTAACAATCTATTAGGGTAACTTCCACCATTATTACTATTTGAGATACATCTTTCTTTTCCATAAGATCCAAGCCATGGCCTCTCACCATTACAATATCCCAAAGCAGGGATTCCTTTATCGCCAAGGGCTAATTGTTTCGCATCTGATAGAGGTCTTCTTATATTACATTTAGGACATCGAACAAAAATTTCCGCAAAATCATTTCCAGCTCCAGCTTCATCTAACCATAATGTTTCTCTACAATTTGTATTACCTTTATGAGCAAAATCTCTCCAATTAACATCGCTTAAATGACCATTCGGACAACTCTGAACAAATCTAACTGGAACAACTCTATGTTTCTTTCTATTTATATCTATATATCTATTCCTTTCATCAAGCTGATTTGATTTAACTAATGGTCTAGTTCTGTATCTACGTCCATAAAAAATAATAGTTTCATCTAACTGAGCTACAAACCAATTTGGAAATTGAGGACTTTTAATAAAACCTCCTTTTTTAATACCCCCAGGTCCTGTTTCATCAATTGGAGGTTTTTGCAAAACTAGATTGGGTACTTGCAAAGTTTGTCTTAACTTCTGAATTAGCCTTGGCTCATCAATTAATTCTGCATTATTTTCTTTACCATAATTCCATAAATTTAATCCTCCTATAACGACAGAATGATCCGGCAAATCAACCATAGCTCCAGGACCATAAGTTGTTATCAATTGACTTTGCCGTACTTCTCCTTGTGACATTTCAGCTATACTCCTCTAATTCATGGGTTCTTGTCATAATTAAAGCTGAAGTTGGCTCTACATCCCTCAAACTCCAATTTGCAATAAATTCTCTATGAATTGGAGGAAGTTCCTCTAAATCAGGATCTAAAGGGGTATGAAGAAGAGATGGATATTCTCCTTCCTCTTTTCCATATTGCATTTGGTTATCTTTTTCAATAGCTAATCGACTCCACTTATCGAATATATTTCTTACTTGAGCCTGAACGTTGATGGCTAATTCTTTATCTCCAGGACATGCTCTTTTTATCCTATCCCCGAGTCTAACTTCTACTTCTTCAGCAGTCTTAGAAATAACATGATCTAAACCAGCATTTTTTGCCCAACTCAATTCAGGATTAATATGACGAGCCATCGCTATACAAATTGAAGGTAGCGATCTTTCTAGTGCGCGAACTGCATATGGAGTTACACTTGTCGCTTCTACATCTTTATAGAACGTAGAGTGCCAAAATTTAAATCTTTCATAATAAGACTGATCTCTAGGCCTATTTGGATTTAATAAAACAATTACTAATCCTGGTCTTTTATCATCACGTCCAACCCTACTACTTGCTTGAATATATTCAGATGTTGTTTTTGGTTGTCCCAGAATTACCATTAATCCTAGTCTTGATATATCCAAGCCTACAGAAATCATATTTGTTGCCAAGGCCGTATCAACTTTTCTAGGTTCAGAAAATTTAAGTGCAAGACGAGCTTTTGTTTCACTTACTTCTGATGTAGGAACTCTAGATGTTAATTCCAATGGGATATTATCTATTTTTCTCTTTGCATATCTAGGGCTAATATCACCTTTAAAACGTTTTCTTAAGTTATAAGTGGTAAGCTGAGATGTTACTTCTTCTTCAATTAAACGCCTTGTCACTCCAAGTTCTTTAATGGTATTAAAGTAACCTAATAATGTCATATAAGGATCAACTGGATTATCACCTAAATCAGCTCCAGGTAATTGTTTTAATAGTTTTTCTTCTTCTTTATATAACTTTTGGCTTGTTGCCATAACTGCCAAGCTTACTCGTAACATTAAAGCTTTTAAATTTCGTCCTGGAGCTGACACCCCAACATAAATTCTTCCATTTGCATCTGTAACTGGAACTGTTTTTGAGAAAAAAGAATCTTTCCTATCCGGACCAGGGGCTGGGAACACAGCAGGATTTGTGGATCTAGCAAATAATGCTCTTAATTGTTGAGTGGCTCTTTTAACCGTTGCAGTTGATGCAATTATTTTTGGTCTAAGAATAACTTTATCCTTTTGCTTAGTAGAGAGTTCATCAATGATGCTCTCATAAAGGCCACTTATTGAACCCAAAGGTCCAGATATCAAGTGCAATTCATCTTGAATAATTAAATCTGGAGGATCTAAACCTTCAATTAAAGGTATGCCTGCATGCTCTGATGGAGGATCACTTGGGCCGATAAATCCTTTCCCTTCTCTAAAGGAGCTAACTTGACCAAATAATTTCCCCGTAGAACCTATCCATGGCAAAGCAGCAAATTTATCCACAGTTGATATGACAAATGCAGGTAAACGTTTATATAACATTTCATCAACAGCTACTAATGGCAAAAAATTATCACCTGAAAATTCGCAGCTTCGATTTCTACAAGATACTCTTAATTCCTCTGGATTATCATTATTTGGCAATAACTTAAAAACACCCTGAATTTTTGCTGGTCTATCATCTTTAATTGAAGATTTACCTAATTGAGTTCCACACCATGGGCAATCATCAATAGGAATAGGTTTATTTTTCGTTCCATCAAGTTTTAAAACTCTTGATCTAGCAGTATATTGATCACTATCACCTTTCTTTCCAATCTTATTAGGTGTTCCGCTTTGACCAACCCATAACCCAATCTCAAAAGGCCATTTACCTAAAGTTTCAGGATCTTTTTTTCTCTCAATTTCGAGAGCACAAATTAATGTTGCAGAACGTCCTAATTGATCAAGTGTTAATAGACGCAATGTATACCTCATCAAAACGCTCATTCCAGCAGATGATATTTCACCTTTATGTCTTAGTCTTCTTAAAACAAGAGTAAATGCCGCTAATCCAAGATATGCCTCAGTTTTTCCTCCTCCAGTTGGGAAAAATAATAATTCTATAATTTCCCTATCAGGACTCATAGGATCATTTGTTCCTACAAGATTCATAAGCAAAAAAGCGAGTTGAAATGGTCTCCATTTAGCTTCAATTTGATTAGGATCCTTGCCTAACATTTTTCCAAACCGTTGTTGAGCCGCTTTAGCCATAACTCTGTTTGTGATAGCAAAAGCTTTGCAAACTTTTTCATTTCCAAGGAGATTTATTCCTTCTTGTATTCTTGATTGATGTTTTTTAGCTTCATCTAAAAGTTTTATTTTTGTTTCTTCTTGAATGCTATTTAAATCTGAAATATTCATTTGCTCCTCAATCCAGCTTTCATAAGAAATGACCATAGGCCTTAATGCTTCTTGTACAAATTCAAAACCTTTATTTGCTAACTGATCAAGTTTTTCCATAGATAGTTCAACACCTTTTATTTCTGTTGGACTTACTTTTTCAACTATTGCTTGAGGTAACCATTCTGTAGAAATTTGAGAACATACCTCGTGATCTTGATTAGTAGAAATAGAAATATTATGGCCAACTGCATATTCTTTATCATTTCGATAGTGTAAAGAATTAACTCGTTGATCCCAATCAGCAATGCTTGATAAATTATTAAAGCCATTAGGATCTTTCCTCTCTAAAAATCCTTTATTACATGAAATATTTAATTGAACTTGAAATGCAGAAACTAAATCACGCGCATCTGGACCCTGACCATCAAAAGAACGCTTATTTCCAAGGAATACACTAACTGCTTTTGATTCGTTTGGATACCCTTGATCAATGGGTGCTGGTTGAACATACCAGTACAAGAAGAGTCCATTGCTGTCTAGTAATTCTCTCTTTTGAGTGCCTTTACTTCCTTTGTCAATATCATCTTTAGTTAGTTTAATCCCTGAACTTTTTGGCAATCTTTGCCAAGCCTCAACCAATGTTTCTTCATCTTTTGGATAACTAATTAATTTATAGTCTGCCCAAGTAATTTGAACTTCCAATTCTGATGATTCAGCAAGCAAAAAACTAACCCCAATCGAAGATGGGAAAAAAACTTTTCTTGCAGGACCTTTTTCAGATTCACCAGTATCATCAGCAGAAGCATTAGTTCTTGAAGCCTGATCTGATCTATTAAGATTTTGTCCATCAATCCCTGCCAATTCATCATCGGAAGTATCATCAGCTTTTGAATCAGTATTTGTTTCACTAGGGATCAAAAAACCAGTTTGATACCAACGACTAGGTCCTCTATCAAGAATTTCTTCTCTTAATTCTGAAATCTCTTCTTCTTTATTATCTAATTTAAATTGGTTCATCAAATTTTCAGATGGACCAATCAAATCCAGTACAAGTGAATCAATTATTTTTGAACGAATTTTGGCAGAATTACTCACAATCTTAAATATCTAATCCTATTTGAATCCCATCTTTTTTATCTTCGCTTAAACTTTTTTGGCTTGGCTTATTCTCATGATAAGTACTACATATTTCTCTTTTATTAAATTCATTATTAAGTTTTATAAGTCTTGCAATAACTGTATCACGCACATCACGAGGCCAACGATATTTCCATGGCAGTTTATGGTTTCTTTTCAATGCTCCGCAATCTTTTAATCTACTAGTAAAAAGTATTGCTTCCTTAAAATTATTAAAAAATAAATTTTCGCAAGTAATTTTATCTTTAATATCAACAGGAATTTCAATATCTTCTTGCAAATCTAAATAATCTAACTCAAATCCATATATCAAATTCAAGTCCTGCCAACTATATAAATTCAAAAGCAGTTTTTCACATTCTGTATGTATATTTCTAAGATTATTGATCTCTTCACTCTGTGAGAAAGGATCATTAAATCTATTATAAATTTCTGTTAAACCAATATTTTGTGTTTTCTTTATTTCAGTCCTAAAGGCATGATATTTTTTAGCAGTATTTGAAAATTCATTAATTAATGCGATATATTGACCTTCATAATTTGGATGATTAGGGTCTCTAGAGTTAAGCCATGGTAATACTATTGTCTCAAAACAATCAGTAGGAGTATATCTAAGACCATCTCCCATTGTTGAGCCTCGAAAAAGCGACCATTCTAAATGTAATGTAGATTGCAACAAACCAAATAATTTCCAAGAATCATCACAAAAAATAATAGATGAGTGCGAGAAAATAATATTAGATGGCAAAAACTCGCATACAAGGTTACTTGATACTATTGGGACAACAAGACATTTATCTTTTTTATGCAGTTTGTTTTCTAAAGCAGAAGCATATGTTCCAAATTGCCACCAATACTCTTTCCTTTTTTCAGCGACTGAATATCCACCCATTTTTTGTCTTTCAGGAAAAACTTTTTCTTCAACAATACTCAAAGCCTTGGGATATTTTTCACGAACTAATGAAAGAGGTCTCTTTCCGAAACAAATAATAAATCTATCAGGTGAACTATCTGGTTTTGATAATATTTCTTTTGCCCCAGAAAACTTAAAAATAACTTCTTTATATAAATTATCTTTCATTATTTCTATAGCTATTTCTTTCTTTGTTGTATTTCCTTTACCAGAATCGGTAAAAACAAACCCCTCACCCATGAATTTATGACCAATAAAAGCTAACCCTTTATTTGCTGATATAGTTTTTAAATCTTCTGGTTCTTCTCCAGGCATCAGATAGGAATTTGAAGCTTCCAATCCAGGCATATGCGAATGATTATTGTTCAGAGATTTAACAATTCCCACTTTGCTTATAGTTACTGACGCAGTACCTGGCCAAGGTGATCTTTTTTGTTTCCAAAAAATTATACCGTTATTTTTACAAATCCAACTCAGCCCTGCCTCTCTGGTATCGCCTTGGCAGATAGTATTAGTAGCAATAAAACAAAGTGCTCCTCCATCTTTTAAAAGATCGAAAGAATGTCGAAAAAAATGGGCTACTAAATCAACTGCTCTGCCTTTAATGAGAGGTTTCCTTTTATCAATCCAATCTCGATAAATTGGGCCTAAAAATCCATATATATTTGTACTTGATATAAATGGTGGATTTCCAACAAAAACATCAAAGCCTTTATTTTTATAAGAAAAGATTTCAGGAAACTCTATTTCCCAATGGAACGGATTTATTTGATTCAATCCATTTTTTAATAGATTACGTTTTTTCTCAATCAGAAACTCATCAGATTTGTTGTTTAAAAGAGAAAGTAAGAAATCTTTATTTTTTTTTCTGTCAATATCCTTCTTAGCATCAAAAAATGCAGAGACCATAATATCTCCAGCTTTACGAAGCTTTTCAGTCTCTTGATAATGCTTTAAAACCAAGTTTTTTTTAAAATCATAACTTTGATCATCCCGACAATCTTGGCTGAAATTTATTTTTCTATCAAAAACTAATTTTTCAATTTCCTTTTTATTTAAATTCTCAATGCTAAGTTGAAGCTCATTTGAGGCAGTCTTAATTTCTTGAATAGTGTAACCAACTAGAGAATCACCAGATTTGAGGGAATGATCTAAAAACGTAAATGGTAAATCTCTACTTAAGGTAACCAACCACAATGAAAGTTTTGCAAGATTAACCGCAAATGGATTTTTATCAACACCATATAAACAATTTTGTGCTATTAGTCTTCTAGCATAAATGTCCTTATCAAAGCTTTCATTAAACTCAACTGGGAGTCCCTCTCTTTCCCATGCATTTACTAAAAGATCTGCTAAATATCTACATACTGCAACTAAAAAAGCTCCAGATCCCATCGCAGGATCACAAACTTTCAAAGCTAAAATCTCCTTCGCAGATGGTTTTTTACCATGCAAATTTAACCAAGGAGAAATAGCTTGCCTAACTATAGGTTCTGTTAAAGATCTTGGAGTGTAGTGGCTACCACTACTCCTTCTTTCTAATGATGGTTGAAGTATTAAACTCCCTGCTGGTAAGCCCCTTTCAGTATAAGGAGATAATTTATTTCCTAAAGCAGCACATAATTCATCAATATTTTTTGATTCTTTTAACTTTGTTTTAATTATGTTTGAAAGCTTTAGATCCACCCCTGAAGTATCTTTTAACCAGGATTCTCTTTTAGATGAGTCCTGCGCTAAAAAATCTGATACGTTAAAAATATAAGTCAAATTAATTTTTTGTCTGGGTGGACGATAAAGAATACCCAGGCTAAGACTCGACACTCTCTCAACTTCGAAACCCATTATACCTTCGTAAATAGATCCTATTTGTTCAACATCTAAAGATCTATAACTTAATATTTGACCATCGAGAATTAATAATTTTGTAAGAACTCTCTCTACAACATCATCACTAATTGGAGGTAGGATTTCTATGGTAGTTCCCTTATAATTAGTCCCTCTTGTTCTTCCTTCTAAGAAAGGATAATTATCTGGATCAAACAACTCCCCATGTCTTGCTGGTAAATAAGACTCATTTGGCCCGCCACCATCAAAAATCAATCTAAACAAACTTAAGAGAGAACCCCATGCACCAACACGTCCCTCCATACCACTTTGATACTTTGTCCTATCATTTCTCAACTTTGAAGCCAATCCACTAATACTATAATTCTCTGAAAATAAAGAATCTTTTGGCATAAGTTCTTCATCCTCAGAATAGAGTAAAAAAACCAAGCGAAGGAGAACTGTAATTAGGCCTCCATAAATATGAGATGGATCTTTATCAGGTAAATCGCCAAGGATTGTTTTACCTAAGTAATTTGCTTTTTTCTCTGCTTCATCTAACCCTTTCAATAAGATCCAAAGTGCTTCAAGGACTTGTTCAGAAAGCCTTGTACTCACCTCATTTTGTTCCTTTCTACTTAACTCCATTAATTTTCTTAATCGCAAATTACTTGATCCTCCTTCAAATAATCGATCTTCACCAAGAAGCATTTCTAATGCCCCAATCATTGGACGACCATCAACTGTTGTCATCGGATCTAATAAAAAAGTTATATGTCCACTAGATTCTCCCCTAGGAGCATAAACCAAACGAATTGCAATTCCATTCCAAATTATTCCTATTGGGTTTTCTGTTTCTTTCAATAAACGCTCAAATTTCTGTTGAGGAGTTGCTTCCCAGTTTTTTTTATTTTCTTTAGTCTTGATTACTTGATCAAAAGATGTGCCAATTTCTAATTCTTTAACAAGTATTTGAATTTTATTTTCATTATCTTCAACATCATTATTAGGAACAATCCAATCAGGTTGTAAAATCTCACCATAATCTTCCAAGAATACAGAAATATCCTTAAAATCCTTTTCCTCTAAAAAACTCTCTGGAGTTAATAAATCGCAATCCTGCCAGCCTAAAACTTCCTTACAAAAATCTTTAAAGTTCTTTATTACACAAAGGATTTTATCTGATTGAATTTCGTCCTCTAGCAATGAAGATAAACGTCTCTGTAAATCCGAAATTACTTTAATATCTTTCTCGGGAAATATTCCTAACCTATCAAGAATAAGTGGCTCCACAACTAATCCAACTGGTTGAGTCATTCCTTTCCACTCTTCATGAACATGAATTCCTAATGTTCTTTCAAGCATTAATCAATTACTCCAGCTGCGACTGGCCATAAAATAATTACCCCTACGGGTTCAATTCTTGGAGATGATGCGACTTTAAAGGTTTTCTTTATTTTATCTGGTTCAACTTTCAAATCCATTTCTATTTTATTTAAACGTTTTTCCCAGTGATTTCGATTTATACGTAACTGAATAAGCTCTTGTTCAGCGAATCCCAAACTCAATTGATCATAATTATCATTATATTTGCTTTGCGTTTTTAAAACTCTACTTCGTTGTTCATTGAGTAATTTCACAAAGTTTTTTGACTCTAAATCTGCTCTTTCATGCAACATTTTCATTGCCTTCGATGCTCTATCATTAACAACTTTTTCTAAAATATCCTCCAGATACTTAACATCATGTGAAATAAATTCTTTAAGTTTATTTTTTATATTAGAACCTATCATTGGAAGATTATTTTTTAAACTATTTGTCAAATCTTCAATAGCAAAACCACTTTTAGTTGAATTAAGCACACGTAACTTTCTACTAGGATCCGAAGGATGCCATTCAGCGACAAGATCAATCATTTCATCATGAAGACGTGTTGCACCATAACCATAAAGAGAAAGCCTCGCCAATAAAATAATTTTTGCTGTATCTTCGTTAGTTGCCAAAACAGCAGCTTTACTCAAGTTATTTGTTTGAAATCCGCGTACCAAAAATCTACTAAGAATTCTTTTTACCAGGGGATGCTCTAGATGTAAATGAACCCTCCCAGAATCAATTTTCTCTGGATCCTTAAAAACTACCGGTTGAGGATTAGTTTCTTTACGCCATTCCCAAATCTTCTGTCCGGGTTTTCTCGGAGGTCTTAAATGATCAAGAACATCACCCCATGATTGTTCTCCACCTGGTAAATCAACAGAAGATGGAAAAATCCATTCAGCCCTTTCAATATCTTTATGATTTATAGAAGAGTTTTTTATAAGTATTTGAGGTGGATTATTATTTTCTGGTGCATTTACTTTTAAACTTGTATTAAGAGCGTCTCTAAATAAATCACTACTGAAATTCAACCATTTCTCTGACTTGTTTAATGCCTTTTCTAGTCTAGATAATTGTTCCTTTAAAGCTTCTTCCCTTTCGCGACTATTATCTTCCAACTCGATTTTTATTAATTCTTGGGAACGTTTAATTGCCTCCTCTTCCTCTACACCGTTTATTTGAATAATTGTTTCTCCTATTTTGGTAGGGTTGATTCCTTTTTGAAGAAGCTCATTTAAGCGACTAACGACAACTGGTGGAAGTGTACCAAGACTATTTCTTATTTCTTCTGTTTTCTTTACAAGTACATCCAAAACCCGATCTTCTTCTCTATCAGCAAGAACAAAATAATGACAAAAAACCTCTTTAGCTTTTTGCAAGGTTCTATCTATACGACCATTTCTTTGCTCCATTCGACTAGGATTCCAAGGTACATCAAAGTGAAAAAGGTATTTACAATGATTTTGCAAATTCACTCCTTCGCGTGCTGCATCAGTAGCAATTAAAATCCTTAATGGATCTTCAGTCGGGTCACTATTAAAACTTCGTTTTAAGGCCTCTCTTTTCTCATCTCCAATACCACCGTGAAATGTTGCAATCCTCTCTTCCTCATTATCACTATCAGCTATTAAAGAACTTATTTGATTTTCCAACCAACTTTTTGTATCAGCATATTCTGTAAAAATTAGTAATCGCTCGTTGTTCCACTTAGCATTTTTTTCTCCCAGGTCAGGACACATATGCCTTTTGATCCATTTTCTCAGGTAATCAATTCTTTCATCATTTTGATATCTGGCATTTGAACTTATTTGAATCATTTTATTTAAAATTTCCCATTCATCTTCTCCTGCGCCGTAACCACTTGTAGCAAGGGCGATTTGATGTTGATATAAAGCTTCCTCCTCTACTTGAATTTCATCAGCATCAGCTCGATCATCATCTCCATCAATTCCACCTTTCAAAAGTTTTAATTGATCAAGATTTCTAGTTATTTTTAATTTTTCACCTTGATCTTTTTTTTTCAACGTATTCATATGAACATTTAAGGTTCGATGAAATGCCTCGACAGAACTTAATAAGCGTTTTTGTAAGTTACCAACAACCAATAATTCAGCAGCCTTTTCTTTAACAGTGGCTTTTCTTAAGCGAAATTCTCTTTTTTCTTTATAACTTTTTAAGAGACTCGATAATAGAAGTTCCGGTAAATCTTTACGTAATCCATCAAGCACAATGGGAACTACTATTCTTTTTGGTAAATCAACTCCAATTTTTCTCAAATCTTCTTTTAAGCGCCTTACTAGAATTGGATCTAAATCAGTTTTATTCCTTACAGGTACACCTCTACAAAAACGAGTAGGATCTAATATTTCAAGCAATGCAGAAAAACTATTACTATGACCATTATGAGGAGTAGCTGAAAGAAAAAGTTTATGTTCAAATCTCCATGCCAAATCTCTTATTGCTTTAGTAAGTTTTGAATCAATTGCATATTTTGATGAAGTTGCTGGTGCTGCATTATGAGCCTCATCAAGTATTAACATTGTTTTTAAACCATCTCCCAACCAATCCCGAAGAGAACTGGCATATTCTTCATTTCGAACTAAAGACTGACTAAGAATAAATCTTGTATGAGTTGACCATGGATTAACACCCCAACCTCTCTCACGTCGCATGTTAGAGATATATTTTCTATCCATTACTTTAAATTCAAGACCAAAACGAGTCTCCATTTCACCTTTCCATTGAAGTACAACTGAGGGGGGAGGAATAACTACAACTCTTTGAACCTTCTGCCTTAAAAGCAATTCTCTTAATATCAATCCAGCTTCAATAGTTTTTCCTAAACCAACATCATCTGCAATAAAAAGATTTACTCTTGGCATTCTTAAAGCTTTTCTTAGAGGTTCTAATTGATATGGTTTTACATCTATACCTGCTCTCAATGGGGCTTGAAAAAGAGATGGATCAGTAGAAGTTACACAATTCCATTTCAAAGTATTTAAGTAACTTGAGAAAACTTTTGGATCATCAAATCCTCTATTTCCGATGGTATCCCAGGTACTTTCTCCAATAACACGAGCATCAACTTCTCTTTCCCAAAAAACTTCAGTTATTTCTCCATTTGCATCATCATCTAAGCAGGCTAACTTGACTATCGTATCCCCAACTTCAGAAGATGGAAATTCTACTTTCTCTACTAAATGTCTATGTGACCTACACTCAACGATACATCCTTCTTTTAAGTCTCGTGCGTTGTTAGAATTCATCCTGTTCTTCTTTTAAAAATAGAACATCATTAAAGGAAGAATAGTTCAAAAATAAGTATTTATCATTTGAAAAAATATTTTTTAATTTTTAAAAAACTTTAATTTAAAAGAATTAATACAAACTTACTTCTTGCGCAGAATAAATTGTTTTGGCAATATAAGTGACCAAACCTAAAATTGGCACATCCAATTCAAGTTTTCTTTAAAAATGTAAGAGAAAATTTAATGAAACGCTTGTTAATCCTTGGACTTCTATTATTTTCAAGTCCTGCATTGGCAGAAAAAAATCGTATTTATTATGTACATGTCAGACCCCCTTCTTCTTACTCAGGCACGATAGGTGATGATGGGTTTTTCTACTATTTCACTAACTCTGCGGATAGAGTAAATGATGACATTTGTAAAATAAGAATTGATGGTGCTTGCTTTGTAAAAACTGATGTTCCTGCAAAAATTATTAGGAAAGGAATAATGAAAGCTGGTGGTAGGTATTGGTGTTCAGAAGATCATATACAAGCTCGAAAAAAAGCAGACCCAAAACCTGTACTTCGTCGTGGTGGTGGTTATATGGATTATGGATATGGAATCTGTACTGAAAATGGTTGGCTAACAAGAAGTCTGGATGAAATATAAATGAAACGGTTATTACTTACATCTTTGTTATTAGGTTTAATTCCTTCAGCTTATGCAGCGAATACCTGCAATTTTGTTAGTGAATATTATCCAGATGTAACTATTGAGGTTATCAACGGAGAATATAATTCTGTTGGCAGAGGAACAATTAATTATAAAGATAAGCCAGTTCTGAATTTCGAAACAGGAATAAGTAACGGATATGGGGGACAATACTTTTACATATACAAAATAAAAAAAGACCCTTCTGAAAAGCAAGTTTCAATAGCTAGCGGTCCAGTAGTCAATATTATTGGAACACAATCGGGGAGAGGAACTCCAAAGGAATATCAAAAGAAAGGAAGGGATAAAATTATGTTTCCTAGATTTGGAGTCGGATACTATTACTCATTATCTACAAATGACTCAAAAACAGATGGAAGATTTGGAGGTAGAACAACAGAGATGAATAAAATATTAGGAGCTGCTGAAGGTTTTTTTATACCTTCAAAAAAATGTGAAAGATTTATTTATTATGGGTGGGATTAAATGAAAAGATTACTACTCGCATCACTGTTTTTTATATTACCTACAACGGCTTTTGCAGTACCAACTAAACTAGAGCAATTTGAAAAATTAGAAAATGAATTTAGTTTGGAATGTCAGAAATATGGAGCAGAAAGTTGTGCTGCACGATTCATTTCTATGGCTGCTTGTACTTATGTATTTGCTGTTAATCAAGGCAAACACCCAGATGAAGCGATGGATATATCAGACAAATTATTTATTGGAATTATGAGAGGTAATAAAATCAAACCAGAAATTATGTTTACTGAAGAAAAAAATATAAAACCAATTATTGTTAGTGAAGTTGCGGAAAGAACTGCTCTTTGCAAAGAAGCAACTGAAAAAGCAGTACCAAAATTATTTGCTGCACGTGGTCTTGAAGAGCCCTCTAAAGAAATACAAAAAAGATTAACTAATAGCTTTGGATATTGGTGGATATCAACAATTGAAACTATTTATAAGCAGGGCAAAAAATGAAAAACTTATGGACTAAAAGAAATATTTTGGACTACCTAAGGCATCCAGAGGAGAGCTTGGATAAGAATTACACACCTATTCGGCAGAAGTACAGAAAAGAGCTTAGAAGGATGGATGAAGAAACCAAAAAAAATGGAGGAGTAGTTGATTGGAACTATATATTGAACGACTTCATGTAATTTTTACTTGATGAGGATTTTCTTTTTCTATTTTTTTTATAATTTCTAAAATTTTTTCAAATACATTTGAACCAACATTCTTTGCAGGCTTCAATCCAGAGACCCATTCTCTTCCTAGCTCAGCAAAAACAAAAGAAATATTCTGCATTCGATATTCAAAAGATTTTTCAGATCTTTCATACTTATTAGATAAATCTCTGTAGTAATCAATTTTAGAAAAGTTAATTCCGTTTAACTCTTTATTCTTCATCTCCAAATAGCATCTTACTGAAGCTTCAAGTTCATCATCAGTCCAATTCTTAGGCATTGAAAGATTTTTTTTCAATAATAATAAACCATAAAATTAGAATAAGAATATTTCCTTAAAGTCCTAAAAGCTTCATGAGTACCTTAGCGTTTGAAGCCACTGCAGAATATTGCTTTTCCTTTATAGCTAAGTGCATTGTATTTTCTAGCAAACAAACTAATTTTGATGTCATCTCTTTTCTATCTAAGTCACTTTCCTCAATATCAGAACTTATAACTTTATAGGCATCAACAGTTATCCTTCTAGCATGTCTTCTACTAATTGTGTATTTTTCGGACATATAGGACGTAATCAAGCTAAAAGCTTGCCCTTCAATTACCAGATCAGCGGCTTCTCTTATCCTGGCATCCTTCTCAAACTTAGAGGCTCTTTTATGCATAGATCCAACTAATTAGCCTTATTATGCACTAATTTTTGCACTATTTAAGTAATACTTAACAAACTATTCTCTATAAAGTATTGCTACAATTAGTTTATATTAAATATTTACTTCCCTTGGTAAGGGAGAGGTCTCGGGTTCAAGTCCCGACGAGGGCACTCGCGGGATAGCTTCATATCAGTGAGATTACCACTATCGCAGAAAGAAATTATTCAGAAGCGGACGTCCGTTTTCGGGTCCACTTTTCTGTTTTAAAGGCAGATATCTGGAGGTGCATCACACAAACGATGACACCAATAGATGACTCATATCATTTTTTTAGCAGAGAGTGGATGCAGCAAGATATGGTTTTACAGAGTCGTATATTGCCAAGATTAAGAGGATTAGTACATGACAAATTAGGAGCTGATAAGGCCAAAGAAGTTTTTGAAAAAGGACTTAAAACAACAAATGTTCAACAACTACATGAACTCCAAAGAGAATTTTAGGAGATAAAAATAAGGATTGATGAAAATTAAATTGAATTAAAGAACTTATTAAACTTTCATCCCGCCTTCACATATTCGAGATTAAATAAATACTTTTTACCATCATCATCACTGTCACCATCATTGAAAGAGGCAATTAAGATATAAACGGCTCCCAGCCCAAAAGGATCATTGATAAGTAGAGAATAGGATCTGTCATTCTCTAATTTTGATTAATCAAAAACAAATCGGAGGAAGCTTTTTCATATCTCCATGATCTTTTAATTATTAGCTTCAAATTTAAAAATAAATTACTAACTGCTACGAATCTGTATCAGAATTGCTTTAAAAGTACCGAATTACACATATTTTTAACCTTTTCTTTACATTAGTTAATAATAATGTTACGTTTGTTAACAATTAAATTATTTAGCTAATGACTAATTCTTCATACATAACTACAGAATCAGGCAGAAGGCAAAATATTTTTCCAACTGAGCCTCGCCCTTATATTGATCAATCTGTTTCTTATGATGGATATCCTCAAAACGCAGAAAAAGTTAATGGTCGTTGGGCAATGATCGGTTTAGTTGCACTTTTGGGAGCTTATGTAACTACAGGTCAAATAATTCCAGGTATCTTTTAATGTCTCCTCTTTCAGGCTTTTTAGCTGTAATCGTATCCTTAACAGCTATCCTCGTTGCTTATCTAACCAAGCAATTTCAAAACGAAAATCTAAACTATCTAACTTCAAATCCAATGACAAATTCAAACCCTAAAGTAAAAACAATCGAAAAAGAAAAAGTTGTTGCAGAAACTCTTAATGGCAGATTCGCAATGCTTGGATTAATTGCTGCTGTGGGAGCTTACTTAACAACAGGCCAAATAATTCCAGGTTTCGTTTAAATGCTTATACTCTCTGTACCATTTTACGATTTTCCATCTTCGCCCATACTAATAATTGGCGCGATAGGGATAGTTGTAGCCCTGGCTGTATTTTTTCTAGCTTACCAAAAGTACTTTAATTCTCCATTTAACAAAGAACTTCAATTAAAGAAAAAAGCTTTATTGAAAGAGAAAATAGAACTAAACAAAAAACTTGAGAAAATAGAGCAAGATTTAAAAAATTTATAGTGAAATCCTTTAATATCAACATTTTCTTAATCTCTTTCTTTACTTATCTCTTAGTACCAGTAGTGATGATCGCTAAGGGGAAAAAACAACCAATTAAAAAAAGAATTTCCCTAAATAAGGATACTATCGAAGGAATGGATAAATGAACCTGAATATTTTTTTATTAATTGACGAGAGTCTGATACTTAACGGTATACCCTTTATTAATTATTCTTAAAGGGGAAATTGATCCAAATTCTCAACACCTTAACCATATTCAAATTCAATTGTTGATCCTTTATCCGTATATGGGAGTACCTCAAACCGTACATATTTATAAGTCGGATGACCTGTCTGACTAGTTAGAACATAGTTGTAGTCGTCATGAGCAAATGTCTACCAAATCCAAACTAAAAGAAAATTATAAATCTGAGCTCGAAGAAAGATCAGAGGAAGAACTTCTTGAGGAAGAAATCAGAAATCAACAAACATTAGATAACTTTGTTGAATCTGACAAAAACTGGAGCTAATCAAAACTTATTTTTAGGAGATTTTTATGAACTTAAAAAGATCACCATTTTCAATACTTAATAAAGAAAGTAGAGAAATTGACTATATCAAGGGAGTTTATAAGAGAAAAATTCAAGCTGAAATTGAATCTTATAAAGATTCCGAAGATGAAGATAAGAGAGATACAATTCAAGCTCAAGATATATTGATGCTTGATAGAATCTCAATTTAATTTTCATTTACTGATCCGTAGATCAATAATCTTGCTATTAATTAAGTAGAGACTTTTTTATTAAATGCCATTAGACGTATTTCTAATGAATATGTGTGTTGTAGTTATAGCTCTGCTTATCAGAAGAGAAATCAAACTTAAGAAAGCGAGATAAATTATGAAGACGCAAATTTTTAAAGAGCAATACATCCCAAATGTTCATGCTATTACTCTTTTACTAATGCTTCTTCTATGTCTGTGGTTACCTCTTGCACTCAGATTCTTATTAATAATTTAGTCGAACTAATTAGTCAATACTCTCATCCTTAAAATCTGCTATAACCTAATTTTGTTTGAAAGATCTTATATGGAACTCCTGTTCCGTTCATAGCTTCAATAACTTTATCTCCAACAGTTCCATAAAATTCAACAGAAAGATCAGTTCCTAGTGCAGCATGAGCCTCAAGATAAATACCTAAAGCTGGATTAGCTAAATGAGCTAGTAAAGCATCATCATTTTTATAAACTTCTGACCATACGAAACGAAGAGGCTCATCAGGATCTTGATCAAAAGTATGATGGAGCATTCCCGGTTCGTCAGCTTCAACAGCTTTATCTGTCTTATCCGCAATTTCTAAGTACTCTGCAACCTTATCTTCCTTTACTTTAAGTTTTGCAAGAAGCATAAATGGAGTGTCTGATCCAAAACTAGACATAAAAAAAAGACTCTTGCGAGCCTGGGTGATGGGGATTCTTATCATGACAAATTAATTAGAAACAAACAACTCCATCAATAGTTAATTTTTATTACTTACAAACACCATATGTAGTGCTATGATTTTTGAAAAGGCTGGGTGATGGGGATTATCCCGCTTTTTGACTGGGGCGAAGCTAACGCCCTTTTTTTATGGATATAACTTTTTAATAGCTTCTTTTTGTTCTTGTTTTTTTATTTCTTCAGCATCATAAACAGGACAAGTATTCTGATTAAGTGATGTTAAAAAAGCTCTTTTTTTAAAACATTTGAATATAGGAGTCAATAGTAAACGTTTCATTTTTTATATTTGCTATGTGGCTCAAACATACTTATCTCCCCTTTTTATTCCAAACTTCCTCAGTTTTATTCCATCCATGAGCGATTAACCTTTCATAAATTTCTCTAGCTAAATCTATATCTACAGAAATTGTTGTTGTCATTAAGGGTGGTTCTTTCCCAAACACACCATCTATTTTTCCAGTATCTACAAACATATACTCAAAAACACCATCTACACTCTTATCGTTTTTGATAAATCTTTTTACTTCTGTTCTTTTTGGGTTAATCAACCAATAAGATTTATTCATTAATTAAAAAGGTATCAGTAATAAGCCTTTCATTAACAATATAGAGCTACTGTTTGATCTAAATCTGCACAAGGTTCAATAGTAAATTCCAATAATTCTCTCCAGGGACTCCACTGTTTCCAAATGGTTTCTAAAGAATCAGCATCTACAACAGAGTAACCATTGCCATGTTGAGGTAAGAAAATCCAAGATTTAACGTCATAACCCTCTGGTCTATTTTGTGGCCCTCCTTTGTAGTACCATTCTTTTAACATTTTTGATCCCTTGTCTTGGGCATTAACATCATTAAATTTATAAGAAATTAAAAAAAGCATAAATAAATAGTTTTCTAAAGTAATTTTATGAGTCTAAATTTAAAAATAACTTGATATTACAGTCGAATCATAAATATGACCTGCACTCTCAATTAAAGGTTTCACTGCTGGATCTTGAAACATAGCTATTGATTTACCTTCTTCACCCTGTTCAATAAGAATTACACTGGTTAAATCATCTTTCTTTACACCTTTATATAAGCAAAGAATTCCACGTTCTTTATTCATTTGTATATTTTCTTGGCTGTCATAAACTGCAGCCCATTCCTCAAAAGGGACGCATATTTTGAATGTAAAAACAGTAGTTTCAAGAGTCATAAAAAAAGGAGCTAGTTGCTCCTTATTCTAGATCGACTGTCAATCAATCTAATTATCCCATTGCAGCAACAGCATCAGCAACTTGTTTGTTTCTTTGAATAACCTCATCATCATTTAAAACAGCGGTGATATTCCAATCAAGACCATATTTCGCTCTCCACACTCCAAAATGTTGAGATATTGCTAAGTGACTATCAGCCTTGAAAGTCACAAAAACCTCTCCTGTTTCAGGCGCATGGAATCTACTTACCAATTCAAATCCATCAAAATTATCCATAGGAGCACCGGAAGCAATATACTGCTCAAACATCTTGTAACCTTCGGACTGAGAAATTCCGTCTGGAATAAGTCCATGAACGTGATAGTAAGCCATAAATAAAAATCATGAATGTAATTTCAATTTAAAAACCATATTTTAAAAAGCGTTTAAATTATCTTTAAATTTAGATTTTTAAGACTTTTTCAATAAAAAAAAAAAAAATATCTTTGTTTGGTATCGCTTGTACCGTTTATAAATTTTTTGTTGGCTATTAATTGGTTATGAGTTATTTTGCAGAACCTAACCATATTGAATATGATGCATGGTTCGATGAAAACATCGACCCTGTGGATCTTGTGAATTACGCAGATGAAAAGGAGTTCAGTGATTCGGTACACTTTAAGTTCCATAAGATTTCCACTAGAAATTTAACGATTGGTTCTTCTGATAATTTTCACTGGTAAGTAAAAGATTTTTCATTGAATAGATAGTTACGAATCTTACGCAGAATATGTACCATCACTTTCTCTTCTTGCCTTAGCTAATACAATTTCATCTACAACTTTTTCAATCATGTAAGCACTTTTTTTACCAAAGCATTTTTCTTTTTTTATGCTCTCAAAATTATTTGGGATTAAATCATTATGTTCACAACAATCGCATTTAATATCAATTTTCATACCTCTGAAAACCTCTAGAGCCCTAGAAAAAATCCATTGCTGAACTGAAATACTTTCCCAACTATCAAAGTCAGACCACTTATTAAAATCCCTATTAAAAATACCTTTTAACCCATCAACCTGATTTATAGATACTAAGTATGAATCTTTTCTTGGTTCATCTTTAATTCCAATTGTTTTGACAGAATTTCGATTCATTCCTTTTTAATCTTATTCTAGATCTACTAATCTAAAGAAATATCCAAAATTATAAACCAAAAAACGTCTTAAATAAGATCATTAATTGCTTTATCTAATCTAGAAGTATGATTTGTATTTCTCAACAATTCAAAATCCTTAAAATCAAAACCAGGACCAACACAACAACACATCAAAGTAAATTCTCCTGCACTTTTTGCCGCTTGCCAATACCCAGCTGGGATCATTTCTACGGGATTATTGGAATCCAAAATTAAATTTCTAATTAACTTATTGTCATTATCTAGGCACCATAAATTGATAGGATCACCTCTAAGATAAATCCAAATTTCATCTGCATTTTTTACTCTATGCCAAGCACTTTTTGCGTCTCTATCCAAAAGATAATAAATTCCAGTAATGAGGTTTCTTCTTTGGCCGTCTTCCCTTATTAGAAAATTCTTACTCCTTACTATCTCTCTAAACCATCCTCCTTCAGGATGAGGAGATAAATTAAATTGTTTAATTATTTCTATGTTTTTTTGATTAGGATTCACTTCACAAAAATATCTTTTAAAATTCTTTCACAATTAAGTCAACCTGAAAATAAATAAAAATAAAATATAATTTCAAAGAATCAGGAACAAATAACTGACAAATCTACAAAATTTTTATTTTCATCTGCCAGTTCAGTAATGATTCTATTGAGCCATTCAGAGGTAGTTTCGCAATAGCCTACATTTAAAATAGTTTTTTGATTTGCTGTTTCTTCTTTATTCATAGTAAGAGTATTTTTATATAAATTAGTCTTTAATTAAACCTATGTGAATAAGTCTTAATTACTATCTATTTTAAAAAGTTGTATTTAATACATATTTAAGAACTGCTAGTAAACAAATAAAATTAAATCGTTGACAAGAAAATGTATACAAGTAAGAGTAGAAAAAATTTATTATTTAACCTATGAATAACATCAAGATTGAGGAATTGATGAGAGTAAGGTTCGATGGTATTGCTAATAGAATTGGGCAATTAAGCAAAAGGGAAAGTGAGTCTTTATTACTTGAGCATCTCGAGTGGTTGGAAGGAGGATGGGAGACTGAAGAAATCTTATTTTTAAAAAAGCCCTACAGAAAATGGTGGTTCTAACTAAACTTATATAAATAGTTAATGATGGCCTAAAGGACCAGGGCCAGATCCTATTTTATAAGAATTTTCTAAAGATTTCTCAACAAATAATTTCGCTTTTTGTATGGAATCAAGTAGCTCAAAACCTAAAGCTTTGTAACCACAAATAGCAGCACTCAAAGTGCAACCGCTACCATGAGTATTTTTTGTATTTATAAAATTATTATAAAGCCACTCTTTTCTACCATTTAAGTCAAGAAAATAATCTTTGCCTTGCATATCTTTTAAACCTCCACCTTTTATAAGTACCGCTTTAGCTCCAAGACCAATAATATTTCTTGCGGAATCTTCGATATCTTCTTTACTCCTTATTTTTAAACCAGAAAGTAGATTTGCTTCATAAATATTTGGAGTTACCAAATCCGCAATTGGTAATAAGAGTTTTTTGTAAGCATTAATCGCAGAATCTTCCAGTAATTTAGAACCAGTTCTTGTAACCATTACTGGGTCAATAATTTTGGTTATTTTATATGTATTTAATTTTAAAGCAGTATCATAAATTATCCTTTCATTTAATAACATTCCGGTTTTTAAGGCATCAATACCAAAATCAGAAAATAAAGTATCTAACTGACTTAATAAAGTATTCTTCTCTACTGCTTCAACGCAAGTAACATCAATACTATTTTGTGCAGTTATGCATGTAATAACAGAACATCCATGTACTTTAAGTGCCATGAAAGTTCTCAGATCAGCCTGTATACCTGCTCCTCCTCCGGAGTCACTTCCTCCTATAGAAAGTGCAATTTTAGAATACATAGTTTAACAAAATAGGATTTATAAATATCATAAAAATATTCTAAATTTAAATTAGAAATCTGAATATGCATTAAAAAAATCCAACTCCAATTCCATAGCTCGTCTGTATAAATATTTTGCCTGATTGATATCATATGTTTCTTTATTAGTCTCAATAAGATTCTCAAGAGAATTTGCTAGCTTTTCAAAGCTCTCATCAGAGTAAGTTATTATCCATTCTTTATATTTAATATCAAAATCCTGCTTATACAAACTTTTACCTATCCAAGAATAAAGTCGCATACATGGAGTCATCGCAAACATTATTTCAACAGAGCTAAGTCTCTTAGAAGTATCATCAAGGAAATCTGTATAATTTTTAGTAGCTTTTTTTATATAGTTATTAGATAAATCAATATCCCATTCTTTTGCATAAGTTTCATGTAGTATTAACTCCTCTGAAACGCCCATTAAAAGTTCACTCAACTTCCTTATTGAGTGCTTATCTTTTGATTTAGAAACAGCAAGACCATATGCCTTAGCAAAAGTCTCTAAAAAGAAATAATCTTGAGCTAAATATTCTTGAAATATGTTTTTAGGGAGACTTCCATTCTTTAAACCTTGAACAAATTTTGTATTTAAACTTAGTAAAGCAATTTCATAATTATCCTCCCAAAGTTTTTTTGTTACTTTCATTTTTTTGATTTTTAGTTATTCTAAAATTTTTTATATTTTTTACCTACAAACTTAATCTTATTTTTCTAGGATTGAAAGAAAAAATTATGAAAGAAATAAATATCTTATGGTTTAAGAAAGATTTAAGAATTTTTGATAACGAAGCTCTTTGTGAAGCTATAAAAAATAATGATATTTTACCTATTTACATTATTGAGTTAGATATTTGGAGCCAAAATACTCATTCATATAGACAATGGCAATTTTGCAAAGAAAGTCTAATAGATTTAAGAAATGCACTTGCTGAGATTGGACAACCATTAATTATTAGGACTGGAAATGTTATTAATATTTTTAATGAAATAAATTCAAAATTTAAAATCAAGGGCATATATAGCCATCAAGAAACAGGAGATTGGCTTACTTATAAAAGAGATCAAAAAGTAAGAGAATGGACTTTATGCAAAAATATTATTTGGAAGGAATTTCTACAATTTTCAGTTTTTAGAGGAAATTTTGATAGGAATAATTGGTCTAAAAAGTGGAAAAAAAATTCCGAAAAAAACTTACTTAAATCTCCATTAAGAATTAATTCTATTAACTTTAATATTGGGGAAATACCCTCTGACGAAATTTTTGCATTTAAAAAAGAAACTTGTCCAGGAAGATTGCAAGGTGGAAGGGAAAAAGGTTTAGAAAGAATGCAATACTTCTTTAGTAATAAATTAGATTCTTATTCAAAAGATATTTCTAGCCCAGAAAAATCATTTGATAGTTGTACAAGACTATCCCCATATATTTGTTGGGGATGCATTTCATTGAAAGAAATTTTTAATAAGGCAAATATATCAAAAAACAATAATTCCACGATGTTGAAAAGTAGATTAACTTGGCATTGTCATTTTATTCAAAAACTTGAAAGTGAACCAGAACTAGAGTTTAGGGAATACCATCCTTTTTTTAAAAATATTAGAGAAAAAAATAATGAATTACTCTATTTATGGAGTTCAGGTAATACGGGCTTTCCTTTTATAGATGCATGTATGCGCTCATTAAATTTCAATGGATGGATTAATTTCAGGATGCGAGCTATGTTAATGTCTTTTGCTAGCTATAATTTATGGCTACCATGGCAAGATTCAGGTTCTGAATTAGCAAATAAATTTGTAGATTATGAGCCTGGAATACATTGGAACCAATGCCAAATGCAATCTGGAACTACATCTATAAATACTAATAGAATTTATAATCCTATTAAGCAGGGAAAAGATCATGATCCTCAAGGAAAATTTATAAAAAAATGGATACCAGAATTAAAGGATATATCACTTAATTTCATTCATGAACCTTGGCTATTATCTAGATTTAATAAAGAAGAATATGAACTAATTAATTATACAAGACCAATAATTGACATCCCAAATAGCGCTAAAACTGCAAAGAAGAAAATTCAGGAAATCACTAAAAAAGATGGATATTGGGAAATCTCAAAAGAAATTTATTTAAAACATGGCTCTAGAAAAAGGCTTAGAAAAAATATAAATAATAAAAAAATTGTTTCTAATGAAAAGGAAATACAATACGAACTGAAATTAGATTTCTAAATTTTATTGTCAGAAATTACCTTATCCCCTTTTAGTTAATAGGAAAGTTTTTTAAATTTTGAAATTCAATATATAAATCCACGATGATGTAATGCAAGCTTTAATCTATTTATTAGGTTTTATTAATTATGTCTGAAAGATTTGAATGGGACGATACCAATAGTTCAGGTATATGGTGGAGTACTAATGTAAGTATTAGAGACGAGTGCATTTTGCTTAAAGAAGATACTAAATGCGAAGATTCTGATATAGTCGAACTTCTTAGGAGTATTGCACAAAATATTGAAGATAATGGCCTTTAATTTTTAAATGAATATTCTCTCTTTTAGAGATTTTAAATTCCTTTTACAGCTTTTATTAATTCGATACTAATACCTTTTTCACTCATTGAATGACCAGCATCATTAACAATAATTAATTCAGAATTCTTTAATTTCTTATTTAGATCCCAAGCACTCCTCACAGGACATACAACGTCATACCTACCTTGAATTATTTTTGCTGGAATCGATTCTATTGTTTTTATATTTTTCAGTATAAAATCATCTTCTAAGAAAATATTATTAATAAAATAATGACATTCTATCCTTGCAAATGCATCTGAAAAAGAATTCACTTCGGAGTTATCAAAATCGAATTTTTTATTTATCAAATGACTAGTTGAGAGTTCCCATTTTGTCCAAGCTGCTGCTGCTTTTGATCTAAGATTCGGATCTGAAGATGTTAGATATTTATAAAAAGAACTTATTAAATCATTTCTTTCTTCTTTTGGTATTACAGAAATATATTCTTCAAATTCATCGGGGAATATCTCACTTGCACCATATTGATAAAACCATAACAATTCAAACTTTCTACATAAAAATATCCCTCGCAAAGTTAAGCTCATAACTCTTGTGGGATTTTTAATAGCATATATTAGTGCAAGTGTTGATCCCCAAGATCCGCCAAACAAATGCCAACTTTCTATTTTTAGAAGAATCCTTAATTTTTCAATATCATCAACTAAATTTTTAGTCGTATTTTCTTTTAATTCAGAGAAAGGAGTTGAGGAACCGCATCCTCTTTGATCAAATTGAATAATATCGAATTTATCTGGATCAAAATATCTTCTATATCTTGGTTGACTTCCTCCTCCTGGACCTCCATGAATAACAAGTATTTTTTTTCCATTTGGATTACCAGATCTTTCCCAATAAATAGAATGAATATCACTTACTTGTAAAAAACCCTTTTCACGTACTTCAATCTTCGGAAATAAAACTTGATCTTTCATTTTTAAATATTATTAATCACTTTATAAATCTACAGTATTCAAAAAGACTTCATAGTTTAGAATAAATTTTTTAAACATTAAAAAAGGACTGTTTGAAAAGTCCTTTTTTATATCTCATTTCCTTCTTAAAGGATATAAAATTACATATTTTAAAGTCTATTTACTCATAAACCTAGAATACGTGAATTCGGGGATTTCTCTCGATAATTTCAGTCCCTATTGTCGCTAGTAATTATAAAGCGAAGTCTTATCAGACTAATTGATTGAACTTTAATTTTCGAATAATCCCATTCTCAGGAATACGCTTCCTATATTTTGGAATTTGCTAAATTTCAGGCGGACTATCAATCATTTAGATTGCCTCCGAACTCAACATTTATAAATTACTCCTTTTTATATTTCCAGTAAATCCGTAAATATGCTGATTTACTTTTTTCTTGATTTGTAAGAGGATTTTAATGATCCTTTGTTTTTTATAGATAAATATAAAAAGTGAAGTCTATAATCCTTAGTTATTCAGATTCAAAGAGCAAATTAGATTCGATTATTCTTTTATCACTATCAGAAAGTTTATAATCTTCCAATTTGCACTTAAAAAGTCTACACACTTATCAATAGAAGGATCCTTATCTCGGCACTTATACCAATCTCTAATCCAATCCGCCAAGGCAAAAGTTATTTTTGTAGTAAGCATATTTACTAATAAGGGTAATTAAGATCTCAGCCAAAAGGTTTTTCATAAAATTCCCCTTCTTTTATACGTTTATAATATTTTTCAACAATCTTTTTATAAGTAGCTATTGAGGGAATTAAATCTCCTACATATATGGGTTACATAGTAATTGTTATAATAATTTTAATGATTTATTCTTTTATATAAGAATTAAATAATTAGATTATTAATATTCATTATGGATTTCATCAAAAAGAACAAGATTTTAACACTAATGGCGGTAATTGCAATTTTATCATTTGCATTAGAAAAAGTGGGCATAATACACCCTTAAATTAATTAAGTTTTTTTGATAAATACTTCCTAATTAAATAAGTAAACAGATACTATTACTGCAAAAATAAGCAATGGAGATAATAATGTAAAAATTAAAGTTGAAAGATTAATCAGCATAAATTTTAAATAAATTCACAAATTTAATAAACATCACTTTTAAGCATTTGCAATAAGTAAAATTTAAATTATTACGATATAAAAAAAATTTGAATAAAGAAAGATATAAAGAAGAATATGAAGAGGGCTCAGACTTACTATGGCCTAGCAATAAAGAAGATAAAATAACTCGGCAATTTTATAAAGATTTATCTAAGCTTTCAAAAAAAATAAACTATAGTAAAAAGAAAAAGCTAAAACTTTTTGAACAAGTAGTTAGAATAATAAAAGGCAAAGGCTGGGGTTAGTTAATATTAAAACTAAAATGAAAAATTTAATGATATTAATTAAAAGTTTTTTTCTTTTAAGACCAAGATTTTTATCCACTATATTTTTTATTCCAATTCTTTATGGTATTGGCTGGGCTTTATCTCAGCCACTTTTATTTTTTGATTTTGAAGAAGAAAATTTATCCTTAATTGGTACTATTATTACTTTCTTACTTTTTATCTTTTTACTCCCATATTGGTTTTATATCAAACGAAATAAATCAAGTGCTTGGGTACTTATTGGGATAACTAAAGACAAATTCTTAAAAAACTTTGTCAATTTTTTTAAAGGTATTTTATATGCTTGCATTTTAATAGTTCTAATTCTGGTACCACTATTGCAGAAAAATTGTATTTCTTGGATAGGTGAATTCTCGCCAATAATATTGTTAAATTCTATTGTACTGGGATTAGGTGTTGGATTAGCAGAGGAAATAATTTTTAGAGGCTGGTTACTAGAAGAATTAAAATTTGAATATGGTACAAAAATATCAATAGCTTTACAAGCTATAGTTTTTAGCCTCGTTCATAATTTATCAAATGAGATATTTTGGAACGTAATAGGATTACGTTTAGGATTTATTTTACTTGGGATATTTCTATCATTAGTAAAAATTAGAGATAAAGGTTCTTTATGGAATTGCATAGGAATTCATGGAGGACTTGTGGGCATTTGGTTTTTTATAAATAACGGATTAATAGAATTTAAAGAAAATGCACCTTCTTTTTTAGCAGGGCCTTTTACACAAAATATTCCAAACCCAATCGGAAGCTTTAGTGCAATTTCAATATTACTTTTATTGTGTATTTTTTATTCAGTAAAATCAAAAAAATATTCTCCTAGAAGTTTTAATTAGATATAAATACTGATTGATTTTTGATTAGTAATTGTCAGATTAAAATAAAGCTTAATAATACTCATATGAACTTTGAGGCAGGAATAAGATTTATTGTCTTTTTAGTAATTTTTGGATTTACAAACTACCTAATGATGTTGAGAAGATATGAAAACGACATCAAAAAAAAGAAATTATTACAATATAAAAAAATTTCCAGGTTATATCCTAAAGGTTCATTTATTTTCTTAAATTAAAAAATTTTTATTTTTGAATTTCCTCACCATTTCTTAGTAGTTTTTTGCCAACCTTCATTTAACAATTTTTGCCATAATAATCTTGCTTCTTCGATAACAATTTTTTTTCTAGTTTTCATTAATGGAGGATTTTCCCCATGAATTCCCATAATGATCCCTTCTTCAATAAACATATGAGCAATAGATTTATCAGAGTGCTCTTTATCTTTATAAAAACGGATCACCCCTACAAAATTAGAGTCAATTAACCAAAAATCATTATTTGAATTCAAAAAACCAAAACCAAAATTAAATTAATCATATGATTTCATTGCAATTTGTGAGGAAAATATTTATTTTTCTAATACTTCATATATTTTTTCTTTTTGCCTACCTTTTTTCAATTCGCCCCGTTTTTTCTTAAACTCAACCCTTTTCTTTTGAGATGCTTTAGTAGGTTTTGTAGATTTTCTAAATTTAAATGGTTTATTTAAGCCATCTTTTATAATTGAACTAAATTTCATTAAGGCTAGCTGCCTATTTAATAATTGATTTCTATGTTCTTGAACCGCTAAACATAAACTATTTTTCACTAATTTATTTTTCAAATTAATCTTAAGAATTGCTTTCTGATAATCATTTAGGACTTTTGAATCTTCTAAATTAAAAATAATCTCTACTCTGCTTTCAATTTTATTTACATTCTGCCCTCCAGGACCTGAGGATCTGGAAAATCGCCACTTAATTTCGTTTGATGGTATTACTAATGTTTTAGTAATTTTTAAATCCATTTTTAGTTCTTCTTAATTTATAATTTTGAATAATGTCTAATAGTTTAAAATATACCTTAAAATTCGATCGGTAAATACTGGGCGGTTATGTTATGTAAACCGAAATTCGGTGTATTTGCCGTATCAATATCTTCGGTATTTATCCTTTCATATTTAAAAAAATTATTAGATATTGGATTTGTACTAATTCAAAGGTCACTTATGTATTCAATGTTTGATCTTCTTTTTGAAACACCTTCATATCGCTCAGTATATGTTATTTCCGATAGTGAAATGAGGGAGTTAAAGAAAAACCAACATCAAGAAGAGCTTGATGAAATTACAACACAAAAAATAAGACTTGAAGATGCTTTTAAAGCTCAACTAAAACATCTTGAAGAGAGAGAAAAAGAAGTAAAGAAAGAACTTAAAGTACTCTCAGCCTCAAAAAACAATTAATTTAATTTTATAGAAATTACTTTTTTAAAAGACGGTTTAACCGTCTTTTTTAATTCTTCTGGTTTTAAGTTATCCATTAAATCCACAGATTTTAAAAATATTTTTCATAATTAAAAGTATGAATAACAATAAAGAAAAAATAAGAATGTTCTTACCCTTTAGTTGGGTAATCTGTGCAGCAATATCTTTTGCTTATATAAATTCACATTTAATAAATACCTAACATAAATGCCGTATCCCTCAAGAGACGAAATACTTGCATCTTCAAAAGGGTGGGTAGCATCTTTTTTAAATTTTCTTCCTGGTTTAGGTTCTGGTTACTTATATCAAAGAAGATGGAAACCCTATTTTTTTACCATCACTGCAAGTACTGCATGGTTTGCTTTAGGTTTTTTTTTACAAGTAGATTCAGAATCTTCTCAAAGAGAACAAATAATTGGAATTGCCGGTCTTTTTTTTATATCAATAATTACAGTTATAGAATCCAACTTGGCTTTCAAAAAAGCAAGTAATAAAACAAAAGCAGAAAAAGAGAAAATAATGTCTTCTAACAAAAAAGGATGGTTTAAATAATTCAAAAAATTAGATCTTAGAAAATATTTAATTAGTTCTCAGTTTATTAATTAAAGTAAAGAATTAAAGTAAATAATTTTTATGTTAATTAGAAAAATTTTTAGTTATAAAAAAATAAAATTTCCTTTTCTTTGAGACCTTCCCATCCCGATTCTATTAATAATTGATTTAATGTTTCTTTATCAAAATGCTTAGAACCAGTTTTGACACATCTATTTCTCATTGATTTTTTAACACCACTCCTTTGTCTTTTATTCTCCGCATCCATAATTCTGTTATATAGATCTAACATTTTTTGAGGGATTGGAGTACCGTCAAGATCTACTCCATTTTGGATAGCAAGATCAACAGCCTGCATTCCCATTTTCTTCATAATATTTAAAAAAGCTGGAACTATAATAAAACAAAAATTATTAATCTAAAGTTCTTTGAATAATAATCTATTGATTTTGAATTTCCTTAAGTACTCTAATAGCCTCTTTAATGTGTTCAGGACCATTTAATAAATCTCTAAAAATATGCCTAACTGTCCCTTTACGATCAATGACGTAAGTTACCCTACCATCCATAAAACCTAATACTTTAGGAACTTTAAAAGTTTTCCTAAGAGAGTCATTAGTGTCACAAAGTAGTGGATATTGTAATTTATTTTTATTAGCAAATGCCAAATGACTTGAGGTAGTTCCATTACTTACTCCCCAAACTTGTGCACCTAATACTTTAAATAAATCATATTTATCTCTAAATCCGCAAACTTCTATAGTGCAACCCGGCGTATCATCTTTTGGATAAAAAAACAAAACAAGGGGGCTTTTTAATCCCTTATTTGACCTTTTAACTCCATTTTGATCCAGTAAAGAAAATTCTGGAATTTTATCACCAATCTGCACAACAGTTCTTATAAAATTCCATATTAGGGGTTAATATGATTTTTTTGTGACCTTCAAAGTAAATAACTAATACTAAAGTCAGTTTTTTTGTTTTAAAAGATACTAAAAAATTATTGAAATAAACTATGGTGGATTTATTAATTCAATATTATGGAATTAATAATATATATTTTTTTATTTCTTATTCTTTTTTTGGGAGTTATTTTTAATTTAAAAATAACTAATTTTAAAAAAGTTAAAGAAACACGAAACAAAGCTAGAGATTATCCAAAAAAGAATACTTAAATATGTATTACTAATATTAAAATTCAATTTTTTCATTTGGAGTAAACACTGAGCAATATTTTTTTACTAGGTCCTTTGGTTGATTGATGGAAGAATTCGTTAATTTTAATTTTAGTTTTTCTATAGCCTCATTAGCATTAATCTCACCGAGTCGATATCTTGCACACGTATCCAATACTTTAAACATTTTTGTGGTAACGGCTTCAGCTGGATAAACTAAACAAAATAGGTAAAAAACAACAAATAAGTACTTCATTTTTTTTAAGATAATAGATATTTAGCCAATAGTTTCAATAATTTAGAAAAGAATTAAATTTAATATGATAATCAAATTTGAATTTAATCTAGGAATTTCATAAAGTAATAATAGAAGAAATTAAGATAAAATAAGTGATAGTAATAAATAATCTCGGTGAAAATGAGAAAACTAATAGATAAACATAAAACTCTTATAAATTGGTACCAACAAAAATTCAAATTGAGTAATTATCAATTACTTTGGTTAGTTTTCTTTAAAGGAGTATTTATAACAATAATATTTTTCAAAATTTTTTAATATTAATAAAGCTATTTCAAGAATGAAATTTCCAAATGATTTGACTATATTTAATAATAGATTTCCTAATTAGTTAAATAGTTATCAGCTATGAATATTTTTGGTGTAGGTTTGCCTGAAGTTACTGTTATACTTATCTTAGCTCTTTTAATTTTTGGTCCAAAAAAGCTTCCAGAATTAGGAAAACAGCTTGGCAAAACTTTGAAAAGTCTTAAAAAAGCTTCGAATGAATTTCAAAATGAAATCGATCAAGTTATGAACGAAGAAGATAAAGATGAACCTCCTAAATCTATAGAAAATAATCAAACCAATGAAATTAATCAAGAAAAATTAGATTCAGAAACCAAGAATTTTTCAAATAAAGAAAACAGCAACAACTAATATCTTGGACAGGCCCATAACCCCCATAGACGAATTTGAAGCAGCATTAGATAAAGCAGCTCTTACTAAAGAAGAATATGAATTGATAGACTACATCCGCTATACAAGTGTTTTTACACAGCCTAGTCTTATTAAAGATTTAAAAAGGCCATCAAAGCCTCCTCTTTTGTCAGTTCTATGTCAAATTTGCAGAAAAATTGGTTCGGAGATGCCAGATCATTTCAAAAAAGTAATTGAGTGGTCAATTGAAATAAGTGATCACAAAACAAAATGGGATGCTCATTTAATTTGCGCAGAAGCATTGAATATAGACAAAATCCCATTAAGTCCTATTCATGGAACAACTTTATTTGATGTTCTTGTTGTACACAAAGAATTATTTCTTGGCTTTGATTGAATTAAATTAAATTAATCATCTAGAGACACTGAATCAGTATCTATAACTTCCGAATCATCATACTTATTTATTTTATTTTCAATCCAGTTATTTATATAACTAACTAAAGGCAATGAACCTCTAAAAATAAAAATAGAGGTAGGCAAAGCGCTTAATAAACCAACTACAGGACTTTTAAAAAGTAATCTTCCGGCTTTAATGTTAAATAAAATAATAAGCGCTGAGGGAACTATAACTTTAACTACTGTCTTGAGCGCCTCAAGCCAACCAACACGATATGTCCACCATATTAAAATTATGCCAATTATATAGAGGAATAGGTAAGTCATAAAAAACAGTATAATAATTATCTATCTATCTTGTTCTTAATAAGAAAAAGATTTTATAAATTTTTTTAACATCAATCAATCAAATCCTAGTAATGAGTTTTTCTGAAATAAGAAAATTTTTAATTAAAATGCAATCTGATGAAGACTTAAAGAAGAAGGTTACTACATCCTCTACAGCGGATGATATTGCCCTAATAGGTCAACGCTTGGGCTATGACTTTTCAGGAGATGATCTCTTGAGATTTAATGGACAAAAAGTTGATAAAGTTACCGTAAGAAAGGTAGATCATCCAGGAGAATACCACTAATTTAAGACTTAACCCATATTGCAAGACCTCCGCCCCTGCCTCGAGCACATAACCAATTATCTTTAGTGCTAATTCCTACAAGTGAGAAAAAAGGCATTTTTTTATCTTCTGGTTTTTTTAATTCCTTATTAAATATTGGAAAACTTCTAATACTAATTTTCAATTCTTCAAAATAAAAAGCCAATAAAGGTCTAAGCCCTTTTAATTCTGCGTTGCCTGTAAAAGTAATATTTAATAATCCGAAATTAATTGAATTTTTTATTTCATAATTTATTTGATCTTCTTTATTTTTACTTTTTAATTCAAGTCTTGCTGACAATACTTGGAGAATCGAGCTAGGTATATTATTGATTTCATCTGATTCCTTTCCCCATACAAACTTAAACTTCCATATTCCTAATAATTCCTCATATACAATTCCGCTACCATTTTTTTGAGAATTTTTTTCTAAAAGTTTTATCTCATCAATATCAGGGAAGTGTTTCATAATAGATCTTAATCTAGGAATCAAATACTAAGATAGCTTCATAAAAAATGTTTTTATTTAAAAAATTTTTCCAAAAAGATTTCTTTGTTTCAATATATTTCTAAAAAAATAAATTTTTGGCACACATAAGGAACAAGATCTCGTTATTATGTTTACATTAAGTAACTAAATTAATGGATTTTATTTCTAAAAGCCAAGGATACATACCTTTAAAAGCAATTCCTTACATTTTTTTCTTAGCTGTTGTACTGAGTATTACAACTTCAACTTATACATTTGTCTAAAAAGAATTAGTTTTACAAGTAGAGTAAAGTAAATATTTAATGAACAAATATGATGTTGTAATAATAGGAAGTGGAATAGGAGGTTTATGTTGTGGTGCAATTCTCGCTTTATCGGGCAAAAAAGTTCTTATATGTGAAGCACATACCCAACCTGGAGGTGTTGCTCACAGTTTCAAAAGAAAAGGTTACACTTTCGAATCAGGTCCTTCATTATGGAGTGGAATAGGTAAATGGCCGACAACCAATCCCTTAGGGCAAATTCTTAAATTACTTGATGAAGAAGTTGAACTATTTCAATACAAAGGTTGGCAAGTGATTGTCCCAGAGGGTAATTTTAATCTTGATGTGGGGGAAGAACCTTTTAAACAAACAATTAAAACTTTAAGAGGTGAGAAATCCGTTAAAGAATGGGAATCATTTATCTCAGGAATAAAACCTCTTAGCCAAATAATTAATGAAATACCTTTACTCTCATTTTCTCCCGAATCAATAAATTTCTTAGATGTAATACATTTAACCTCAAAATTTTTACCTAATATCAAGCAAATACCAAAAATTAATAAGGGCTTTGGGAATTTAGTAAATAATCATCTAAAGGATCCTTTTCTCAGAAATTGGGTTGATTTATTGAGCTTTTTGATAAGTGGTATGTCAATGCATGATACAAATACAGCTGCGATGGCTACTTTATTTAACGAATGGTTTGAACCAAATTCATACCTTGAATACCCCAAAGGAGGTAGTGAATCTATCGTAAAAGCCCTAATTAATGGATTTAAAAAAAATGGAGGAGAATTAATTCTCTCTTCGAGAGTGAAGACAATTAACTTCAATAAAAATTTAGCTACAGGTATAACTCTTAATAATGGTTCTAGTTATAGTTGTGAATCTGTTGTCGCGAATACTGATGTTTGGAATTTAAAAAAGCTAATTCCAAATGAGATTTCAAAAAAATGGAATACAAAAGTTTTGAACCCTAATAAATGTGATTCTTTCCTTCATATACATCTAGGTTTTAATGCTGATGGTCTTGAAGATTTGCCAATACATGCGATACATGTTGATGAGTGGGAAAAAGGTATAACCGCAGAAAGAAATATAGCTGTATTTTCAATCCCATCCATTTTAGATAAAAATATGGCCCCTAAAGGGAAACATGTTCTTCATGGATATACTCCCGCAAATGAACCTTGGGAAATTTGGGAAAGCCTAAATCCAAAGGAATTAGAATATAGAATTTTGAAAGAAAAAAGATGTTCAATATTCCTTAATGCAATGAGAAAATTCATCCCTGACATAGATGAAAGGATTGATTTAAAGATGCTTGGAACCCCAATCACTCATAAAAAATTCACTAATACCTATTGCGGTAGTTACGGCCCTGCATTATCTGCAGCGAAAGGTCTTTTCCCAGGCTGCAAAACTCCAGTTAAGAATTTATTTACTTGCGGTGCAAGTACATTTCCAGGCATTGGAATTCCTGCTGTTTCAGCAAGTGGTGCCTACGCAGCTGAAAAAATTATTGGCAAAAAAGAATTTAAAACTCTTCTTAAAAAAATAAATTTATGAATCAAGTTCTTTTTATAACTCTATAAATAATTAGTTAAGAAATAAGAATAAAGAAAGCAAAAACGTTCAATAATGATAATCTTTATCTGAACATAAACTTAACTTATAGCTCTTATATGTTTTTCTTATCAATTCCCCAAGCCTGGCATTTAGTTGGCACTTGGTCAGAACAGCTTCCAAGTGAGTCAAATCTTATAGGAATGGGCCAAACAGAATTAATGATGACTTTACATTCAATATTCGTTCCTCTCTTACTTGTAATTTCATATTACTTATTCAATAGACTTAATAAAAACGAATCCAAGAAAATTAAAGGATGATCGTTTAAGGTTTATTTAGCTGAACTTCTTCTAACCACTTTTCTGCCTATAGAAGTATCAACTCCGCTTGAATCTTTATTTTGAGAATTAGTTTCAACATTATCAACATCACTCTTATCCATTTCTGCGCAAACACCTACTACCATGGCAGCTTGCATTTGATCTGGCAAATCTCCAATAGTTAATAAGGCCTTTAAAACTAATTGAAGTCGAGTTTGCCGATCTATTTCAGGTCTTAGTTTTTTTACGGTATTCCAAAGTTCTTGGGTAACTTCTTTTAAAAGTTCTCGATCTACAGCCAAATTAAAACCTTCTTGTATTTCTACTAATCTAACAAAAAATTGGATCTCTTAAAATAATATTCAATAAAAAGATTGTTAGTTAATATTTTTCTATCCGAATACTAGTTGCATTTGTTGATGCAATGCATTCTTCTCTTGCAAAAGTTCATCTTTTTCAATTTTTTTTAGAGTAAAAGTTCTATAAATTTTTTTTTGAATCTTTATTGGAGTATTTTCAAACTTTGCATTTTTGCTTATTAGAGAATTCCACTCTTTTGAATTAAAAGGAGCATAAGGTGAAGATGAAATCACTTTCATATCTTAAGAATACATCTGTACTAATATTAGTACATTTTTACTATATTGCAACAATTGCATCCGCTTACTTCAAAGGGCTCTTTTGAATAGATTGATTTTTTTTATCTAATTTCTATGAATTATAAGTTTGATAAATAAATAAACGTATCATGCGTAACTTATTGATCCCTTTTTTTAGTGTCTTAAGACTTTTCTTACTTAAAAACCTTTTAAAATAGTGAATTTGTTGAAATTAACATTGACAAGATATATTTGGTAATCCTTCCTATAAAAAGAATAATGAATTTATCAAAAATGCTTCTTAGTAATGCAAAAAGATTAAAGATCCAAGGAATAATTAAAAGAATTGCTCAAGATAAATCAATTACATTAGAAGAAAGGATATATGTTGAAAAATTTGCACACCATAATTCGACAATTTCCCTTTGGCTGAAAAAAGCTAACAGCTTTAGAAGGAATGGCACAAAAAATGATGGGGGGATTGATAACCTCTTGCAATCATTTGGAATAGATGGACTAGATAAAGAAAATCATTTCAACCCAAATGAAGATGATATATCGGATTGGTTTGGCGGTGCTCCTGGTTGGCTAAGGAGAAGCTAGATTCATTAATTAATCAACTTACCCAGGCTATCTTACACAAATATATACTCAAAAAAGATATAAATGCCCAAAAAACCCATGGTATAAATTTAATCGGAACTAAATATTTTTTTGAAAAGGTTTTCATATAAATTTTTCTTTTAGATTATTTCTTCCATACCATTTTTGAGAATAGGTTTAATTGCTCTATTTAAAATTTAAAAAATATTAGAAACCTCAAAGATATTAAATCACTTTAAGTAGATAAAAGTTAATCAGCCTTAATAATCACAATTTAAGCAACTTTATTTTCAATCTTCCCTGCAAAATTAACTATTTTTGCCTCATCATGGTCTGAATCATTCCAATATTTTATAAGTCTTTCTAATTCATCAATCCTCTTTTTGGCATTTGCAATTTTTTCAGTAGTTGTCATATAAAAATTTTATCTATCCAATTAATGCATGAAAAAAAAATATTTCAATGGAATTAAAATTTTTTAGACTATAAATTATTAATTTTTGATTAATTACTTAAATACATCATAGCCCTCGAGCGGTTGAGTAATTATACTTAAAGAAAAAGGAAATTTATGAAGAAATTAAATTCTTTGATTTTGAATAGTACTGTTAACTTTTTAGACTTCATATACTCTGGTAGATCTTTACAAAGATTTTGGGTTTTAGAAGTAATAGCTAGATCACCTTATTTTGCATTTCTTTCAGTTCTTCATTTTAAAGAATCCCTAGGAATTAAAAATGAAAAAACAATGATATTAATGAAAGAACATTTTTATCAAGCTATTAACGAAACTGAGCATCTCAAAGAAATGGAGAAAAGAGGAGGAGATAGGTTCTGGATTGATAGATTTTTTGCGAGACACCTTGTGCTTTTCTATTACTGGATCATGGTTTTTTATTATTTCTTCTCTCCAGCTAATGCTTATGATGTCAACATAAAAATCGAAGAACATGCATTTGAAACTTATTCCAAATATTTAATAGATAATCCAAATGATCAAAAAATAAAAGAGATTGCTCAGGACGAATTAAATCATGTCCAAGAACTTAACGAAGCTTTAGCAATGCTTACTAAAGTTTAGATTAGTGCGGAGAAATCTATTAGCAATATTGAGAGCATTACCGAAGAAGATATTAATCCTAGGCTAATCATCAATGAGACATAACCTTTTTTTCTAGGCAATTTATAAAAAGATATTCCAATTATTAACATCATTATTAATGAGAAAAAAATTATAATTTTTTCATTTACTAAATTTAGATGTATAACTAAATTTTTTGCTTCAAAAAATTTAAGAAATTCAGATAAAACTAATTCTTCTTCTTTTTTCTTAAAATAGTCAAATGAGCTTATAAAAGCAGAACTTAATAAAGATAATGCAACCAGTGCAGTAACTGGTTTTGTTAACCTGTTAAGTGTTCTGTTAAAACTTACCAATAAAATAAAAATCAATAAAGAGGTTACCAGAGGTATTAAAGGTATAAGAGTTATTGAATTTATGAAATTTCCCACGAAAATAATCAGGTATCTAAATTAAAAGTTTATATTATTTCGACGCTTTATTTAAAAAAATAAGATTTTTTAAAATCTTAAATGTAATTAGTACCTATTGCATTTTGTGTAAATTGATACCAAAATTAAATTAGTATTGAGAAATAAAATGTTAGCCATTTCTGAAATTATTATTGCAAGTGCTATTTTCCTAGGAATTGTATATTGGGAAGTTAAATTCCTATATGCCAAAACTACTGTAGCGAAATAACTTCTCTCAAAACAGGGAAATTAAAAACATAGAAAATTTAAATAAAATTTAAGAATTTAAGTTGACAAAAAAAGCTCTAAATATGAGAGAATAAACACATATATTTAGACCTATTAATGAGCGAAGTACAAAATCCTAATGCTAACTCAACTCAGCAGCAGCAGCAGCAGCAGCAGCAGCAATCCTACTCAGACAGCAAAATTAATTCTGCTGAGAGCGAGAGACTTTATCTTGAGATGAAAGAAGCTTGGCTTTAAATTTAATTCGTATTTGAAATAACATTTCTATAAATCTTTTAAAATATTTTTTAGTTTTGAAGTAATCAATACTTTTTTATTTTCTATACCATCTAAATTTTGTTTAATCGCAAAAGTAATTTGTTGAGAAAACTAAAGCAATTAGAGAAAATCAACGGAAGACTCGCAATGGGAGGGTTGATATATTTAGTTTTTACAAAATTAGTTTCCAACCGTACCGACATATTAGACCAGCTTAAATCTTATTTAATTTAAGAAATGAATTGGGAAAATTATCCAGGAATATTTCTTTCTATATAAGCGTCAGTTAAAGCTAAAATTAACCCCAATAATGTTGAACATATAGCAATTTCAGTTGATTCCATTTTATTTCTGAATTACCCCTAGTTTGCTAAATAACCCAAAGTTCGGCAACAAAACTAATAGCTTACTATAGTATTTATGTACTATTAGCTATTTATTGTGAGCTCATTAACTCCTGAGTTTCTCTTCGTTAGGCCTGGTGATTATGTCGCAATTAAAAAAGAAAATTGCGAAAATACTATTGAAAAGAATAAAAATTATTGGGTCGGTCAAGTTATCGACTGTATTGGAGGAGCTAGAAATCCAAATTCATGGACCTTGTTTCAAGTTGCGAATATTGATAATGGAGAGATCACTATAATCAACGCGGATATTGTAGAAAAAATTTTGAAACCTTCTGAAAGTTAAGCTTATGGATAATCAAACAAACTTCCTTCAGTATTATAAAAACAAAAGGCTAAATACTCGCTTTAAGGGGAATTACCCGAGTTCCAAGCAGGCAAGTCCATATACTTGATTCATTGGACAGGGAGGTTGAATTCCTTTATACATTCTGTAAGTTTTTGATATTTCCACAAATCCCAAACTTGATAAAAGATAATTTGCATATGGATTTAGATTAGAGCAATCCAACAAGATTTGGGCATCTAAATCACCAACTAACTCCCTTATTAATAATTCAGCAAGGGGTGGGGTATCCGCTAAAAGAGGTCCGATTCTCCAGCCTTGTTCATTATCCTCCAATATACAAGGTCTTATCCTGCCAAATCCATGGCACATCCCATTATTATCGACAATTGCACTGACATTACCATGGGAATTTTTCAACCAGTCATTTAGAAAATGTGGTCTGGGACTAGGTTCTCTTTGATCATCATAAATTAAGACCGCTTCAGAGGAAATTTTATTACCCGGGACAACTTTAAAGGAATAAAATTGATCTTTATAGAAATTTCTCAATGGCAAATCTTGAGACCCATTTAATTTCCATCGATTTGTAATCGAAGATTTTCTAAACCCCCACTTTGCGTAATCATTCAATCTATCTGGGGCAGCCTCAAGACCAATACAGTCAACATTTTTTAAATATTCGAGGGCATGTTTCCATAATCTCACTCCATATCCATTATTTCGGAATTCTTTTTTAACTATAAATAAACCTATAAAACCATACGAGGAATTATATTTTATACATGCAATAGAACCTATAGGATTATTGTCTAGACAAGCTACCCATACCCCTTGTTTATCTGTATTTCTATAAATTGATACGTCATCCATTCCAGGAGAAAATCCTTCTAACCTTGCCCAGTTTGTGACTTCTGGTATTTCATTTATAGATATCAATCTAATTGAAAAATTTTCCCTCATAGAAATATACTAACCAAGAAAAATTTGAATTTTTAAAGGCAATATTAATAAATTTGATTATTTCTTATAGATCATTCACTTTGATTCAAGTGGCTAAAAACCTTAGTTATTTAAAATTTACCCTCTGATATATTTAATACTATTCATAGGAATAAAATGAAAATTTCTGATAAATTTCATTTAGAAGACATTAATAGATTAAAAAATACAGTTCTCACTGGTAAAACTGAAGATATAAAATGGCGGATCCAACATCTCAATATAGTTTCTAAACTTTTGGATGAAAATAAAAAAGAGATCATAAAATCACTTTTTATTGATCTAGGTAAATCTGAAATTGAAGGGCTTTCTGAAATCCTTTTAGTGAAAGAAGAAATTTCACTCATAAAAAAGAAACTCAATTCTTGGATGAGACCCAAAAAGATTGAAACACCTTTTTATCTATTTCCATCATCCTCCAAAGTTATTTATGAACCTCTTGGATGTGTCTTAATTCTTGGTCCTTATAATTATCCATTACTTTATGTTTTAAAGCCATTAGTAAATATTTTCTCAGCAGGAAATACTGCAGTTATAAAACCATCAGAGAAATGTCCTGCGACTTCAAAACTTATTAAAAAACTTACTTCCAAATATTTCCGTAAAGATGTCCTAATGACAGTAGAGGGTGACTATAAACAATCCATAAAATTAATTGAACAAAATTTTGATCACATATTTTTTACAGGAAGTACTGAAACTGGAAAATCTATAATGAAATTAGCTTCAAAAAACTTAACTCCATTGACTCTTGAGTTAAGCGGAACAAATCCAGTAATTATTTTCAACAATGCAAATTTAGAAGTGGCCGCTAAAAGAATTATTTGGGGAAAATTTTTTAATTCTGGTCAATCCTGCATGGCTCCAAATCATATCTTTGTAGATAAAGAAATTGAAACTATTTTTATAGAAAAATTAAAGAAATGCATAGTAAGTTTTTATGGAGATAATCCAATTATTTCCGAAAACTTATCAAAATTAGAGAAAAAGCAATTTACTTCAACTGTAGAAATTCTCAAAAAATATAAAAAAGAAAAAAGAATTTTATTTGGGGGGACTTATAGTAAAAAAAAGTTGAAAATATCTCCTACAATCTTGAGAAATAAATTAAATGAAACAGATATTTTACATAAAGAACTATTCAGTTCACTACTTCCAGTAATTGGAATCAATGATAAGGAATCAGCTTTAAAACAAATTAGTCAAACATCAAAACCTTTAGCAATCTACTTATTTGGAGGCAATAAAAAAATCCATAATCACATTTCAAAAGTAACCAGCTCAGGAACAATTTGTATAAATGATGTGATGTTACCAGTCCTTATTCCAAATTTGCCGTTTGGAGGCGTTGGGCAAAGTGGTATTGGTAAATTTCATGGAGAAGAGGGTTTTCGCAATTTTTCAAATCAAAAATCTATTACTTTTAAAGGTTTTTTATTTGATTCAAATCTGCGGTATCCTCCCTACGAAAGAGTAAAGAAATTTTTAAAGTTTATTTTTCAGATCTAAATTACTTAAATTGTTTTCAAAAAACTAGCGATTTTAAATTTAAAGATTATCTTTAAATAAAAAGTGAGTTTTATGAAATTTGCATTTTTAGTAATTGCCATATTTATTAATTTGTTTAATCACTCATTGATAAAATCAGAAGAAAAAATATTTTCACCAAAAAATAGAATTGAGAATATTGCTAAAAAAGAATCAATTACTGAAGAAAAAACTGAAATAAAAAAAATTCATATTGTTAAAAGTGGAGATACGATATCAAGTATTTCAAAATTCTATTCGATAAACAAAGACTTAATTATTAAATTGAATAACTTAAAAGACGAAAATTATATTTTTGTTGGCCAAAATCTTATTATTTCCAAATCTTCTGAAAATCTTACAAAACAATCTGATTTCATAAATAATTATCATATTGTTCAAACTGGTGAAAATCTTACTGAGATATCAAACAAATATGATTTAAAAGTAATCGATCTGATAGAGATTAATAATCTCAATAATCCTGATTCAATAAAAGTTGATCAAAAGCTCATTCTAAGAAAAAAGAACACAACTAATTCAGAAAATTATGAAAAAACTGAAAATAAAAAAAATAATGAATCACTTGAGTTAGATAAAAAGATTTATGGTCCTATAATTATCCAAAGTAAATCATATAAAGATATTAAAGGTAGAAAAGTTTTAAACGTACTAAATCAAGAAAATAAAAAACTTATTCTTTCAATCGATTGTGATACAAATGAATTAGATGTAAGAATACCTGGTAGGAAATGGATGGGAAGTAAGCCTGCTAATGAAGAATTCGAAAATAATTTAATAAATGATTTTTGTTTAAACTTTTAATTAATATGTGTGAATAATTTGTCTAAGAATATTAATGATGGGTTATTCTACAAAAAGTTAAATTAATAGTAATGGCAATTTCAAGAGGAGATCTCGTAAGAGTAAAAAGACCAGAATCATATTGGTACAATGAAATAGGTAAAGTTGCTTCAGTTGATACATCAGGTATTAAATATAACTGTGTAGTAAGATTCGATAAAGTAAATTACGCTGGGATAAGCGGAACTGATGGTGGAGCAAATACAAATAATTTCGCTGAAAGTGAATTAGAGAAAGCTTAAATAATTGCCTGAATTACCTGAAGTAGAAACTATTCGTAGAGGTTTAGAGCAAAAACTTAATAACTTTATTATTAAAAAAGTAGAAGTTTGTAGGAATTCAACTGTTGCATTCCCATCAAACAAAAAAGATTTCATTAAAGGACTTCGAAACTCACTTATTTATAAATGGGATAGAAGAGGAAAATATTTAATAGCTCAATTAAAGGAAGTCCAAAATGAGAATACAAAATTTGATCTAGAAAATTCACAAAATAACGGATTTCTTGTAGTTCATCTAAGAATGACGGGATATTTTAAATTTATTGAAAACTCAACTCATCCTTGTAAACATACAAGAATAAGATTTTTCGATAAAAATAATAATGAGCTTAGGTACATTGACGTAAGAAGTTTTGGTCAAATGTGGTGGATTAATAAAGGCCTATCGCTTAACAAAATAATTAAAGGATTAGGTTCATTAGGACCAGAACCATTCTCTAAAGACTTTAATGCAAATTACCTTAAGAAAGTGATTTCAAAAAGAACAAAATCTATAAAAGCTATCTTATTAGATCAAACAATAGTGGCAGGTATAGGTAATATTTATGCTGATGAAAGTTTATACTCTGCTGGCATCTTACCTTTTAGGGAAGCTCGAACAATAAAGAAGAATGAGTTAATCAAGCTCAAAGAATCAATCGTAACTGTATTAAAAAAAAGTATAGGCTCTGGGGGAACGACATTTAGCGATTTTAGGGACCTGGAAGGAGAGAATGGAAATTTTGGTTTACAGACAAATGTCTATAGAAGAACTGGAAAAGAATGTCGTAAATGTGGAAATTTAATTGAAAGACAAAAAATTACTGGAAGAAGTACCCATTGGTGTCCTAAATGCCAAAAATAAAAAAGGGCCTACTCAAGAAGAGTAAACCCTTTTAAATATTTTTACCTGGCATTGAGCTATTTTCTCAAGGGGCTACCCCCTAAATATTTTCGCCGCTGATGCGTTTCACAACCGAGTTCGAGATGGATCGGAGTGGTTCCACATCGCCATGAACACCAGGATAGTGTGAACCTTGAGAACTGCATAGAAAATCATATAAATTAAAAACAATAAATTAAGTTTATTTGGTCAAGCCCTCGGTCTATTAGTACTCCTCCGCTGCACTTGTTACCAAGCTTCCACGTAGAGCCTATCGACGGGTGTTCTTCCCGTGACCTTACTGGCTTAAGCCATGGCAATACTCATCTTGAGGTGGGCTTCCCACTTAGATGCTTTCAGCGGTTATCCACTCCGCACATGGCTACCCAGCGTTTACCGTTGGCACGATAACTGGCACACCAGAGGTGCGTTCCTCCCGGTCCTCTCGTACTAGGGAGAAATCCTCTCAATATTCCTGCGCATACACCGGATATGGACCGAACTGTCTCACGACGTTCTGAACCCAGCTCGCGTACCGCTTTAATGGGCGAACAGCCCAACCCTTGGGACCGACTTCAGCCCCAGGTTGCGATGAGCCGACATCGAGGTGCCAAACCTCCCCGTCGATGTGAACTCTTGGGGGAGATCAGCCTGTTATCCCTAGAGTAACTTTTATCCGTTGAGCGACGGCCCTTCCACGCAGAACCGTCGGATCACTAAAACCGACTTTCGTCCCTGTTCGACTTGTAGGTCTCACAGTCAAGCTCCCTTCTGCTTTTGCACTCAACGACTGATTTCCAACCAGCCTGAGGGAACCTTTGTGCGCCTCCGTTACCTTTTAGGAGGCGACCGCCCCAGTCAAACTGCCCATCAGATAATGTCCGCTTCCCGGATAACGGGTAAGCGTTAGAACCCTAGCTCTAAAAGAGTGGTATCTCACCGATGACTCAATAGTACCCACAAGCACTATTTCAACGTCTCCCACCTATTCTGCGCATTCAGAGCCCGAGCACAATATCAAACTACAGTAAAGCTTCATAGGGTCTTTCTGTCCGGGTGTATGTAGTCCGCATCTTCACAGACAATTCTATTTCGCCGAGCCTCTCTCCGAGACAGCGCGCAAATCGTTACACCTTTCGTGCGGGTCGGAACTTACCCGACAAGGAATTTCGCTACCTTAGGACCGTTATAGTTACGGCCGCCGTTCACCGGGGCTTCAGTCGCCAGCTTCACTAAAAGCTAACCAGCTTCCTTAACCTTCCGGCACTGGGCAGGTGTCAGCCCCCATACATCGTCTTGCGACTTAGCGGAGACCTGTGTTTTTGGTAAACAGTCGCTTGCGCCTCTTCACTGCGACCAGCTCTCGCTGGCACCCCTTCTCCCGAAGTTACGGGGCCATTTTGCCGAGTTCCTTAGAGAGAGTTATCTCGCGCCCCTCGGTATTCTCTACCACCCCACCTGTGTCGGTTTCGGGTACTGGCATATGTGTTTTAACGAGTATAGGGCTTTTCTTGGAAGCATGACATCACCAACTTCGCTGCCGTAGCAGCTCGTACTCACGCCTTAGCTCAAGATGTTTTCTCCATCTCTCAAAGCCTCGAACGCTTGAACCAGTAACCAACATCTGGCCTGGTTAGCCTTCTCCGTCCCCCTTCTCAAAACACATCTGGTACAGGAATATTGACCTGTTATCCATCGACTACGCCTTTCGGCCTCGCCTTAGGTCCAGACTAACCCTCCGCGGACGAGCCTGCCGGAGGAACCCTTAGGGTTTCGGGGCATGGGATTCTCACCCATGTTTTCGCTACTCAAGCCGACATTCTCACTTCTATGCTGTCCACGCCCGCTTACGCTAACGCTTCACCCTACATAGAACGCTCCCCTACCATAAATAAATTTATCCGCAGCTTCGGTATAATGCTTAGCCCCGTTCATTTTCGGCGCAGGATCGCTCGACCAGTGAGCTATTACGCACTCCTTTGAGGATGGCTGCTTCTAGGCAAACCTCCTGGTTGTCTGGGCAATCCCACCTCCTTTATCACTTAGCATTAATTTTGGGACCTTAGCTGGCGGTCTGGGCTGTTTCCCTCTTGACTATGGAGCTTATCCCCCACAGTCTGACTGCCTAGTTACACACAGGGTATTCAGAGTTCATATCGATTTGGTACCGCTTTCGCAGCCCGCACCGAAATGGTTGCTTTACCCCCCTGCTGGAGCACTAGACGCTACGCCTCAACGTATTTCGGGGAGAACCAGCTAGCTCCTGGTTCGATTGGCATTTCACCCCTAACCACAGCTCATCCGCTGAATTTTCAACTTCAGTCGGTTCGGACCTCCACTTGGTATCACCCAAGCTTCATCCTGGCCATGGTTAGATCACCAGGGTTCGGGTCTATAAACACTGACAAACGCCCTATTAAGACTCGCTTTCGCTGTGGCTCCACCATTTCCGGTTTAACCCGCCAGTGCCTATAAGTCGCCGGCTCATTCTTCAACAGGCACACGGTCACCCGATTAGTCGGGCTCCCATTGCTTGTAAGCTCACGGTTTCATGTTCTATTTCACTCCCCTCCCGGGGTTCTTTTCACCTTTCCCTCGCGGTACTGTTTCACTATCGGTCACACAGTAGTACTTAGCCTTACGAGGTGGTCCTCGCAGATTCACACGGAATTCCACGTGCTCCGTGCTACTCGGGATACAGCTAGGTCAACTTATCTTTCGATTACGGGGCTTTCACCCTCTGTGGCACGCCATTCAAACGTTTCTTCTAGACTTGTTGATCCATATTGCTGTCCCACAACCCCGATAGTCAAGACTATCGGTTTGGGCTGTTCCCCGTTCGCTCGCCGCTACTGAGGGAGTCGTTATTTACTTTCTCTTCCTCCAGCTACTAAGATGTTTCAGTTCGCTGGGTTAGCTCGCACCAACCTATATATTCAGTTGGCCGTACATGGGGTTGCCCCATTCGGAAATTCCCGGATCAAAGTGTGCTTCCAACTCCCCGAGACTTATCGCAGGTAACCACGTCCTTCATCGCCTCTGTGTGCCTAGGTATCCTCCGTGAGCCCTTTGTAGCTTGACCAATAACTTCATAATTGAAGCATCAGCTTAATAGAATTGTTATTAATGCATTCGCACAAATAATAAATCTGCATCATTAAAGATGCTTATTGTCTTTAAAAATAATCTATGCAGTTGTCAAGGTTCTCTGAAAACAATGAAAATAATTCAATGAGTCCAGCATCTTAATGATTTCATTAGGAAGCTAGATTCGTTCAGGATTTGATCACAACTCAAAAGATTTCCTTACTACAGATTATGGAAGAGGTGGTAATCAGTGGAGGTAAGCGGACTCGAACCGCTGACATCCTGCTTGCAAAGCAGGCGCTCTACCAACTGAGCTATACCCCCAACATAGAGATATGGGCCATCCTGGACTTGAACCAGGGACCTCACCCTTATCAGGGGTGCGCTCTAACCACCTGAGCTAATGGCCCAGGAAAAATAATGGGTGTGACCTAGAAAAACTTAGGAAATGAAATTCTTAATAAATTAAAAATGTGAGATACCGATCGACCTAAGGTGACAAAATAATAATATTAAACATTTTGTTGTCTCCCTGTTAGGAGGTGATCCAGCCGCACCTTCCGGTACGGCTACCTTGTTACGACTTCACCCCAGTCATTAGCCCCACCTTCGGCGTCCTCCTCCACAAGGGTTGGAGTAACGACTTCGGGCATGGCCAACTTCCATGGTGTGACGGGCGGTGTGTACAAGGCCCGGGAACGTATTCACCGCAGTATGCTGACCTGCGATTACTAGCGATTCCTACTTCACGTAGGCGAGTTGCAGCCTACGATCTGAACTGAGCCACGGTTTATGGGATTTGCTAGCTCTCGCGAGTTTGCTGCCCTTTGTCCGTAGCATTGTAGTACGTGTGTAGCCCAGGGTGTAAGGGGCATGATGACTTGACGTCATCCACACCTTCCTCCGGTTTATCACCGGCGGTCTTTCTAGAGTGCCCAACTAAATGCTGGCAACTAAAAACGTGGGTTGCGCTCGTTGCGGGACTTAACCCAACATCTCACGACACGAGCTGACGACAGCCATGCACCACCTGTCACTGCATTCCCGAAGGCACCCTCAAATTTCTAAGAGGTTCGCAGGATGTCAAACCCTGGTAAGGTTCTTCGCGTTGCATCGAATTAAACCACATACTCCACCGCTTGTGCGGGCCCCCGTCAATTCCTTTGAGTTTCACACTTGCGTGCGTACTCCCCAGGCGGAACACTTAACGCGTTAGCTACGACACCGAAGGGGTCGATTCCCCCGACACCTAGTGTTCATCGTTTACGGCCAGGACTACAGGGGTATCTAATCCCTTTCGCTCCCCTGGCTTTCGTCCATGAGCGTCAGTAATGGCCCAGCAGAGCGCCTTCGCCACTGGTGTTCTTCCCGATATCTACGCATTTCACCGCTACACCGGGAATTCCCTCTGCCCCTACCATACTCAAGCCTTTCAGTTTCCACTGCCATGATGGAGTTAAGCTCCACGCTTTAACAGCAGACTTGAAAAGCCGCCTGCGGACGCTTTACGCCCAATAATTCCGGATAACGCTTGCCACTCCCGTATTACCGCGGCTGCTGGCACGGAATTAGCCGTGGCTTATTCCTCAAGTACCGTCATATCTTCTTCCTTGAGAAAAGAGGTTTACAGCCCAGAGGCCTTCGTCCCTCACGCGGCGTTGCTCCGTCAGGCTTTCGCCCATTGCGGAAAATTCCCCACTGCTGCCTCCCGTAGGAGTCTGGGCCGTGTCTCAGTCCCAGTGTGGCTGATCATCCTCTCAGACCAGCTACTGATCGATGCCTTGGTGAGCCATTACCTCACCAACTAGCTAATCAGACGCGAGCTCATCCTCAGGCGAAATTCGTTTCACCAGTAGGCATATGGGGTATTAGCGGTCGTTTCCAACCGTTATCCCCCTCCTGAGGGCAGATTCTCACGCGTTACTCACCCGTCCGCCACTAACCCGAAGGTTCGTTCGACTTGCATGTGTTAAGCACGCCGCCAGCGTTCATCCTGAGCCAGGATCAAACTCTCCGTTGTGTTCAAATCCTTTTGTAGATAAATCTACTCAAATTGAATTGCTTTAATCCAAATAAAAACTTTAGTTTTGGTATTTGGTTTCAGCCTCCTTAAATTTTTAAGGATTACATTGAGTGCACATTAAAAATATTTCTAAAGTGACTTTCCAAGATCTCAGATCCGTTTGCATCAAAGCTAAAAGTTAGCGATTGATGACATTTTTATATATTCTTGACGGGACCTCACACCTTTATTGCATATACATCTTGAAATAACAAAAAAAATTTAGTTATTCTTGACGCAATAAAAGCATCAGTTCCTAAGTTTTTAAATTTTCTAGGTGCAGAGTTAAACAACGAGTGAATAACTCAATTTGAAGGGAAAACCCTTCTTCTGGCTAAAAATAATGATCGAAGTCAAGTCTTCAGAAAATTCATTCATCTACCAAAAATCGAATTTAGGGTAACTGTTTGAATAATGCAAAAAGAATATTTCTGCCCAGAAGAAAATACTAAACCATCCCACAGTAATTGTGCAACCTTTTATACAAAAATTTTTTATTAATTTTTTATTTGTTCAAAGTCTCCTTAAACAACTAGGCTTAAATAAAGGGATATAAATGAAATGGCAGAAAGATTTAGTCAAAAAAATTTAAGGGTAAGGCCAAGTTCCGATGAAGAGAAAATTGTAACAAATGCAAAAAAACACTTCGAAAAGACTTTGGTTGAGATATCAGGGGAGTTAGTAGGAAGCGTTGCTGCACTAGAACACCCAACAAAAAATAAAAAATTAAATTACGGAGAAATATTTTTAAGAGACAACGTTCCTGTAATGATCTACCTCATTACCCAAAAACGGTATGAAATCGTGAAAAAGTTTCTCAGTGTATGTCTTGAGTTGCAAAGCACAAATTACCAAACACGTGGCGTATTTCCTACTAGTTTCGTTGAAGAAAATGGAAAACTCATTGGCGACTATGGTCAGAGGTCAATTGGGAGGATTACTTCAGCAGATGCAAGTTTATGGTGGCCCATTTTATGTTGGTATTATGTCAATAAGAGCGGCGATTATGCCTTCGGAAAGAGTCAAAGTGTTCAGAGAGGTATTCAACTTCTACTAGATCTAGTTCTACATCCAACATTTGAGGGCACTCCAGTACTTTTTGTTCCAGATTGCGCATTTATGATTGATAGACCTATGGATGTATGGGGAGCACCCTTAGAAGTTGAAGTTTTACTTCATGGATGTTTAAAAAGTTGTATCAACTTAATGGAATTAAGTAGAGCAGATCATGTTAGTAGACTTTTAGACCAAAGACTTATTCTTACAAATCAATGGGTTAAGGATTTAGGAAGTTTTCTTTTAAAACATTATTGGGTTACCAGCCAAACAATGCAAATTTTAAGAAGAAGGCCTACTGAGCAGTATGGAGATGATCAACACTTCAATGAATTTAACGTTCAACCTCAAGTAGTTCCCTCATGGTTACAAGATTGGTTAGAGAATAGAGGTGGTTACTTGATAGGAAATATTAGGACTGGAAGGCCAGACTTTCGATTTTACAGTCTAGGGAATTCTTTAGCATGTATGTTCGGAGTACTGCCTCCTGAAGAGCAAAGAGCTTTATTTAGATTAGTTTTACATAACAGACAGCATTTGATGGCTCAAATGCCCATGAGGATTTGTCATCCTCATATGGATGTTGAAGAATGGCAAAACAAAACTGGATCGGATCCAAAAAATTGGCCTTGGAGTTACCATAATGGTGGTCATTGGCCAAGTTTACTTTGGTTTTTTGGAGCAGCTGTTCTCCTGCATCAAAAAAGGTATGGTTCTGATGATGTGATTCTCATGGAAGAAATGAAATCTTTAATAGAGGAATCCTATTGGTGTCAACTTAATCAATTACCTAAGCAAGAATGGGCTGAATATTTTGATGGTCCCACAGGTACTTGGGTTGGACAACAATCAAGAACGTATCAAACTTGGACAATTGTTGGATTTTTATTAATGAATCATTTCCTAAGAAATGAATATAACGATTTAGATATGTTTAAGATTTAAGCCTAGAATAATCCTAAAGTAAGTGATTTATCAATTGGCAAACATGCTCCAATGCCTAGATATATTGTTAGAAAAGTTCCAAACAAGAAAACAGACATTGCTATTGGTCTTCTAAATGGGTTAGAGAATTTATTAACGTTTTCGATAAAGGGTAAAATCATTAATCCAAGTGGAATTAATGTTTGAAGTGCGATACCCAAAAGTTTGTTTGGAACTACCCTAAGTATTTGAAAAACTGGATAGAGGTACCATTCAGGAAGTATTTCTAGGGGTGTTGCGAAGGGATTAGCTTTGTCTCCCAACATTGCAGGATCAAGAACTGCTAATCCAACTACGCAGGCAATAGTTCCTAAGATAACTACAGGGAAAATATATAGTAAATCGTTTGGCCAAGCTGGTTCACCATAATAATTATGGCCCATGCCTTTAGCTAACTTTGCTCTCAATTTTGGATCAGATAGATCTGGTTTTTTTAACGTAGACATATGGAGAACTAATAATGATTTAAGTATAAGGGTTTATAAAGGACCTGAAATACCCTGTTTACGAATCATTAAAAAGTGCATCAACATGAAAACTGCTAATGACCATGGCAACACAAAAGTATGAAGACTGTAAAATCTGGTTAAAGTAGATTGTCCAACACTTTCTCCACCTCTAAGTAGTTCAACCATAAAGTCGCCAATTACTGGTATTGCAGCAGGAACACCTGAAACAATCTTAACTGCCCAATAACCTACTTGATCCCAAGGTAGAGAGTATCCTGTCACTCCAAAAGCAACAGTTATGACTGCCATTACAACACCAGTAACCCAAGTCAATTCTCTTGGCCTTTTAAAGCCTCCTGTAAGATAAACCCTAAAGACATGAAGTATTAACATCAAAACCATCATGGATGCACTCCATCTATGCACAGATCTTATTAACCATCCAAAACTTACATCGGTCATTAAATAACTGACTGAACTATAAGCTTGTGTAACTGTTGGCTTATAGTAAAAAGTCATTGCAAAACCTGTTGCAAATTGAATTAGGAAGCATACTAAAGTTATGCCTCCTAAACAATAAAAGATATTTACGTGAGGGGGTACGTACTTGGAAGTTACGTCGTCAGTTATGTCTTGGATTTCAAGCCTTTCTTGAAACCAGTCATAAACAGATGAAGAATTCGCCATCCAAAAAAAAATTAGCTTTGATATAAAGAGCTTACTTAAAATTCTTATACTTGGTGTTAACACTTAACCCAATGAATTCATCTTTTAACAAACTTTTAACATTCAAAACTGTGATCACTGCATCAATGATCATCGTTTTTTCTATCAATCTTTTGTTGGTTGAAAGAGTGGATGCTCTCAGTGATAGCAGGCAATTAGTACTTGACGCTTGGACCTTGGTAAACGAAGGTTTTTATGATCCAGAAAAATTTGATGAAATCCAATGGAAAAAAATTAGACAAAAAACATTACAGAAACAAATTGAAACAAGTGAAGAGGCTTATTCCGCAATTGAAGACATGTTAAGACCTCTAGACGATCCCTACACGCGAGTTTTACGCCCAAAAGACTATGAACTACTGAAATCAAGTAATTTTGGGAGTGAAATTAATGGAGTTGGGCTTCAATTAGGTGAAGATGATGACAATAGAGTTAAAGTTATTTCTACTCTTGGGGGTTCGCCAGCCGAAGAAGCTGGAATAGTAAGCGGGGACTTGATAGAGACAGTGGACGGGATTCCATCAGAAAAATTAGGGCTTGCAAGTACTGCATCTAAGTTAAGAGGTGAATCAGGGACAAAAGTTTTAATTGAAGTATCTTCGGAATCAGGAGAAATTAGGGAAGTCGATCTAGAGAGGAGATCAGTAGATCTCAGACCAGTTAGAACAAAAAGATTAAGAGACGATTCTCACACAATAGGATATTTAAGGATAACTCAATTCAGCGAAAGCGTACCCAAAAAAGTTGAAGAGGCACTTCAAGAGTTAAAAGAGAAAGATGTTGAAGGTTTGATCTTGGATCTTAGAAATAATTCAGGCGGACTAGTAAGCTCAGGCATAGCAGTTGCAGACTCATTATTGAGTGAGAAACCTGTAGTCGAGACAAAAGATAGAAATGGAATCAAAGATGCAATTATTTCTCAAAAAGAGACGTCTTTTGATGGACCAATGGTGACTTTAGTAAATAAAGGTACTGCAAGTGCTAGTGAAATACTTGCTGGTTCTCTACAAGATAATGAAAGGTCAATTCTTATGGGAGAACAAACTTATGGGAAAGGTTTAATTCAATCACTAAAAAGTTTAGGAGAAAATAGTGGTATTGCTATAACAGTGGCTAGTTACTTAACCCCCAATGGGAATAATATTCAAGGCCAAGGTATGACACCTGACAAATTACTTGATCTACCAGATGCAAGTGATTATGGAAGTACTGAAGATAAATGGGTGAGGAATGCAGAATTATTTCTGGGGTCGCTTTTTGAAAAAGAAGAAGTTTCAGTTCAAACAATTGAATTAAAGAATGAAGAAATTCAATCTTTAAATGGCTAAAGATTGAAGATAAAAAATCTTAAAAATATGATTATTAAAAGAATTTTTCATGACCCAATTCATAAAGAAATAGTATTTGATGCAGGAAAGCCAGAAGAATTAATGATTATGGAATTAATTGATACAGTTGCTTTTCAAAGACTAAGGAGAATAAAACAACTTGGTGCGGCATCATTACTTTTTCATGGTGCAGAATCGAGTAGATTCACTCACTCAGTTGGTGTTTTTTGTATAGCTAGAAAAATTTATAAGAGATTAATTGAATGTGAATCTTCATTTTCTGAAAATAAATTTGTTCTTTATGGAGCAGCTCTACTACATGATTTAGGTCATGGACCTTTAAGCCACACCAGTGAAACAATATTTAAGCATGATCACGAACAATGGTCTGAAAACTTAGTTACAAATTATTCTCCAATAAATTCAATCCTCAAAAAGTATGACAAGGAATTACCCAAAAAAATTAGTGAATTATTTCAATCAAAACAACTATTTTCAAAACCTTTAAAAACATTGATAAGTAGTGAGATAGATTGCGATCGTCTCGATTATCTTTTGCGCGATAGTTACAACACAGGTACTAATTATGGCTTAGTAGATCTAGAGAGAATAATTTCAGCTCTTACCTTTTCACCTGATGGGAGTATAGGAATCAAACCGAAAGGATTGATCGCTATTGAGCATTTCCTTGTACTTAGAAACTTGATGTATAGAACAATCTACAATCACAGGATAAACGAAATATCAACATGGATTCTTGAAAAAATACTACACACTATAAAAAATAATCATGAAAAGAATATTTGGTTAGATAATTCTCTATATAAATGGATTTTTTCACCTTCAAATGTTGATTTTGATGATTTTATAAGAATTGATGATGTAACCTTTTATTATCATTTGATTAGATGGAAATATGAATCTTTTGAACCACTTTCTACACTATGCAAAATGTTTATTGACAGAGATTTATTGAAGGCATCAGACATAAGTTTTTTAAGTAAGATGAATAGATTAAAAATCCTTGCATTTGCCTCAAAATTATGTGAAAAGAATGGTTATGATTCAGAAATATTTTGCGGCATTAAGGAAAGGTCTTTTACAGGTTTTGAATCTAATAATGCACTAAAAATATGGGACGGCACTTATCAAAGCGCATTAGAAGATAGTTCTGCATTAATAAAAACTTTAATGAGATCCGAGGAAAGCTCTTTTATTATTTATCCAGATATCATCAAAACTGAAATTAAAAATGAAATTTCACTAATAAAAAACAATTCCTAAATTTAATTCAATGGAAATCGTTTTAAAAAACACTAAAAGTAAATATTTAGAAATTTTTTCTTTGTCAGATTTAAAAAATATACATGAAACTTTTAAAAGATTTTCTTCCATAAAGGAACCTTTAGAAGCAAAAATTTTCGTAGTCAATGAGTCAATAAGTTCTCATCATTTGTCAAAATTAAAAAATCATTTAGACCAAATTAATATTTTTTCCTTATGCATTTTCTCAAATAATAGAGAAACGATACTAAGTGGAAAGTCTTTAAAAATAGATTCAGCTTTTATAAAAGAGCAAGAGATTAAAAATAAGTTACTATTATTCAATTCAAATAAGAAAAACGATATCCTTCACAAAGGAACATTACGATCGGGTGAAAGAATATCTTCAAATGGAAACCTATGCATTATTGGAGACGTTAATCCAGGAGCAATAGTTTCCGCTAAGAAAAATATTTACGTTTGGGGCAAATTACTAGGAATAGCATTCGCAGGGAAAAGTGGGAATAAAAATGCCTCTATTGCATCACTTTATCTAAACCCTTTACAGTTAAGAATTGCAGATGTAATAGCTATTGGACCAAAAGATAAGCCTAAAAATTGTTATCCAGAAATTGCAGTTATAGATAAACAAACGATAATTATCAAGCCGCACATAATCGAAAATAAAAATTAATCAATAATTTGCAATAAATTAATCCAAACTGTATAAATTTAAGAATTACTTAATATTTAGAATATTTAACTTTCTGCAAGTGGCTTTATTATTTGTAAAATCTTAAAAAACGTGGGGAAAAATACTCGCACAATATTAATTTGTTCAGGCAAGGGAGGGGTTGGTAAAACAACTTTAACCGCAAACCTAGGTATTGCACTTGCTAATAGCGGAGCAACAACCGCTGTATTAGATGCTGATTTTGGCCTAAGAAATTTAGATCTTCTTCTAGGATTAGAAAATCGCATCATTTATACGGCTCAAGATGTTCTAGACAAGAATTGTCGTCTTGACCAAGCATTGGTTAGACATAAAAAGGAGCCTAATCTTGCTCTTCTACCTGCTGGAGATCCAAGGATGTTGGATTGGATGAAGCCCGAAGATATGAAAAAAATTAGTGAGCTACTAAGTGAGAACTTTGATTTTGTTTTAGTAGATTGTCCTGCTGGTGTAGAAGATGGCTTTAAAAATGCTCTTGCAGCCTGTAAAGAAGCTATTGTTGTTACTAACCCAGAATTATCCGCAGTAAGGGATGCGGATAGAGTAATAGGGATACTTAATACTTCAGATATTGAGCCTATTCAACTTGTAATCAATAGAGTTCGCCCTAACATGATGGCAAGTCAAGAAATGTTATCCATCGAAGATGTTCAAGGGATACTTTCTTTGCCTTTGTTAGGAATTGTTTTAGAAGATGAACAAGTAATAATAAGTACAAATAGAGGAGAGCCACTGACACTTTCAGATGGTAGATCTCCTGCAAAAAAATGTTATTTGAATGTTTCTCAAAGACTTACAAATAAAGATGTACCAATTATCGATCCCAAAAAAGAAGGCAAAAGTCTTAAAGATAAATTCATGAGATTAATGCAAACAAAGGTTTTTTAAAATGATGACTCTTAGAGATCTTATAAATAGATTACTAGGCAGAGAAACGTCTAGTGCAAATACAGCTAGAGAAAGATTACAACTTGTACTTGCTCATGACAGAGTTGATATGAGTTCTTTAACAACTGATCTTTTAGATAAAATGAGAAAAGAAATTCTTGATGTTGTTGCTAAATATGTTGAAATTGATTTTGATGAGGTGGCGGTAAGTTTAGAGACTGAGGACAGAATGACTGCATTAGTTGCCAATTTACCAATCAAAAGAACTATTTCAGGAGAAATAAAATTCAAAAAAACTGATGAAACTGATAAAGCTAATAAAGGTATCAAAAAGTAATAAATTTAAAAAAAAGCTAAAAAAATACTGATAATTAACCCTCCCTAATTGTAAGATAAAGGGATTGCCGGCTTAGCTCAGCGGTAGAGCAGCGCTTTTGTAAAGCGAAGGTCATCAGTTCAAATCTGTTAGCCGGCATTTTGATTTATTTAATTTTGTTCAATATTCTTTGCGGAAAACAAAAAGATTAAACCTATTAGCGCAATAATAAGAAACGATCTTACTTCGAGAACATACCCCAAAAAAGATGTAAGAGGCTCAAATATCCAGTAAGTAAAAAATTGAATTAATAAAACAAAAAATAATAATAAAAACATTAATACAATTCCCTTACTAATACTTGTCCTTCTCTAATCAGTCTCCAATCTCCACTTTTATTCCAAGATATGATTGTGCTAGCTTTTCCACTACTTTTTACCCAAGGGATAGGACCCAAAATTTTTACAGAAGGGAAGTCTGAAGCAATACCATCAACTGTAATTGATCCTTTAAAACCTGAAATATTTGCACTTGAAGTTAACAATGGACCTGTTACTTTCATGAGAGATTGAGCCATATATGAATTTGGAATCCTTAAACCAAGAGTATGATCATTGCTTGTGAGAATTGTAGTCTGCTTTTCTGAAGCAGGGATAACTATTGTAAGAGCTCCAGGCCAATATTTTGAAGCTATATTTTCGTAGTCTCCTCTAGCTGATTCGTGGACATAGTCTATCAATTGTTTTTGTTCTGATCCCATAAGAATTAAGGGTTTATCTCTATCTCTTTTTTTAAACTCATAAATAATATTTGAAAATTTTGGCAAGCATCCAATTGCAGGTAATGTATCAGTTGAAAAAATGATAGGGAGACCACTTTTAAGAGTCTTCAAGGCATTTTTGCAGTCTACTAAATTCATTTGGATTATGAACTTTTAATTTATTTATATCTTCCAATGGTAAATCTACCAATACCCGAAAGATCTTTCACAATTTCTGTTGATGTGAATTTATTTTTAATAAGTAATTGCTTTACTTTTTCACTTTGATCAAAATGATTCTCTAAAACTATCCAACCCTTCTCTTTTAAAAATAACGGTGCTTTTTGTATTATTTCCCTAATATGTCTTAAACCATCTTCACCGCCAAATAAAGCAATCTTAGGTTCGAAATCTTTAACTTCTTTGGGTAATTTTTCATAAGTATCTCTAGGAATATATGGCGGATTTGAAATAGCAAGGTCAAATTTTCCTTTAAAACTTTCAAGAGGTGACCACCAATTTCCACAATAAAATTTCAAATTTGATTGTTTAGAAGAATTTATATAATTGTTAGTAGCTATTTCTAATGCATCTTGATCTATATCAGTTGCTACTCCGACGCTCAATGGATAACCCAATGCCAAAGCGATACTAATAGCGCCTGATCCAGTTCCTAATTCAGCAAAAAATAATTTTTCTAAATTGTTTGGATATATATTGGAGACAATATCTACTATAAGCTCTGTTTCTGGCCTAGGAATCAGTACTTTGTTGGAAACTTTTAATTTTAATTCTCTCCAAAAAGTTATTCCACAAAGGTATTGAATTGGGCAAGATTTTTGTAAATGATCGTCCCAAAGAGATTCTAAAAATTCTAAGTTTTTTTTTAAATATAAATTTCCTCTAGGATTAAAACCTATCAAGTTTAGATCCCTAGTAGTAATACCACCTACACAATCAATTAAAACAGCAAGAGATTGTTGATCTCCTCCCTTAGAAAGTTGCTTTTTTTTCCAAAATAAAAATTCCTCTACAGAAATGCAAAGCATTTATTAAAGAATTTAGCGTTTTGGCCCGAGCCTACCTTTGCTAGAGTCAGAGTAGAAACTTGATTTTTCTCCATCTTGAGTAGAAATAAATAAACCTATGAGGAATATTGTTGGCACCCCTACAAATAAAAGACTAGCTACAAATCCAAAATTAGTTGTTTCCATTTAATTGGTTGATCTATGTTAGATAATAAGACTATAGACAAATAACTTAGAATAAAGTGGAAAAATAAACAAAATCTATAAACTGATTAACAGTCTTAAACAATTTAGCGAGATAATTTTTTATTATCACTAACTTTTTTTAGTTCTTCCAAATTTGAGGGGGGGGATTGTGGTTTTGTTAAAATTACTGCAGAAGATTTTATCAATGTTTGGCATGCAAGTCTCCAATTTTCTGGTCTATTCTTGAGTTTTTCTTCTTCAACGGATGTAAGAGGGCTTAAGGAATTTTTGTTGCCACCTTCAACTGATATAAAACAAGTACTGCATTGTCCCGCACCTCCACAATTTCCTAAAATTCCTTTTAAGCCATAGAGCTGTAAATTCTCTTTCATTACTAATTCCCTTAAATTTTCGCCAGGGTTGCATTGAACCTCTAAATCCTCACGAATAAATCTGATAGTTGCCATTTTTTTAGTTATTTTTCTTATTTTGGCGTTTTACTTTGAGAATTGTGACCAAAATATTAACAGTTTTTAGTCAAAAATTTCTCGTAAACTCAGTTCTGCCAATTGATTTACCCAATTTTTCCAAGAAAATAAATTTATTTACAAAAATCACTCAAAGACTAAAAAACCCTTACTATCGTGATGTTTAGCTGTTTATGCAGCATAGTTACTAGAAATTAACCGATGGGATTGCCTTGGTATCGAGTTCACACAGTAGTTATTAATGACCCAGGTCGACTACTCGCTGTGCATCTTATGCATACTGCATTATTAGCCGGCTGGGCCGGTTCAATGGCTCTTTATGAATTAGCCATTTTTGATCCATCTGATGCTGTTCTCAATCCAATGTGGAGACAGGGGATGTACGTTATGCCTTTCATGGCAAGACTAGGTATCACAAGTAGTTGGAATGGATGGGATATTACTGGTGCTACTGGAGTTGATCCTGGATTCTGGAGTTTCGAAGGTGTTGCAGCAGCACACATTGTATTCAGCGGACTATTAATGTTGGCCTCTATTTGGCACTGGACATACTGGGACTTAGATTTGTGGGAAGATTCAAGAACTGGAGAGCCTGCTCTTGACTTACCAAGAATTTTTGGAATTCACCTTCTTTTAGCAGGACTCACTTGTTTTGGTTTTGGGGCTTTTCATTGCGCAAACGTGGGGATTTGGGTTTCTGATCCTTATGGTTTAACTGGCCATGTGGAACCTGTGGCCCCATCCTGGGGAGTAGAGGGATTTAATCCTTTTAATCCAGGAGGTATAGTTGCAAATCATATTGCGGCTGGACTTATGGGAATTATTGGAGGTATTTTTCATATCACCAATAGACCTGGAGAAAGACTTTATAGAGCATTAAAACTTGGAAGTCTCGAAGGAGTTCTAGCAAGTGCTTTAGCTGCTGTACTATTCGTATCTTTTGTTGTTTCCGGAACAATGTGGTACGGCTCAGCAACAACCCCTGTAGAGCTTTTTGGTCCTACCAGATATCAATGGGATTCAGGCTATTTCAAAACTGAAATTAATAGAAGAGTACAGGCTGCTTTAGATGATGGTGCCACTAAATCAGAGGCTTATGCTTCGATTCCAGAGAAATTAGCCTTCTACGATTATGTTGGGAATAGTCCAGCTAAGGGAGGACTATTCAGAGTTGGAGCTCTTGTTAATGGTGATGGCTTACCAACTGGCTGGCAAGGTCACATTGCTTTTCAAGATAAAGAAGGTAACGAATTAGAAGTTAGAAGAATTCCTAATTTCTTTGAAAACTTTCCCGTTATTCTTGAAGACAAAGAAGGTAACGTAAGAGCAGATATTCCATTTAGAAGAGCTGAAGCAAAGTATTCATTTGAACAAACTGGTATCACTGCAACTATCTATGGGGGAGACCTAGATGGACAAACATTTACTGATCCTTCAGTTGTGAAAAGATTAGCTAGAAAGGCTCAACTTGGAGAAGCATTCAAGTTTGATAGAGAGACATATAAATCTGACGGTGTATTCCGAAGCTCTCCTAGAGCGTGGTTTACATATGCCCATTTATGTTTCGGATTGCTATTCTTGTTTGGCCACTGGTGGCATGCTTCAAGAACTCTTTACAGAAATTCCTTTGCTGGTATTGACGCTGAGATTGGCGACCAAGTTGAATTTGGTCTATTCAAGAAACTTGGTGATGAAACCACAAGACGAATCCCAGGAAGGGTTTAAACTAAACTTTATTACTTAATCTTATGGAAGCTTTTGCTTACGTTCTTATTCTAACTCTCGCAGTTGTTACCTTATTTTTTGCTGTCGCTTTTAGAGACCCACCTAAATTTGATAGAAAATAAACTAAGAAAAAAAAAAAACCTCTTTAACAAGAGGTTTTTTTTACTTTTCATAATCAATATATTACTCTACTATTAGAGTTGAAGTGTAGCTTATTTCACCACATGCAGTGTCCAACCTGTCAAAACACAGATAGCAGAGTTTTGGAATCAAGATCTGCTGATAGTGGTAAAAGTGTTCGAAGAAGAAGAGAGTGCTTAAATTGCAGCTTTAGATTCACAACTTATGAAAGAGTGGAATCAATGCCAGTTTCAGTTATAAAAAAAGACGGTAACAGAGAATTATTTGATAAACAAAAATTATTTACAGGTATATCAAGAGCTTGCGAAAAGACTAACTTTAGTAGTGAAGCAATTATTAATTTCGTAGATGGAATTGAATCACAAATCGTTCAAGACTCGAATAAAGATATTAAATCTTCACAAATTGGTGAATTAATACTTAAAAATCTTAGGAAAGAAAACGAAGTCGCCTATATAAGATACGCCTCAGTTTACAGAAAATTTAATGGGGTAAAAGATTTTATTTCTACTCTTGAATCGTTAAAAGGAAGTTCAAAAAACCAATTAGCTTCAATTTCATAAAATTCAGCATCCTAAAGTGTAGAATACATATCACAAATGTTTTTGCTATCGGTTTGCAGGCTAATAGCATTCCTTTCTAACTACCTTAGGTAGTCTGCGATACAACAAATGAACGAAAATTCTTCCCAAACCATTAACGAAATTTCTGAGGATCAAGAAATTAAAAATTCGTCTGAGTTAGATAATGATTCAGTATCCCAGAATGAGGAAGATTTATCATTCGAGAAGAGCGATATACCTTCAGCAGATTCTTCCTCTAGCAGAACAACTACGGATTTTGAAAACGCAGGATTCACACAAGAAGAATTTGCATCACTTTTGGGTAAGTATGACTATAATTTCAAGCCTGGCGATCTAGTTAAAGGAACTGTTTTTGCTTTAGAGCCCAAAGGGGCCATGATAGATATAGGGGCAAAAACAGCAGCTTTTATGCCTGTTCAGGAGGTTTCAATAAATAGAGTTGAAGGACTTAATGATGTTTTACAACCTTCTGAAAGTAGAGAATTTTTCATAATGAGCGAAGAGAATGAAGATGGCCAATTAGCCCTCTCCATTAGAAGAATTGAATATCAAAGAGCATGGGAAAGGGTCAGACAACTCCAAAAAGAAGATGCAACTATATATTCTGAAGTTTTTGCAACAAACAGAGGTGGAGCTCTCGTAAGGGTAGAAGGCTTAAGAGGTTTTATCCCAGGATCTCACATAAGTGCTCGTAAAATCAAAGATGACTTAGAAGGTGAATATTTACCTTTAAAATTTCTTGAAGTGGATGAAGAGAGAAACAGATTAGTTCTAAGCCATAGAAGAGCTTTGGTTGAGAAAAAAATGAACCGACTTGAAGTTGGCGAAGTTGTTGTTGGTTCAGTAAAAGGTATTAAACCTTATGGAGCCTTTATTGATATTGGTGGAGTTAGTGGTCTATTGCACATTTCTGAAATTAGTCATGAACATATTGAGACTCCTCATAACGTTTTAAATGTGAGTGACCAAATGAAGGTTATGATAATTGACCTTGATTCAGAAAGAGGACGAATTTCATTATCTACTAAAGCGCTTGAACCTGAACCAGGGGATATGTTAACTGATCCTCAAAAAGTTTTTAGTAAAGCAGAAGAAATGGCTGCGAAATATAAACAAATGTTATTTGAACAAACTGACGATAACGAAGAGATCCCCACAGCTTCAGCTGAAAAAGCATAAATTCACTTATTTGTTTTATACGCGAATATCAGAAATTAAGCCACATTAATCTTGTGCAAGTATTTTTTAATTTACAATAATTGATTTGTAACGTTAATCTAATCTAGGATAAAGTCTAATTTAAAAATTATTTGTGCATGAGTGATTTCATTTTCACTTCTGAATCAGTAACTGAAGGTCATCCTGACAAAATTTGTGATCAAATTAGTGACGCTGTTTTAGATGCTTTATTGACAGAAGATCCTGATAGCAGAGTTGCATGCGAAACTGTCGTTAATACAGGTCTTTGTTTACTTACTGGAGAAATAACTTCAAAAGCAAAAGTCGATTACATCAAACTTGTTAGAAATGTAATTAGAGAAATTGGATATAAAGGGTATAAAGCAGGTGGTTTTGACGCAAACAGTTGTGCTGTTTTAGTAGCACTTGACGAGCAATCCCCTGACATTTCACAAGGAGTTAATGACGCAGATGATGTTAACGATGATTTGGAAGATAATACCGGAGCTGGTGACCAAGGCATAATGTTCGGCTATGCATGTGATGAGACGCCTGAATTAATGCCCTTACCGATTAGCTTAGCTCATAGATTAGCCATTCAACTTGCCAAAGTGAGGCATGAAGAAGTCCTTAATTATTTACTCCCTGATGGTAAAACTCAGGTAAGCATTGATTATGAAAAAGGGTTGCCGGTCTCTATTAATACAATTTTAATTTCAACTCAACATAAATCTGAGATTGATGGAATAACAATTGAAGAAGAAATTCGTCAAAGAATAAAAGAAGATTTATGGAAACATGTTGTAATTCCTGCTACTGAAGATTTAGAAATCAAACCAAACATTAGTAAAACAAGATTTTTAGTAAACCCCACGGGAAAATTTGTTGTAGGCGGGCCTCAAGGAGATGCTGGGCTCACTGGCAGAAAAATTATTGTAGATACTTATGGTGGATATGCAAGACACGGAGGAGGAGCATTCTCCGGTAAAGATCCTACAAAAGTAGATAGATCAGCAGCTTATGCCGCACGTTATGTAGCTAAAAGCATAGTTAAGGCGAAGTTAGCGAAAAAAGCAGAAGTACAATTAAGTTATGCAATTGGAGTTGCAAAACCAATTTCCATTCTCGTTGAAACTTTTGATACAGGCGTTATTTCACAAGCTAATTTGACTGAGCTAATTAAAGAGCACTTTGATTTAAGACCCGCAGCAATAATAAAAGAATTTAACTTAAGAAATTTACCAAAAAAAATGGGAGGCAAATTTTTTAGAAAGACTGCATCTTATGGACATTTTGGCAGAAGAGATCTTGAGCTCCCTTGGGAAAATGTAGAAGAAAAAGCATCCCAATTAGCAGAGGCTTCCAAAATCTTTTTATAAATTATTTTTCTATGCCTGATAATTTTTATGGAGGGTTAGATTTTGGAACCAGTGGTGCAAGAATATCAATAATTAATCTTCATAAGAAATTAGTATATTCAAATTCAGTCCCTTATTCATACAGCTTTAGAAATCCAAATTCTTGGATTAATTCTTGTGAAAATCTTTTGGTTAGTTTACCTATCGAGGTAAAAATTAACCTTAATAAATTGGCTATCTCCGGGACCTCAGGAACTTTAATGCCATCCAATTTGTCAGGAGAGCCGATAGGAGAGGCAATACCTTATTACCAAGCATGTAATGAACATAAGATACTTCTTGAATCCTTAACTTCTAGAGAAGATCATCTGCGAACTCCATACAGTAGTCTTGCTAAAGCATTAAGACTGATAGATAAATATGGAACAAATATACTTTTACGACATCAATCTGATTGGATCACTGGTTGGTTTTTAAAAGATTGGACTCATGGAGAAGAAGGCAATAATCTAAAACTTGGTTGGGATCTACAAAAAGAATCATGGCCAAAAAGTTATCTCAATACTTCATGGCAAAAATGCCTGCCTCAAATAATAAAAAGTGGGAAAATTATTGGACAAGTGAATTTTGATTTAGCAGAGAGATTTAACTTGAATAAGAAATTAATTTTAATCTCAGGCACCACTGACTCTAATGCAAGTGTAATAGCTGCAGGTTTAGGTAAAGAAGATGGTCTCACAGTTTTAGGAACAACTATTGTAGTTAAGAAAATTGTTGAAAAACCTATAAAAAAACAAGGGGTTACAAACCATAGAGTAAACGGCCATTGGATATGTGGAGGAGCATCAAACGCAGGATGCGGTATCTTGTCTCAGTTCTTCTCTGATTTAGAAATAAAGGAGCTCAGTCGACAAATAAATCCTTCGAAAAACACTTCCTTAAATCTTTTACCTCTTAATAGTAGAGGAGAGAGATTTCCTGTTAATAATTCTAATTTAGAGCCGATACTTGGTCCAAGGCCAGTAAGCGACTCACTTTATTTACATTCATTATTCGAGGGGCTAGCCAAGATCGAATTGAAAGGATGGGAAAAGATAGGTGAACTAACGGGTTCACTTCCAAAAAAAATTATTACTATTGGTGGAGGTTCAAAAAACCCTCAGTGGAGAAAAATAAGAGAAAAAATTATCAATATACCAATAGTTTCATGTAAAAAAACTACTTCATTTGGAACTGCCTTGTTAGCAATTAATTCAAAATAAAAGTTTTCTAATGGATATTTGATGAAGATATAAAATTTTTAATTAAAAGGGTTTCACAAACTACACATCTTAATTTAGAGTATATAGATTAGAGCCGGGATAGCTCAGTTGGTAGAGCAGGCGACTGAAAATCGCCGTGTCCCCAGTTCAAATCTGGGTCCTGGCACCTTTAAAACCTCTTCATAAGAAGAGGTTTTATACTTTTAATACATGGGCAACTTGTTATTTTTTTGATTTTATTTTTTATAATTGAAAATTTTTAGTCTTCGACTATGCAGACTTGACCAATAACACCCAAAATCAGTTTATCTCCATTTGGATCTTGCCAATCAGCCAAATCATTGAAATTACTATTTACTTCATCTATTGAAACATCAACATCTCTAAAAGATTTTTCAAAACAATTTATATCCATTGTGTAGAGAATATCCTTAGTAATTTCACTTTTGGTTTTAGGAATAAATTTACTCAATACTCTTACAGAGCCATCCTCATTCCTTTTAATACTTTGTCTATCCCATAACTGTTCTCCATATTCACTTTTAGGGACTCCAACCCATTCATGAGGCAAAGCATTTGATTGTGCTATTGAAAAACACATGGAAATTATTATCGCAAGGACTAAACCAATGCAATTTCTAATAAAGATTGAATTAACTTTACTCTTAGAATCAACCATGAATACTTCAAAAATACAAAAAAATTTTATCAGGAGAGAATATAAGATTAAAAATTTGTAAAAATTTTTATTGATTAGTATTTCTATTATAGATACAATCAAATATTAAATTAAAAATTTATTTTCAATAAATTTACTAGAAAATAATGAATAAAATACAGAAATTCCTCTCAGTAGTTTTTTTTATCACAATATTTGTTGTATTGATTTATTTAATCCAAAATTATGGGATTGAACCCCTCAGAAACAAAATAGAAAGTATGGGAATTTGGGCTCCATTTGGAATTTTCATACTAAGAGGAGTAAGTATTATATTACCAGCTCTTCCAAGCTCAGCTTATTCTCTTCTAGCGGGTTCATTACTAGGTTTTCAAAAAGGTTACATGACAATAATCTTTTCTGATATCGTTTTTTGCCAAGCTGCTTTCTTTATTGCAAGAAATTATGGTCGTGTTCCTGTACGTAATTTAGTAGGCCCAAAAGCAATGAAAAAGATTGAAAGTTTTAATCAGAACCAGCTAGAGGAAAATTTCTTTCTCATGACTGGTTTACTAATGACTGGTCTTTTTGATTTTCTAAGCTACGCAATTGGTATTGGAGGAACTCGCTGGAAAATATTTACTCCAGCGTTATTAATAAGTCTTCTAATCAGTGATTCTATACTAGTAGCTGTAGGTGCTGGTGTTAGTCAGGGAGCAGGATTATTTCTAGGAATTGCTCTATTGGGAATGTTTGCTTTAGCGACTATTTCAGGTTTAGCAAAAAATAAAATGCCAAAATAACAAAACAGTTAACAATTCGGTACTAAAAAAGAGAGATATGACATTTTTGCAAACAAAAACTATATGGATAAGAATTCATGCAAGAATAGAAATCGATTAATTTTTTAAAGTTCTTAGATGACTCCATTCAGACCAACTTCATATGATCGCCCTGGAGAACAAATATCAACCACCCCTTCTGGATTAAAAGTAACTTCTGCAAAGAGATTAATGGTAGATTCAATGGTAAGAATGATTCAAAAAGCAGAAAATCATTCCGCAGAAGATAAACTTGACGAAGAATCTAACAACAATTAATCAATTTATCGATAAAAGTATAGGAGAGTGGAAATCTATAAGAAGCACTCATACTTTAGCTTTTCAGGAATTTGAAAACTCAATTAGTAAAATATATATAAAACATATCAACTCTAAAAATAAACAAGTCGTTGAAATTTTTAAAAATTACAAATTAAGTTTAAACCTAGAGAGCATAGCCATTTCTATAAAATGGCAAGCTATTAGTGATTGGGAAGATGATGATATGAGCGATGGAGATGAAACGATTTTGATATTTTTACCCAAGGATCAAAATTCAGGAATTGTTTTACGAAATAAAGGTTATACAGAATCTTTTATTGCATCATCCAATTATTTCGTTGAAGAACAAAATAATTTACACCTTAAAACTTTTTACAAATCAACAGTTTCTGAAGAAAGAATTTCCTTTTTATCCACTCACATAAGATCTAGATTTTCTACTATTAGAAATATGGAAAATAACGCAGTAATGCAGACTTCCCATACTTCTGAAATAAGAAATTTAGCTAGTTTAAAAGATTAATTATCCTTTCAAATTGAAACTCTGTATCAGAAATTAAATCAGGAAGGAAGCCTTTGTTTCCCTTCATATTATTAACTGTAGAATTTAAATCAGAGATTGTTGCATCTCGCATTAATTCAAAAACCCTTCTTGCATTTCTTAAAGGCACCCCAAGAGCAAGATAAGTATTTTTAAGATCCTTCAAACAATTTTTTTCTAAAACTGATTCGTCATTAGAAATTAAAAGATAAGCAACAATCCTTAAGATTATTTCTCCATCTCTTAAACAAACGGACATTTTATTAGTTGTATTTAAAGATATTTTTGAGTTAACTGAATCTTGATTTTCGCAAATCATCGCTGTTACAGCGTCTGCTGCAATTGCATGCGAATTATTGGTTATTGAGGTTATTGAATCTAATCTTGAGTTTGCACTATTAATAAATTCTTTTATTTTACTTAAATCATTTAATTTCATATCAGCGGATAATAGTTGAATATTCTTTGAAACTGACATTCCTAAAGTGAAAAATTTAAAGTTAGAAACTTAGAATAGTACAAAGCTAGTAAAAACAATACAATTTCAAAATTAACGCAACGCTTCTTAATTAAAAACTTATTTCCAAAGTGATAGTTGAAATAATTCAAATAAAAATTTTTTTTCCGCTAATATAGAATTACATTTTTTTAATAAAGTTTTGGATCAACAAGATTTAAAATTATCAAAGAAACTTATTTCCTCATATAAAAAGAGATTGGAAAAAGAAATTCTTGACCGAAGTATTAAATTAAGAATGCCTCAGAATAAGTTTGAAGAAATAATCAATAACAATAATGAACTTATAAATTTAAAAAAAGCGTTAGAAGACCTAGAAACAGAATCTGAAGCTCATAATAAAGTCTAATTTTTGAAAAACCCTTCCAAAAGTGCCTCAAACCAACAATTTTCTTTTTAAATCTTTAAATAATGAGCAACTTAAAGCAGTAAAACATGTTTATGGGCCACTATTAGTTGTAGCAGGTGCAGGTAGCGGAAAAACTAAGGCTCTTACGCACAGAATTGCAAATCTTATTGAAAATAACTCTATAGACCCCTATAACATTCTCGCAGTCACTTTTACTAACAAAGCTGCTAAAGAAATGAAAGCAAGATTAGAGGTTCTTCTAGCTCAAGAATTAGCTTTAAATCAATTTGGTCAGCCTTGGACAACTCTCAAAGAAATTGATCAAAATCAATTAAGAACAAACGTTTACCAAGAGCGGCTTCAGAACCTTTGGATCGGTACTTTCCATTCTTTATTTTCGAGACTTCTGAGATACGATATTGAAAAATATACTGATCCAGAAGGGCTAAAATGGACAAGGCAATTTTCAATTTATGATGAAACAGATTCTCAAACATTAGTCAAAGAAATTATCAGTCAAGATATGAATCTTGACTCTAAAAGATATGATCACAAAAAGATTAAAAGACTAATAAGTAACGCTAAAAATCAATGCCTAACTTCGAATGATCTATTAGAAAAAGCAGATAATAATTTTGATAAAACAGTTGCAGAAGCCTATAAGAGATATAGAATTTCGCTTTCAAAAAATAATTCTTTAGACTTTGATGATCTTTTACTTTTACCCGTTTTCTTATTGAGGCAAAATGATATAGTCAGAGATTATTGGCACAAAAGATTTAAACATATTTTGGTTGACGAATATCAAGATACAAATAGGACACAATATGAACTTATAAAATTAATTACTGCTGGAAATACTGAACCAAAAAAATTCTTTAGTTGGGAGGATCGGTCAATTTTTGTAGTTGGGGATGCTGATCAAAGTATTTATAGTTTCAGAGCAGCTGATTTCAGAATTTTAATTGGCTTTCAACAAGATTTTAAAACTTCAATCAACGACGATACAAAATCATCTTTAATTAAATTAGAAGAAAATTATAGGTCATCTTCTAATATCCTTGATGCTGCAAACTCACTTATTGAAAATAACTCTGAAAGAATTGACAAAGTTTTAAAGGCTACTAAAGAAAAAGGTGAACTTTTAACGTTACTCAGTTGTGATGATGAAATATCCGAGGCAGAAGCAATTACCAATAAAATAAAATCACTTAATAACCATAATCAAAACCCAATTTGGAAAAATTTTGCAATTTTATATCGAACCAGAGCTCAGTCAAGAGTATTAGAAGAGTCTCTTGTAAGGTGGCGCATTCCTTATACAATTTTTGGAGGATTGCGTTTTTATGATAGAAGAGAAATTAAAGATGCAGTAGCATATTTAAAAGTTCTAGTTAATTCTTCAGATAACGTAAGTCTTTTACGAATCATAAATGTTCCTAGAAGAGGCATTGGAAAGACTACTATTCAAAAACTTAATGAACTATCTAATAGGTTAAATATTCCATTATGGGAGGTTCTTAATGATAAGCAAAGTCTTGAAGAAACAATAGGCAGATCATCAAAAGGAATTAATAAATTTACTGAAGTTATGAATGATCTACTTTGTTATCTTGAGAATTCAGGACCTGCTCAACTATTACAACTTATCTTAGAAAAAAGTGGTTATTTAAGTGACTTACTCTCTAGTGGGAATGAAGAATCTGAAGATAGAAGAAATAACTTACAAGAACTAATTAATGCAGCTACTCAATATGAAGAAGAAACAGAAAGTGGAGATGTAGAGGGATTTCTATCTACAGCAGCCTTAACAACTGATAATGATACGAAGAAAAATAATCCCAACTCTGTAACTCTCATGACTCTGCATAATAGTAAAGGTTTAGAATTTCAAAATGTTTTTATCACTGGACTAGAACAAGGTCTCTTCCCTAGCCATAGATCAATAGATACTCCATCACTTCTTGAAGAGGAAAGAAGATTATGCTACGTAGGTATTACTAGAGCTAAAGAAAGAGTTTTCTTAAGTCATGCCAGAGAAAGAAGATTATGGGGTGGAATGCGTGAAGCAACAATTCCTTCAATATTTCTTTCAGAAATACCTGAAGATTTAATGGATGGTGAATTACCACAAACTGGTGGTGCTTCAATTAGAAGAGATTGGCATCTTGATCGTTTAACTAGAGTTGATCGAAACAATCCAAATGAATTTGTTAACAAACCAATAAATGCAGTAAGAAAACTATATTCAGGTCCCAGTAAAGGGAAAAGCTGGATAGTTGGAGATAAGCTAATTCACTCAAAGTTTGGGAAAGGTGAAATCATACATATTTTTGGGAGTGGGGAAAAAATATCTTTAGCAGTAAAATTTGGTAATAAAGGAAGTAAAATTCTAGATCCCAGATTAGCCCCAATTCGTTATGTAAGTTAAAACTCATGAACGATATCTCTGATTACATCCAAGGTGAATTAATCAAAACTCCATTTAATCTATATAACCTAATTGCTAAATACATAGAATCTAATAACAATACTAAAGTAGCTTTTGTTGGCGGTTATATAAGAGATTTATTAATTAGTAAATTCCACAAAAAATCGTTTTCTAAACCTGTAGATATTGATCTTGTTATTGAAGGATCCTCTATTTCTCTTGCAAAATTTATAAAAAAAAATATTGTAAATGTAGATTTATGTTTAATCAAGGAATTTAATTTATACAACACTGTAGAAATAAATATTAATGACTATAAAATTGATATTGCTTCTGCAAGAAAAGAAATTTATTCTGCGCCAGGCTTAAATCCCAAAGTAAATAAAAGTACTATTGAGGAGGATCTTGAGAGGAGAGATTTCACTATAAATTCAATAGCCTTCGAGGTCTCGACGAGGAAAATTTATGATCTTTATGGAGGAATTTCTGATATTAAAAGTAAAAGATTGAACTTACTTCACAGTAATAGTATTTCAGATGATCCAAGTAGATTAATTCGATGTGCAAAATATGCTTCAAGGTTAAATTTTAATATTTCAAATAATTCACTCAAACAATCTAAAGAAACAGTTAGACAATGGCCATGGACAAGTTCAGAAACTAATCAGAAAATGATTTACCCTCCTGCACTAGGCATACGAATAAGGATGGAACTAGCTGAAATATGCAAACACGATAATTTGACTAATGTAATTTCGATAATTCATAAATGGGAAATTATTTCAATCTTAAATGAAAATATTAAGGTCGATAAAAGGTTTTTAAGAGGACTAAATTGGATTAAGAAGTTAAAGGGAAATCATATGCTTTACTTATTAAAAGATTCAGAAGATTTAGAAAAAGCATTTCAAAGATTTTTGGTAAATAATAGTGAGAGAAAAATATTAGAAGATTATTTAAATATCAAAAAGATATTAAATACAAACCAAAAAAATTTCAATCATTTTTCTCCATCAAGTTGGACAGAATTTATTGAGGACAGAAACCTTAATGATGAGACAGTCAAATTATTAATTTGTGATGGAGGATCATACTGGCGTAAATTGTTTAAGTGGTTATTTATTTACAAATTCATAAAATCAAAAAAAGATGGAGAAACATTAAAAAAAGAAGGATGGGTCCCAGGTAAGGAGATGGGAAAGGAAATCAAAAGATTAAGATATTTGGAAATTGACAAATTAAATAGAAATTAATTACATTTTTACAACCTCTCCAACCTTGTACCATTTATCCTTTAGAACATTTTCATATTTACGATCGCAACTAATCAACAAGGGTCCACATGTTTGAGGATCTAATAGTAAAGATATTCTCTCGTTAAAAGTCTCTTGATCTAATGAATTTTCGTTTAAAAAATTAATTATTCTTTTTTGCTTATTTACTTTATTAATTTTGTCAAAAATTTCTTTATTAGATTCAAATAAAGTACTTTTAACATCTTTTCTTATTAAATCAAATACTCCAGTATAAGCTTTAAATGCAAATAAATCTAATAAAACTTTTAGTGGCTCAAGATTATTGATTTGCCTATATAAATTAGATGATTCAACCATTTCTTTAAGATGTCCAATAAATCCATATCCAGTAATGTCAGTCGCAGCATTAACTAATGATTCTTTAAATTGATTTTGAAAAAGATAAATTTCATCAATCAAATATTGCTGACTCTTTACTAAATTATTGATTACTTCAGAAGAACTACCTAGCATATTAATATTTTGCATTTGACCGGCAAAGTAAATCCCAACGCCCAGAGGTCTAGACATCATGAGAATATCTCCAATATTCATTCCAGATTTAAGCCATGGTTTTGCTCCATTTTTTAAAATACCTTGAACTGTTAAAGAAATATCTATTCCTAATGAATAAGGTTTATTTACTAAACTTCTTGCCTCGAAAGTATGGCCTCCAAGTAATTCACCTCCATGATCCTCAACTGTTGATTTAATACCTTGAAGTGATTGAGAAAAGAGGTAACTCTGAAATTCCCTTTCAACTTTTGGCAATGAAATTAAAGCCTGCGCGGATGAAAGTTTTGCTCCGCATGCCCACAAATCTGAGCAAGCATGCAAAGTAGTAATTTTTGCATTAAGCCAAGGATCACTTACCAAAGCAGGAAATCCATCTACACTTTGCAAGATAATATCTTGATCATTTTGATATATCTCAACTGAATCTTCAGGTGATGAGGCAAAAGAATTTAAATTAGAATTTATTAGTGATTTATTCAAAACAAACTGAGGAATTTTAGCTGCACATCCTCTGCAATCATTCAATGAAATATTTTTTTCAATACTTTTCATGATTAGCCTTTTTGATTTGAACTTTTTAAGAAAGTTGAGATCAATTTTATGCTTTAAAATCCAAAAAATAAAAGAGGGGCCGAAAACAAAATTGCGATAAATAGCAAAAGCCTTTGGATGATGGTTTGGAAATATATTTACTATTTGCAATCCGATCTTTTGAGGAAACCACTTTTTTAATGATCTCCCTTCTATATCTTTTTTTAGATTTTTTACTAATGTATTTACAACTTTTACTGCAAAAACTCCAGATGCTGGTCTTTTTGCTGAACCTACAACTGCGCAATCACCGACTGCAAAGATTCCAGAAAAACTTTTTATCTGCAAATTCTGATTTGTAATTATTCTGCCATAAGAATCCGAATCTAATAATTTTTTTTGTGCCCATAACGGAGATGTATTTCCAGTACATAAAAGAATCTTGCCATAATCAAAATTAAGTTTTTCAACTAAATCAATATTGGAATTCCGTAAACTTTTTAGAATTGTATTATTAATTTTTCTTGAATCACATAATAGTTTTAAAGGTCTATATCCCCATCTTTTTCTCAAAGCATATGATACTTCAATTGCAGCAAGGCCACTCCCAACAATTACAAATGGACGTTCATCTATTGAATCAAAAATGTCCTCTTTTAGTATTGAGTCATAAGCTCTGAAAAAAGGTTTAATTGAAAAAGCATTTCGATTTTTAACTAGTGATTCAAATTCTTTTGGAATTATTGTTTGACTTCCATAATTAAGCACCAACTTCGAATAATTAACTGAAGGTCTATTATTTAAAATAATTTTCTTTAAATTGAAATCAATATCCTTTACTTCTTCTTCTATAAAAGATACTTTTGCATTTTTTGCTAAAGATTTTATATCAATTAAGCTCTCTTCTAAAGTGATTGATTTTGAAATCACCGATGGGAACATAGCCGAATAAACCAAATGAGAATCTCTAGATATAATTGAAACAGGAATTTCTGGCATTAAATTCGGAAACATTAACCATTTCTTCAATAAAGAAACATTTGAGTGTCCTCCTCCAATTAGTACCAGATGATTAAAAGTCATTTACATCACTATGAATAAAGAACATTTATTACCAATTGAAAAGTCAAGATTAGGAGTGATTGGTGGAAGTGGATTTTATTCAATGGATCAAATAGAGTACTTAAGAGAACTAGAAATCAATACTCCCTATGGTAAACCTTCTGATTCAATAAAAGTATATAATCTTGGAAACCTAGAGATAGCATTTATTCCTAGACATGGCAGAAAACATAGTTTAAATCCTTCTGAAATCCCTTACAAAGCAAATATTTGGGCTCTAAGATCAATAGGAGTAAGATGGATTATTGCTCCATCAGCAGTTGGTTCATTACAAGAACAGATAAGGCCACTTGACATAGTGGTTCCAGATCAATTTATAGACCGGACAAAAAATAGACCTGCAACCTTCTTTAACGAGGGAGCTGTTGCTCACGTAACTATGGGAGATCCCTTCTGCACAAATTTATCACGAATATTAAGTGAAATCGGAGAAAAAAATATTCCTGGCGGTAGACAATTGCATAGAGGAGGTACCTATCTAGCAATGGAAGGTCCCGCTTTCTCAACTAGAGCAGAATCTAATTTATATAGGAGTTGGGGATGTTCAATAATTGGAATGACGAACCACACAGAAGCAAGATTAGCTAAAGAAGCTGAAATAGCTTACTCTTCCTTATCAATGGTTACTGATTATGATTGCTGGCATCAAACTCATCAAGAAGTTTCTGTAGAGATGGTTTTGGATAATCTTAGATCAAATACTGAAGTGGCTAATAAAATAATATTTGAAATAGCTAGATTAATTGAAAAAGAAAGACCAAAAAGTAAGTCTCATTTTTCATTAAAAGATGGATTGATAACCCAAAAAGAAAATATCCCAAGCTCCACAAAAGAAAAACTAAGGATATTTACTGATTCTTATTAGGCTTATTTGATATAAGTGATTATCAGGTCAAGGTAAGGATTTGTTAGCCTCCAGCTCCAACGCCTTGGTATGAACCATAGAAGAATATACCTAAAACGAAGATAACTGCAATCCCACCTGCTGTAGCTACAAGCCATAGAGGAAGAGTTCCTTCAGTCCATCTCCTTTCCCATGCAACTGCTGGTCTACCGTCGGGAAGTCTATCTGGAATTCTTCCATCAGGTCCTTTTAATTTACTCATAGTTTTAATTTAATTGAAAAAGTAACTGGAAAATAAAATTCCCAATACAAAGACTGATAGTAAGCCTAAATAAAGGCTTGTACGATTAAGTTCAACTGGAACTTTGTTAGGATTTTCGTTTACTTGCATGATTGTTAAATTTATCGGGCTACAAATTGCATAGCAGCAATGGAACCCAAGAAGAATACTGATGGAATAGCTAAAGCGTGAACTGCTAGCCAACGAACAGTAAATATAGGATAAACGCGGACTTCCGCAGCCTGCATTGGAGCTTGAGAATTAGACATAGTTATTTTGTTCTTAAATCAAGTTGAGACTTAGCATCAAATCTTTGTGTTACAACAGGAGCTTTTGCTTCAGATGCCTGAAAATAACTATCCGGACGAGGAGTACCGAAAGCGTCGTAAGCCAAACCTGTGTATACAAATAAGAAGCCTGCTATAAAAATAGCGGGTAATGTTACTGCATGAATAATCCAGTACCTAATACTGGTAATTATTTCAAAGAATGGGCGTTCACCCGTTGAACCTGCGGCCATAATCACAATTATTTACCATATGATCCTACAATGTAAAATCATAAGTTCGCGAAGAATTTAACAGCTTGGTTACAGACAGTTGTTAAATTCATCCAAAATTAAGATTTTTTTTATTATTTTTTTTAGTTATTACAGATTTAACCATTCCATTTGAGAATGTAACCACGCTCGCCAAGTATGAATCCTTTTTGATTTTCTAAAGACTTCTTATCAAGAAAAACTATTTTTATATAGTTAGTAGGCAATGCAGAAGCAAGAGGATCTGAATTCCAAGTTTCACCTTGATCTTTACTTACTATTAAAGTGCCATTACCACCGCCAGCCCATATGTCACCATTTGGATCCCATCCCATATCTAAATAATTGTAACCATTAAGGATAGGTATTATAGGCTTTGACCAACTTTCTAGATTATTAGAATCTTCATTAAATCTAATTTCCGCACCTCTTGAAAGCATCCATAAACTTCCTTCTGGATTGAAACCAATGCTTTGTACTCTCTTACTACTTGCTCTTTGGTGAGCAATCCAAGTATTGCTATCACTTTTAAGAGTAGAGAAGAAATTTCCAAGACTGCTTACGCTCACATAATCACCGCTAGATGTTCTTCTTAAATCTCTTATACCTCCCTGTTCCGAAGGGTCTGATACTTTTGCCTCCCATGTTTCACCGCTATTGGAAGTTTCATAAATAGCTGCTGAGGTTGTCGCCAATTGAGCAACTCCTTCATCAACAGTAGTAACTAAGAATGGCTGACCTGGTAACTTCCCAAGTGAAAGTCTAGTCCAATTTTTACCTTCATCGAAGGTATGCATTACGAGTGAGGGTTGCCCTATTAACCAACCTTCAGAACCCTTGAAATCAATATCAAGAAGGCGAAAGTTCTCTTCAGCTGAAATATCTAATGATCTTTTTTCCCATGTTTCACCACCATCAGTAGATTCCATAATCAATCTGTTTGAGCCTACTAAAAACCCATGATTATCATCTATAAAATCAACATCTAAAGCATTAGCCTGATCTTCAAACTGAATTGTTTTCCAAGGACTGCTTTCATTCATCTTTACACCTGTAGATGAACAACTGCTTAGGACAAAACAGAGAATTACAGATAAAAGAAGATTAGGAATACTGGTAAAAAAATTTTTCATTTAATTATATTAATGCAAAGAGTACAAAGAAAGGAACATAGCAGCAGCAAACGCCAACCCTCCAAAAATCAATATATTTTTTTGTCCAGGAGGTAAACTATTGAATCCAAATCCATAAACTAAATTCTCTTCAAATCCACTAGGTTTTGCTCTAGATCCAATATCCTTATAAAAATTTTTACCGGCTCTACAAACAGGGCAAGCAAAAGTGTTCCCATCCAATTCTGAAAAAGGCGTATTTTTAGGTATATTCAATTTTTTATTTCCTTCAGACGGATCATAAATGTATCCACAACTTCTACATTCGAATCTATTTTGTTCTAAATTAACAATAGGTTGTTCAACATTTTCTCCTGAGGAGTTTTCAGAAAGGTTTTCTTTCTCAAAATCTTCAACTATTTTATTTTCCTCAGAGGCTGGTTGAATGTTTTCACTCACGGTTTATTATTGTTCTTTAAGAACTTTAAAAGATTTTGCTTAATTAAGCGACTTTTATTCAAAATTAATTTTTTAAGATGTTTTTATTATCTGGCTATGAATACTTTTTAGGTTTCCTTCTCATTGCCGCAGCAGTACCAATATTAGCTCTAGTTACTAATCTCATCGTTGCACCAAAAGGCAGAACTGGAGAAAGAAAACTTACATATGAATCTGGAATGGAGCCTATAGGAGGAGCTTGGATTCAATTTAATATTCGTTATTACATGTTTGCCTTGGTTTTCGTTATATTTGATGTTGAGACAGTATTCCTTTATCCTTGGGCTGTTGCCTTCAATAGATTAGGCTTATTAGCATTTATTGAGGCATTAATATTCATTGCAATACTTGTTATTGCCCTTGCATACGCTTGGAGAAAAGGTGCTTTAGAATGGAGTTAAAAAATTGAATCCACAATTATCCCCAAAAGCAATAAGAGAAATCAGAGAAGGAACTTGTAACCCTCTTGGTACACCTCAAGTTACTACAGATTTAAGCGAAAATATTATTTTGACAAGTTTAGACGATCTTCATAATTGGGCTAGGCTAAGCAGTCTTTGGCCTCTCCTATATGGAACAGCTTGTTGTTTTATAGAATTTGCTGCCTTAATCGGATCTAGATTTGATTTTGATAGATTTGGATTAGTACCTAGAAGTTCGCCAAGACAAGCAGATTTGCTAATAGTTGCAGGAACAGTAACGATGAAGATGGCTCCAGCGCTAGTAAGGCTTTATGAGCAAATGCCTGAACCAAAATATGTCATTGCAATGGGTGCTTGCACAATCACAGGGGGAATGTTCAGCGCAGATTCTACTACGGCTGTCAGAGGCGTTGATAAATTGATACCAATTGATTTATATCTTCCTGGATGTCCACCAAGACCGGAAGCAATTTTTGATGCTGTAATTAAATTAAGAAAAAAAGTTGGTAATGAATCAATTTTAGAGCGTAGAAAAACAGAGCAAACTCACAGATACATAACATCTGATCACGAAATGAATCTTGTTTTCTCCGAAAATACAGGTGAATACCTAAACAAAACCTCTGCTAACGTCATTCCTCCCTCCAAAAAAGAAAAAATAACTGAATTGCCTGAAAATGCTGAAAAAACAGAAATTATTAATACCGAACAAGATTAATGGAAAAAGACGGTTTATCCAAATCCTCAGATACTTCAATAGAAAAAGAAGGGTTTATAAGCCAATCTTTGTCTAAAGATGGAATCCCTAACCAATCATTAAATAATGATCACATAGGAATAGAAAATATTTCTATTGAACCTAGCAAATTATATGAAGCAGTATCTGCTTTAAGAAATTACGGTTTCAACTATCTCCAATGTCAAGGTGGCTATGATGAGGGGCCAGGTAAAAATCTTGTTAGTTTTTATCACTTTATAACTGTTGACGACCTTCAAAAAATTGAAAAGATTAAAGAAGTTCGATTAAAAGTTTTCTTAAAAAGAGATTCTGATTTGTCGATCCCTAGTTTGTATAAAATTTTCAAAGGAAGTGATTGGCAAGAAAGAGAAACATATGACATGTTTGGAATAAATTTTATTGATCATCCAAATCCTAAAAGACTCTTAATGCCTGAAGATTGGAGAGGATGGCCATTGCGAAAAGATTATATTCAGCCAGACTTCTATGAACTTCAAGATGCTTATTAGTTTAATTTTTTTAATTTGCGGTAAATAAACATAACTGCTCTTGCAAGTCTCCTTGGATCATGTCTAAGGGTTGGAGTTATCCTTTTGGAATATAATGGTGCTTGCAAAACATAATAACCCTCAGATAATAATTTTTCTTTATTACATTGGACAGGCTCTGCCCCCCTACTTTCGTAATAGTCTACTAAAGGTGACTTTTCAAATTGAATTTGAGATAAGATTGAGTTAAAAATTCGAGCATTAACTCCAAAATTTGATAGTTGTTTTTCTATTGCTTTTATATGTTGATAGACATCAAGTCCATCTGTTTCTCCAGGCTGAGTCATCAAATTACTTATATAAATTTTAGGAGCATTACTTTGCAATAAAGCATCCACTATCTCTGGTACTAAAAGATTAGGCAATAAAGAAGTGTATAAACTACCTGGGCCAAGAACAATTAAATCAGCTTCTTTTATAGATTCAAGAGCACTCGGTAGAGCTGAAGGATTTTCTGGTAGGTAACCAATCCTCGAAATTAATTTTTTAGATTTACTGATCTTGCTTTCACCAAAAATTTTTTCACCATCTTCTAATTCGGCCCATAACATAACATCAATATTTGTTGCAGGTAAAACTTGACCTTGTACCGCCAAAACCTTACTAGAGGCTTGGACTGCTTTTTCTAAACTGCCTGTGATTGTTGTTAAAGCTGACAAGAATAGATTTCCAAAACTATGACCTTCCAAGCCACTACCCCCTGAAAATCTGTACTGAAATAATCTAGTTAATGTAGGTTCTTCGTTTGACAAAGCTGCCAAACAATTTCTTATATCTCCTGGAGGTTGCACACCTAATTGTTTTCTGAGAATTCCACTACTTCCACCATCATCGGATACAGTTACTATTGCTGTAATATTACTACTGTAATTTTTTAAGCCTTTCAATAAAGTAGATAAACCTGTACCGCCCCCAATTGCAACAATATTTGGGCCTCTGTTTAATTTACTTTTAACTCTTAATGCATCAACTAAAAATGTATCTTTTTCTGGAACAAGCGCTTTTTGAATAGAATTTATACTTCTATTTTGTCCAATCCCTATTAGTAATATCCCAATAACAAAAATTAGCGGTCCCATTAATGAAACAGGCAAAATACTAGTTAAACCTGTAATTACCGAAAAAAAGATTTCAATTAGCCAATAGAGCGGTCTTAGATTTGTCCAAATTGCCAGGCCTAATAATGTAGTCAAAAAACCTATCGCAGATGTAAACATCCATCTTTTTATTACCAACCCTGGCAAAAGCCAACTCAAAATTCTTGAGATTTTCTTCAATAAGTCAAAATTAGACTTTCTAAAAGTTTTATAGTATCTCCTTACCTTTTTTTTACGCTTATTCATTAAAAACCTCTTAAATTATTTTTCTCAAATTTGAAATTATATAGAATCATTATAAATCAAATTCATACATCCTTTTTTTATTTCTAAAAATAGGCAAAATGAAATAAATAGATGCTCTTTATATAAGTTTTGAAAAAATCAAAACATGCAGTTGAAACGAAAAACCTCTCGATAAGCTGGGGAGAAGTTAATGTGCTTAATCAAATAAATTTTGAACTTAATGATGGAGAGAAATTAGCTATTGTTGGCCCCTCAGGTTCTGGTAAATCAACCATATTAAAAATATTAGCAGGACTCATTTTACCTACCAAAGGAGAATTAAGAATATTTGGCGAGAAGCAAACATATTTGAGATTAGATCAAAATAATCCTCCTGATGTAAGACTTGTTTTTCAAAACCCTGCTTTATTAGGATCTTTAACTATTGAAGAAAATGTAGGTTTTCTCCTTAAAAGAAATAAAAACCTATCTAAAAAGTTAATTCGTGAAATAGTATCTGAATGCTTAGCTGAGGTAGGATTATTTAATGTTGAAAATAAACTTCCAAATGAATTAAGCGGAGGTATGCAAAAAAGAGTAAGTTTTGCTAGAGCATTAATTACTGATCAAACTCTTAATGTAAAGTCTAAACCTTTATTACTTTTTGATGAACCAACTGCTGGCCTTGATCCAATTGCCTCATCAAGAATTGAAGATTTAATCAATAAAACAAATGATAAAGCTAGAGGATCATCTATTGTAGTTAGCCATGTTCTTAGTACTATAGAAAGGACTTCAGATAAAGTTTTAATGCTTTATGGAGGCAAATTCAGATGGGCTGGCTCAATTGATGAATTTAAAAAGAGTAAAGATCCCTATGTATTTCAATTTAGGAATGGAAAACTTGACGGTCCAATGCAACCCAAAGACATTTAGAAATTATGCGTAGAAGCTTAAGAGATTCAATAGTTGGTTTTTCCTTATTAGGAGGAATTTTAATATTCACATTTTTTTCTTTTTGGCTAAGAGGAGTTAGATTATCTTCAAAAAATTGGCACCTTTTTGCTGAATTCAATAACGCAAGCGGTTTATCAAAAAAATCTCCAGTTACTTATAGAGGAATTTTAGTAGGGTCAATAGAAGATATCTTGTTTACGAATGAATCAATTAAAGCAAAAATAGTTTTAAATAATCCTGAAATTATCCTTCCAAGGCCAGCATTTGCTAGGGTTGTTACAAATTCTTTCCTTGGAGGAGATGTGCAAGTTGCTTTAGAAACAAGTGACAAGGCAATTCCTAAAAAAATTGCAAAACCCACGTCCGAAAAATGCGATACCAAATTAATTATTTGTGAAGGAGATACTATCACAGGTAAGCAACTATCAAGTCTCTCAAATATAACTAATAGAATAAGTCAACTTTTAAAAGAAACAAATCAAGAAAACTTAATTGAGAACATCCTCAACTCAATTGATCAATTTGACAAAACACAAGAAAATCTTGATGAATTAATTTATTTATCGAAAAAAGAAATAGAAAGAGTTGAACCTCTAATAAAAGAAATTACAATTGCTGCCAATCACTTAAATAACATTTTGTCTACCATCGATGACAAAGAAACTCTTAACGACATTAAATTGACAATTAATGCTGCTAGTTCTATTTCAACCAAAATAGATGATATGAGTGATGATTTTGAAAAATTAACTCAAGATAAAGAATTAACCAAATCTATAAGAGATTTAACGATTGGGCTTTCAAAATTCCTTAACGAAATTTATCCATAAGAAATATTTAGAATTCATTAATTGCATTTAAAGCCATAGCTGCGATTGCTTTATCTGTAGCTTTTGGCAATTGGACGTATTTCCCTTGAGCAGCCTCTGCTAATTCTTTACCAAATCCACTTGCTATAAATTTTCTCTCTGTATCAATTACTAAGAGTTTTATCCCGAGCATTGGATATTTTGCAGCGATATCTAGAACCTCCTGTTTTAAATTGACATTTTCGATTTCATTATCTTTTGCCTCAACCTCATTTTGTCCTAGAGATAATCCTAATGGAACATTTCCTCGACCATCAGTGATCCCCACAACAATAACTTGACCTATATCTCCTGTTGAAAGAGCATTTTTTGCTACTTTTGCTGATTGTGTTAATCCATGTGCCAAAGGGGATCCTCCACCGCAAGGCATTGTTTCCAACCTTCTTTTTGCAGCAGTTATTGATCTTGTTGGAGGCAAAAGCACTTCGGCCTGATTACCTCTAAAAGGAATAAGAGCTACTTCATCTCTATTCTCATATGCCTCTGTTAAAAGTCTTATTACAGCGCCTTTGGCACTTTGCATTCTATTTAAAGCCATAGAGCCACTAGCATCAACCAGAAAAATTACTAAAGCTCCCGCCTTTTTTTGAAGAAGCTTTGCCCTAAAATCATTTTCTTCAATAACTATTGATTTATTAGGATTCCTCAACCTTCTCGATTTTTGATAAGGAGCAGCAGCTCGAAGGGTAGCATCTACAGCAATTCTTTTTACTTTACCTCTTGGAATAATAGGTTTTACATATCTTCCTCTACTGTCACTAAATATGACTGATCTACTCCCGCTATTCCCCGCTTTAGCTTTAGCAGATGAAAAAAGCAATAAATCAGGATCAACCATACATGCCTCAGGGTCTAATATGAATTCTTCAGGTATTTCGGGAGTAGATTCTTCTTCTCCATCAGAATTATCTTCTTCTTGTTCTTGGTCTTGCTCATTATCATTTTCACTAGTCTCAGGTTCAGACTCTTCATTGTTTGATTGAGGTGGGGGTGGGGGACTCTGATCCTCTGGAGGGGGTGGTTGAATATCATCATCGTCTGGAGGTATTTGCATTGCTCGTGGAAGAATAACTAACCTTACTGCAACTTTTAGGTCTTCAGAATTTACATTCTCATCGCCTCGAAGTGCTGCATTAGCCTTTGCTACTTTTACTGCAAATAATTCTGACCTATGCCCTTCTACTCCTCCCCTAAGAGCTTCATTCACTAAATAGGTTATTTGCTCTTTTGTTATCTTGACATCCTTTAACCATTGCCTTGCCAAAATTAATTGAGTAGATAAATTATCGGATTCTTCTGACCATTTTTCTGAAAATTTAATATTATTTTCTGCGTGTGATAAAACAGATTTTGTAATCTCAACTCTTTGAGCATTATCAATAGATTGATCTGCGGAAAGTACAATAGCAAAACGATCTAAAACATGATCTCTTAAAGCACCTTCTTCAGGATTATAAGTTGCTATTACAAGGGACTTACAAGGATGAGAGAGGCTCAAACCATCTCTTTCAATATTATTTTGCTCTCTTCCTATAGCTTCAAGAATTAAATTTACAATTCCATCATCCAATAAATTTATATCGTCTACATACAGGACACCTCTATGAGCTTCTGCTAAAATTCCAGGCTGAAAAACTTGTTCTCCCGTACTTAATGAGGCAGCGACATCAACTGATCCAACAAGTCTATCTTCAGTTATACCAATGGGAACTTGAATAAATGGTGCCTCTTTTACTTTTTTTGGAATTTCATCAATTTGATTCAAATAATCACTTCCAATTGCTTCCTCTAACAATTTATTAGTACTAATATCCCATTCCTCTGGTTTATCTGGGTCTAGGTTCCTACCAATAGGTCTTAATGAAGTATTACTATTTATACTTGTTAGCTTTTCCAGGATTGATTCATTATCTAATACTTCTACAGGAGGGAGTAAAGTATGCAAACCCCTAGCTAATACTGACTTTCCAGTACCTCTTCCGCCAGCAATAATCACTCCTCCTAAACTGGGATCAACTGCTGCCAAAAGCAAAGATAATTTCAATAAGTTATGCCCTGTAATTGCCGCCAAAGGGAAAGCTCTAAAAGAATCCTTTGAGTTCATTACATCTTTTATTTCTCCTTTTTCTTTTAACTCGGGGTTCAAAATCACTTTAAAAATGCCTGATATAGAATTTATCCAATAACTTTGTTTTTTGTAGTGGAATTATCAAATCTTAATATCAAAAATGGACTATGTATATCCCTCGGAGCAAATATTGATAGTAAATTCGGAAGCCCTCTTGAGTCACTATTAATTTGCAAACCAAAAATAGAGGAAATAATAAATGAGTGGGGAGATAGTTCTAACAAAAAAAAAGAAGAGAAAAGCAAATTTCATGCAAACTTTTTTTGGTCTTCAATTTATGAGACATTACCCCATGGTGTTGAAAATGAGCAACCAAATTATTTAAATACTCTATTACTTATAAAAAGTAATTCTTTTCCACAACCATCAAATAAAAACGCGAAATTACTCCTAAAAGATTTAAAAAAGTTAGAGAGATTTTTCGGACGAGAAGAGACACATAAAGGCAAGAAATGGCTATCAAGATGTCTAGATTTAGATATTCTTTGGTGGGAAGATTTTCATACGGTTGATGAGGAATTAACATTACCTCACCCTAGATTCATGAATCGGAATTTTGTTATTACGCCACTATCTGAAATCTTAACTAGAGGCCAAAAAATCACAAAGCTTGATGCCCCAAAATGGTCTATATAAATGATTTACAAAACCAAAAAATAACTGTTAGGCTATTTTTATTTAAATTATGGGCAATAAAAACCTTATAAAAAAATCCATTTTTAAAGAAAAAATATCTGAATTAAAGTCGAAAAAATTTAGTTTCGAAATAAATAGAATTGAGCTTCCAAATGGACATGAAGGTGAATATGGATACATTAAGCATCCTGGGGCAGCATTAGCCGTACCTATTACAAAAGACAATAAAGTTATCATTCTTCGGCAATATAGATTTGCTGTTTCAAGGTATTTATTAGAATTTCCAGCAGGTACATTAGAGATTGGTGAAACACCTATTAATTCAATTCAAAGAGAAATACAAGAAGAGGCTGGATTCAGTGCAAACAAATGGGATGAACTAGGAACTCTTGTCCCTGCTCCTGGTTATGCAGATGAAGAAATTTATTTATTTTTAGCACGCGATTTATACAAACTCAATTGCGAAGTTAAAGGAGATTTAGATGAAGATATAGAAGTATTAATTTTAGATCCAGACGAACTAGATAATCTTATTTCTAGTGGGGATGAAATTCTTGACGCAAAAACCGTGACTGCTTGGTTTAGAGCTAAACAATTTTTAGATAAATTATGAATAATCCTAGAATACTTTTTTGGCATAGAAAGGATTTAAGAATATTTGATAATCAAGCTTTAATCAAAGCATTTTCATTATCAAATGCTATTACTTCAACTTATATATTTGATAAAAATTACCCACACGATTTCAATGCGAATTCAAGAGCTTGGTTTCTAGGAAATTCACTTCAAGAATTAGGAAATAATTGGAAAAAAATGGGTAGTAGATTAGTTATGAAAGAAGGAGATCCGGAATTATTAATTCCTCAATTAGCAAAGATAATAGATGCTAAATTTGTTTTTTGGAATAGATCAATTGAACCTTATGAGATTAATCGCGATTTACAAATTAAAAAAAAATTAAAAGAACAAAATATTCAAGTTATTGAAACTTGGGATCACTTATTAGTAGAACCTTTAAAAATATTTTCAGGGAATAATAATCCTTATTCAGTTTATGGACCTTTTTATAAAAACCTTAAATCAAAAATGAATTTATTAGGTTCATATGAACAAGATAAAGTTGGTTTCCAGTTTAAAGATATAGATAATAAACTCAAAGATAAGATAATAAATTCATCTGATTCGGTTCTAGAGAAATTTATCAAAAATATTAAATTTCCTGGTTCGAATATTTGTCCATGTAGACCTGGAGAGAATGCTGCAGAAACATTATTAGAAAACTTCATTAACGAAAAAAAAATTTATTCTTATAATTCTGAACGAGATTTTCCTTCCCATAATGGGACATCTTTTCTAAGTGCATCTCTCAGATTCGGCACCATCAGCATTAGAAAAGTTTGGAACGCCACATTAAATTTTAATTCCGATCTTGCAAATCAAGGAAATTACCTATCAATTGAAACTTGGCAAAAAGAACTTGTTTGGCGTGAATTTTATCAACATTGCTTATTCCATTTCCCAGAGCTAGAGAAAGGTCCATATAGAAAAAAATGGGATCACTTTCCATGGCAAAACAATAATGAATGGTTTCAACATTGGAGCAACGGAGAGACCGGAGTACCTATAGTTGATGCTGCAATGCGTCAACTAAATAGTACTGGCTGGATGCATAACAGGTGTAGGATGATAGTTGCTTCATTTCTGGTAAAAGATCTTATCTGCAATTGGCAAATGGGCGAAAAAAAATTTATGGAAACTTTGGTTGATGGAGACTTAGCTGCAAATAATGGGGGATGGCAGTGGAGCGCCAGTAGCGGTATGGATCCAAAACCACTTAGAATTTTTAATCCATACACCCAAGCAAAAAAATTTGATCCTATTTGCGAATATATAAAATATTGGATCCCTGAATTATCTAAAGTGTCAAATTCAGAATTATTAAATGGGGAGATATCTAATGTAGAAAAAAATAATTATTCAAGCCCTATTGTCAATCACAACATACAACAAAGATTATTTAAATCACTTTATGCTGAAATTTGAATTTCCTCTATACAATTCCTTAAAACTTTATTTAAATTTTCTGCTACATAAACTTGCTCTTCATAAGAAATTTCAGGAAACATTGGAAGACTAAGAACTTCTGTACAAATTCTCTCTGTATTAATAAGTTTTTTTCTAGAAAAATTTTTATTTTTGTAAGCTATTTGTGCGTGTATTGGAATTGGATAATAAATAATTGAGTTAATACCTTTTTCAAAAAGTTGTTGTTTTACTAAATTCCTTAAGGAATAGTATTTTTTGCAATCAGTATCAAATAAATTTGAAAAATCTTCATTTAAAAAATATTTATCATTTCTTAATTTTATGACAAATTGATTCCAAGAATGGGAAATTGAATCAGAGCTAATTTTTGGAAAACGAATAAATGGATTTTTTTCTAATAAATCTAAGTAATTATTAGCAATTTTTTGGCGATTATTAATCCACTTAGAAATATATTTAATTTTAATGTTTAATATGGCAGCTTGAATGGTATCAAGTCTGCTGTTATATCCAATTTGGGTATGATGATATCTTATTGGGCTGCCATGAACAGCAAGTTCTCTAATTTTTTTGGCAATCTTCTGATCTGAAGTTGTTACTGCTCCACCATCTCCAGCAGCTCCTAAATTTTTAGTAGGGAAAAAGCTAAAACAGCCTATATCACCGATACTACCAACTTTAGAATTTTCCCACATTGTGCAGGTTGCCTGAGCACAATCTTCGATTACTTTTAAGTCATATTTCTTGGCCAAAGATTTTATTAAGGTCATATTCACTGCATTACCAAATAAATGAACTGGCATAATTGCCTTGGTATTAGAATTTATTTCTTGTTCTATTAGTTCAGTATTAATAAGATAAGTTTCTGGATCTATGTCTACCAAAACAGGATTAGCACCAACCGCACTAATAGCCTCTGCAGTTGCAAAAAAGCTAAAAGAGGAGGTAATAACTTCATCGCCCACACCAATATCTAATGCGCGCAAAGCTAATACTAAAGCATCAGTTCCACTATTACATCCAATGGTATTTTCAACACCAATCAGATTTGAAAAACTCTCCTCAAATTTGGCAATTTCTTGGCCTCCAATATACTGGCCCCCTTTTAAAACTTTAGAAACCTCACTCTCAATTTCTGAGCCAATTTCGTGGTATTGCCTATTTAAAGTAAATGGAGGTATCTGCATAGTGAATATATTAACCCTAAACCATATTTCTATGGGTAAAAAAAATTTTTAATTCATTTAAACCAACTTGGTTCTTTACCAGGAGTCCATTTTATATTGCAACCTAAAGAAGGCATCTGATTTGAAGGATAAGAATTATCTTTATTCAAATCTTTTACAGCAGAGCGCAAATCTTTTCCAGATAGAGGGATATTATTACCTGGTCTACTATCATCTAATTGGCCATGATAATACAATAAAAAATCACAATCTCCTTCATTTGAAAAAAGATAAAAATCTGGGGTGCAAGCAGCTTTTAATTCCTTAGCAAAATTTTGATTTTCATCATATAGATAAGGAAAACTCCATCCCTGTGATTGTGCTTGTAATTTCAAATTTTTAGGAGAATCTGAAGGATGAGTAAAAATATCATTACTAGAAATTGCAACTGTTTGAACTGTATTTTCAATTTCTTTACTTAAGGTGAAAATTTGATTCTCAATATATTTAACAAATGGGCAATGGGCACAAATAAACATTAAAAGTAAATGCCGATTATCTAGATTATGAGAATTAAAATATTCATTTTTTGAAGAATTAGCATTTAACATTTCGAAATTCGGTAATTGAAAACCTAATTCCAATACCATAGAATTTGTTCTTACCATGTTCAAGTTAAAAATTCTTTGATATTTGAAAATTATTGTATATTTTGCAGTAATCCGTAAAGATAGGTACTTTTATATAGGAGAATAATAGAAATAATAAACAAAATGCTTCTAAATCTAACTGGCAAAAAAATTCTTGTTACGGGAATTGCCAACAATCGTTCAATAGCATGGGGTATCGCTCAACAACTTTCAAAAGCTGGCGCAGAACTTGGAATCACATATTTGCCTGATGATAAGGGAAGATTCGAGTCTAAAGTTAGAGAACTAACTGAACCTTTAAACCCATCGTTATTTTTGCCTCTTGATGTTCAAAATCCAGCTCAAATTGAAGAAATTTTTAAAAACATAAAAGACAATTGGGGGCAAGTTGACGGATTAGTTCACTGCCTAGCATTTGCAGGACGTGATGAATTGATTGGGGATTATAGTGCTACCACTTCAGAGGGTTTTGATAGGGCTCTTAATATAAGTGCGTATTCGTTAGCACCTTTATGTAAAGCAGCAAAACCACTTTTTAGTGATGGTGCTGGAGTTATCTCATTAACTTATTTAGGTTCAGAAAGGGCGATTCCTAACTATAACGTGATGGGAGTTGCTAAAGCAGCTTTAGAAGCTTCAGTAAGATATCTTTCTGCAGAACTTGGTCCGGAAAAACAAGTTAGAGTTAACGCAATAAGTGCTGGGCCTATAAGAACACTTGCGAGTTCTGCTATAGGTGGCATTTTAGATATGATTCACAATGTTGAAGAAAAGGCTCCTTTACGCAGAACAGTCACTCAAACAGAAGTAGGTAATACAGCTGCTTTTTTATTAAGTGATCTCTCTAGCGGCATTTCAGGCCAAACAATTTATGTTGATGCGGGTTACTGCATTAATGGAATGTAAACTAAGTTTTTTGCATAAAAATGTCATCTTTAAGGCAATCTGAAATAAAAAGAAAAACTAATGAAACAGATATTTCTGTATTTATAAACTTAGATGGAAATGGAATGTCTGAGATTGATACCGGGATACCATTCTTAGATCATATGCTTCATCAAATATCCAGTCATGGTTTGTTCGATTTAAAAATAAAAGCAATTGGAGATACCCATATTGATGATCATCATACAAATGAAGATGTAGGAATTGCTATAGGCAAAGCATTTTCAAAAGCCCTGGGAGAAAGAAAAGGAATAAGCAGATTTGGACATTTCTTTGCCCCATTAGATGAAGCATTAGTTCAAGTCACTTTAGACTGCTCTGGTAGACCGCATCTATCTTATGACCTTCAATTAAAAGCCCCTAGAATAGGAAATTATGATACTGAACTAGTAAGAGAGTTTTTTATTGCCTTTGTAAATAACAGCGGTATTACTCTGCATATTAATCATGTACGAGGCAGTAATTCACATCATATAGTTGAGGCGTGCTTTAAAGCTTTTTCAAGAGCAATGAGAATGGCTACGGAAATAGATCCAAGAAGATCTGATTCAATTCCAAGCAGTAAAGGAATGTTAGAAAAACAATAAAATAGGAATTTTTTCGAATCAGCCACAATTCAATTGATTTTTGGCGAAAATAGATAGAGTGATTATTTTGTTGTGACTAATTTACAAGATAAAAAAATTGATAAATTTAATATTTTTAAAAAAGAAGATTGGTCAAGTGCTTATCAAAATGTAGAAAAGGAGCTAACCAAGGAGCCTCTAAAAATTAGCAAAGGTAATAGTATTAAAAATTTAAATGGAACATTATTAAGAAATGGACCAGGAATATTAGAGAGAGGTGGACAATGGGTTCATCATCCATTTGATGGTGATGGGATGATAACATCCATAAAATTCGAAAATGGTCAGCCATTCTTAACAAATAGATTTGTAAAAACTAAAGGCTATTTGGAAGAAGAAAAAATAAATAAATTTATTTATAGAGGTGTTTTTGGAACACAAAAAAATGGAGGAATTTTAAATAATGCATTAGATCTAAAATTCAAGAATATCGCTAATACACATGTCATTAAATTGGGGGATGAAATTCTCGCATTATGGGAAGCAGCAGGTCCACATGCAATGGATCCTGATAGTCTTGACACTATTGGTTTAACAACATTAAAAGGGGTACTCAAGCCTAACGAAGCATTCAGTGCTCATCCCAAAACAGACCTAAACTCAAATGCATCTTCAGAACTTTTAGTCACTTTTGGAGTACAAACCGGGCCAAAAAGTACCATTAGATTAATGGAATTTGATAATGCTGGTACAAATTCTGGAGAGCTCATTTTTGACAGAAAAGATACTTTTAATGGCTTTGCATTTCTTCATGATTTCGCAATTACAACTAATTGGGCAATATTTTTACAGAATGCTATTGATTTTAATCCTCTTCCATTTGTAATGGGTCAAAGAGGAGCAGCACAATGTCTAAAGTCAAACCCAGATAAAAAGGCAAAGTTTTTTATCATCCCCAGAGAAAGTGGATTATTTAGAGGACAGCCTCCTTTAACAATAGATGCTCCAAAAGGATTCGTTTTTCATCATGTAAACGCATTTGAAAAAGATTCCAAAATCGTATTAGATAGTATTTTTTATGATGATTTCCCATCAGTTGGTCCAGACGAGAATTTTAGGGATATTGACTTTGATAAATATCCAGAAGGAAAACTGAAAAGATCAATTATCGATCTAAAGACAAAAACTTGTGAACTTGAAACTTTCAGTGAACAATGTTGTGAATTTGCCGTTGTTAATCCTAAAAACTTAGGATTAAAAGCAACTTTTAGTTGGATGGCAAGCACATCTCAAAAGTTGGGGAACGCTCCACTTCAAGCAATAAAAAAAATAAATTTAACTTCTAAGGAAGAGATTTCATGGTCAGCAGGTCCAAGTGGATTTGTTAGTGAACCAATTATGGTTCCATCAGAAAACTCTTCAAAAGAAGATGAGGGATTTTTATTTATACTTCTATGGAACGGAGAAAGAAGAGGAAGCGATTTAGTGATATTAGACGCAAAAGACTTAAAAGAATTAGTTATTTATGAATTACCCATTTCAATTCCTCATGGCCTTCATGGATCTTGGGTTAATTGAATTTAAGAAAAAATTTCAATTAAATCTGGAATAATTTTTTTTAATGCTTTACCTCTATGACTACAAGTTTCTTTAATATCATTATTCATTTCTGCGAAAGTTAATCTGGTAGAACTCTCCTCAAAAATTGGGTCATACCCAAAACCACTTTTTCCTCTAGGGTTTAAAATAATATTGCCATGACATTTGGCCTCAGATTCAATAATCACTTCACCATTTGAGGAACAAACACAAATATTGGCAATAAAGAAAGCACTTCTATTTTGAACTCCATCAAGTTCTCTTAAAACTCGTTCAATTCTCTTCTGATCATTTTCTGCATATCTAGATGAGTAAATGCCAGGCTTACCGCCTAGTGCTTCAATACAAATTCCTGAATCATCTGCTATTGAAAAATTATTCGTTTTTCTCGAAACTTCACTCGCTTTTTTAATTGCATTATCTCTAAATGTCAGTCCATCCTCTTCAACCTCTAATGATTCTGGCTGGAGTAACAATTTACAATTAACTCCAGCAAGCAATTTCTTATATTCTTCAATTTTACCTTTATTCTTACTCGCTAAATATAAATTTTTCATCCTTATTTTCCTGCCAAATTTATAAATTCTTGACCCCACTCTAATACCTCAATTAGATAAGATTCTTTTGGTGCTTCACAATATAACCTTAAAAGAGGTTCCGTTCCTGAAAACCTAAAAAGAAGCCAAAAATTTTTATCAATTCTCAACTTTATTCCATCGATCTTTGAGATACTTTTTAACTTGTGATTATTAATATTCTCAGGAATATTATCTATGATAAATTCTTTTACGTTATTTTTTTCTGACTGATTTGGAAATTTAATATCAATTCTTTTATAAAAACTTGGCCCAAAATCTTCTTGAATTTCATCTAAGGTTTCATATAAGTATTGAGATTTTTCAGCAATTCCATTTAATAAAACCATCGCTGCATATAGAGCATCTCTTTCAGGCATAAAGTCACCAAAACCAACTCCCCCAGATTCCTCTCCTCCAATAAATATTTTTTCTTTAATCATTATTTCAGCAATATATTTAAAGCCAACTGGAAGTTCAAAAACATCTCTATTTTGACTCTCTGATATATTTTTAATAATATCTGAACCACTGACAGTCTTTAAAACTGGATAAGAATTATTTTTAATTTCGCCCAAATAGCTAATAAAGTATGGGAGTAAATCTTGAGTACTAGAGTATCTTCCTTTTTCATCAATTGCCGCAATTCTATCACCATCACCATCAAATATAATTCCTAAAGTTTTCACTTCATTTGTTGAATTTTTCATTAGTGTTTGTTTTAGATCATCTGCATAATTCAAAAGAGGTTCAGGAGGTTTTCCTCCAAAAAAAGGATCAGAATCTTTCCTTATTTCTGAAATAACTTCTAAATCATTAGAAGCAAAAATCTCAGCCATACAATTTGCCGCTGAACCATGCATAGAATCTACAAAAATTCTCAATTTCATTTTTTTTAATCTCTTGGAAATATAGTCAATATCAAAAAGGGATTTAATTCTATCTAAATGAAATTTCTTAATATCTACCAATTGATTAATACCATCTATTTTTTCAATTGAATTTCCAAGCATTAATCTTTTTTCAACTTCACTTGTAAAAGATTCGTCAACAGAACATCCATTAAAGCTCTTTATTTTCAGACCTAGCCAATTATATGGATTATGACTTGCTGTAATTACTAACGCTCCAAGACAACCGACTTCTTTGGCATAGAAACTACAAGAAGGTGTTGTAACAAAGCTATCAGATAAGATCGGTTCGAAACCACATCCTCTTACAAAAGGCACTATTTGCTTGGCGAATTCACAAGCCATAAATCTACGATCATATCCAATAATAATTTTCTTTGAATTAACTTCTTTATAGTATTGATAATGCAACTCCTGACATGAAGCGACAACAACTCTTGAAAGATTGGACAGGTTAAAGTCAAAACCAATAATTCCTCTCCAACCATCAGTTCCAAATTTTATCTTATCTAATTTATCAGCTCTCAAATTTCAAATTTCCTTGATTTCTTTTAATTATCTATAATAATTTATATGAGTAAATTTTAAAACCGCTCTTAAAAAATAATTTGAATTCTCTTCATTTAAAAAGTTTTACAAGATGCAAAAGAAAAGCATGGCTTGATTTTAAGGGTAAAAAATCTTATGAAGTTTGGTCTCCTCATAAAGCTATAGATAAAATTCATCAGTTTCAAATTTTCTCTGAATTTTGTAATGGTGAGATATATACAGGATTAAAAGCCTGTGAAAATGGTTATCAAGGGGTAATTGGATTAAAAATAAAAGGGAATCTTTTCCAAAATATAAACACAGAGATACTTCCACAATTACTTTTCAAGACTAAAGGTAAAAGTAAATGGGGACAATATAAATATTTACCTGCTGTTTATAAGTTAGGCCACAAAACAACTAAAGAACATTTATTCGACTTAGCTTTTTGTTCTATGCTTTTGGAATCTTTTCAAGAATCAAAAATTGAGAAAGGATTAGTAATTTCTACTTTTTATAAAAAAGTTAAAGTTGAAGAAATTTATTTAAATAAAAAATTAAGAAAAAAAGTTTTAAATGTTTTATTAAATTTGAATGAATGCTTGGAGGGATCAATACCAGAAATAACTCAAGATAGAAAAAAATGTACTATTTGTTCCTGGCAAAAATTTTGTGACAAAGAAGCAAAAGAAAATGGATATCTAACAGATATAGATGGAATAGGATCCAAAACGGCCTCGTTACTCATAACAAATGGAATATCTGATACCCAAACATTAGCTTCTTATAGCGAAAAACAACTAGGAGAGAAATTATCTAAATTCAAAGATCAGAAGTATGAAAAAGCATCCATATTTGTAAAGCAAGCACAAGCATATATCTCTGGAGAACCATATTTCATTTCTAATAAAAATAATACGGAAGATCTATTAGAAAAAATATGTTCTGGATTTTATATATTTGATATTGAGTCAAATCCAGATGAAAAGCATGATTTTTTATATGGATTTTTAAAAGTAAATAATTTGTCTATAAAAAAAGAGGATCTTTTTTATGAACCAATCTTAAATCTTAAAAACAATAAGGGAGAATCTTACAGGCAAATTATTGAAATACTTTTTTCACACAAGGAATGGCCAGTTTTGCATTACGGAGAAACTGAAAAAATATCAATAATTAATATTGCTAAAGAACTAAATTTTAGTTTTGAAGAAATTGATTCACTTTCCTCCAGATTTATTGACTTACATACCTTAATAAGAAAGTCTTGGATATTACCACTAAAAAACTATGGCTTAAAAACTGTTTCTAATTGGCTTGGATTTGAATGGGCGCAGAAAAATGTAAGTGGCTCGAAAGCACTTTATTGGTGGATTCAATATCAAATTACAGAAAACCAAATATTTTTAAAAAAAATTATCCAATACAACAAAGATGATTGTTTTGCTACTCTACAAATTGCAGAATATTTAATCAAAAATCGATTAAAGAAAAATTGACCCTACAGATTTATTTATAAAAATTTTTCCAAAAATTTCTGAAAAAAAATAACTTTCTTCCTCTAAATATTTTCTTTTTATCATAGCTAAACCTTTTATTTGAGAATCTGATTTAAAAAAACTAGTGATTTTGCCTACAGAAATATCCTTGGCAGAATTTATATATAAATTTTTGTCTTCTAAGTCTAAATTCAAATTAGATTCAATTGATTTCCAAATTCTTATTTCCTGTTTTAAAGAAGAAACATTTTTTATTTTTGACATTGTTTCTTGTCCTAAATAACAACCTTTATTAAAATCTATAAGATCTTGTAATCCAAGCTCAAGAGGATTATTTTTTCCGTTTATTTCCATCTCTAATGAAGGTATTGCCTGATTAATCTTCCAAAGTTTTAAATCATTGGGATTTAGTAAATTTAGTTTATTTTTATATATTTCAAATTCTTCATCTTCTGTTTTGAAGAAAATAGGCTGGTAAGTTCTCCATGAACTAGATTCATCAATTTCCTGAATTCTATTTATCGAGAAGGGTTCACTTAGAAGTACATCGTCCGCTGGGAAAATAATTTGATTAAAGTAATCAATTATTTCATTAGTATTACCTGCCAAGATAATTACTTCTAAGTTTCTTTCTAAAAAAATAATTTCAATTAATGACCTTAGAACTCCATTTGGAGTTAACCAACAAGTTTTGATAACTTTATTTTCTGAATTAAGAATATTACTAGTTGTTATTCCATTCAAAAATTTTCTGGCATCTTTTCCAGTAATAGAAAAACAATCAAATTTTTCAAGCCAAAACTTTTTTTTAATATCTTGCATTTTGAAATAACTATAAAAAGTCTTTTATTGTAAAAAGACTCTTTAATTTAACATTTTCATCTGCAAGGGCTTCTAATCCCCCTTCTTGCCTATCAACTATAGACAAAACTTCCTCAACAACATAATTATTTTCGCGCAACTTTTTTATAGCTTTTATCACCGAACCAGCAGTTGTAACGACATCCTCCAAAACAGTTACCAAAGTTCCTTCTTCTAATGTAGGCCCCTCTATTCCAGCTTTGGTACCGTATTTTTTGATTTCTTTCCGAATTATTAAACCATCAAGGTCTAGGCCATGCAAAGCTGCTTTGACAATTAATCCACTTACTATGGGGTCTGCACCTAATGTCAAACCTGCGACAGCTTTTGACCTTGAATCCTTTAACTCTAAAAATAAATCACTTATTAAGTTTAAGCCTTCGCCATTTAATGAAACTGGTTTACAGTTCAAATAATGACTGCTTTTTTTTCCTGAAGATAAAGTGAAGTTACCTTTCTTGTAAGATTTTTCAATTAACTGTTTTAACAATCTTGCTTTATTTAAATCATACTTATCCGAAAAATTGCTCATTAGTAAAAGTTAAATTTATATTTAAAGATTAGAAGAAAAAAAAGAAATCTCACAAAAACTATCTAATGAGGTGTTTTTTGAAATATTGTTTTTATATTGTATATTGAAATTCAATGTAATTTTAATTACATAAATTCCCTTGGGGGTGTAGCAATCTGGTGAATGCACCAAACTCATAATTTGGCTAAGGCGAGTTCGATCCTCGCCACCCCCATTATTCATTTGTCATTGAATGAAAATAACTCTACTTTTATTTCTTTTATTTTTACCAGCTTTTTTCGCAGCGAGTGAACTCTCTTTTTTATTAATAAGGCCAAGTAAAGTTTTAAGGCTAATAGAAGAAAAAAAGAAAGGAGCATTTTCAATTTTAAAAATTCAAAAACGATTTAGATCTTCATTAATTGCTTCTCAATTTGGAGTAACAATTTCATTAATTGCAATTGGATGGCTCAGCAATAACCTGGCTAATGATTATTGGAAAAGCAATATTTTATCAAATAGATTTTATGATCTTCTATTATTTTTATTTGTTGTTTTAGTTGTTACTCTTGTTTCTGGACTAATTCCAAAAGCTTTAGTAATTAACAATCCAGAATCTGCTGCATTAAGGTTAACCACAATATTCGATGCCGTAAGAAAAGCTATGAATCCTGTAGTAAAAACAATAGAATTCTTTGCTAGCGCCTGTTTAGGCTTGTTCAATTTAAATAACAAATGGGATTCTTTAAATTCAGGTTTATCTGCTGGAGAGTTAGAAACTCTTATAGAAACAGATAACGTAACAGGTTTAAAACCAGATGAGAAGAATATTCTTGAAGGAGTTTTTGCTTTAAAAGATACACAGGTTAAAGAAGTGATGATTCCAAGATCTGAAATGGTAACTTTGCCAAAAAATATAATATTCTCAGATCTTATGAAACAAGTAGATAAAACTCGACATGCTCGCTTCTTTGTGATTGGTGAATCTTTAGATGATGTATTAGGTGTATTAGATTTACGTTATTTAGCTAAGCCAATATCAAAAGGTGAAATGGAAGCCGATACATTATTAGAGCCATTCCTTTTACCAGTAACAAAAATAATAGAAACATGTTCACTAGCAGAAATATTTCCAATAGTAAGAGACTACAATCCCTTCTTACTAGTAGTAGATGAATACGGAGGAACAGAGGGACTTATAACTGCAGCTGATCTAAATGGAGAAATAGTTGGAGAGGAAATGCTCAATAATAGAATTTATTCAGACATGAGGATGTTAGATAATTTCTCTAAGAAATGGTCAATAGCTGGAAAATCAGAAATTATTGAAATCAATAGAAAGATAGGATGTTCTATTCCAGAGGGTACTGATTATCATACCCTTGCTGGATTTATGTTAGAAAAATTTCAAATGGTTCCAAAAATTGGAGACGTTTTAGATTTTAATAACATTAAATTTGAAGTTATTTCTATGTCAGGTCCAAAAATTGATCGTGTTAAAATAATCCTTCCTAAAAGCTAAATGTGACTCCCTATAGAGGATAATGATAATAAATACATGGATTTGAAATTATGCAACCAACCTCATCACCCGTAAAGGTTGGAGTCATAGGTATAGGAAATATGGGCTGGCATCATGCTCGAGTATTAAGTTTACTCAAAGATGCAAATCTCATTGGAGTCGCAGATCCAAATGAAGAGAGAGGTAAATTAGCTATTGAGCAATTTCAATGTGAATGGTTTATGGATTATAAGGACCTAATTCCAAAAGTTGATGCTATCTGTATTGCTGTCCCTACACTACTTCATCAAAAAGTAGGACTAGATTGTCTCAAGAGAGGTGCTAACGTTCTCATTGAAAAACCAATTGCAGCTAACGAGTTGGAAGCAAAATCTCTAATAGAGGCCGCTAATGCAAGTAACTGTCTATTACAAGTTGGGCATATTGAAAGATTTAATCCTGCTTTTAGAGAATTAAATAAAATAGTAAATAATGAAGAAATTGTTGTTTTAGAAGCAAGAAGGCACAGTCCTCATGCAGACAGAGCAAATGATGTATCTGTAGTAATGGATTTAATGATTCATGACATTGATCTTATTTTGGAGCTTGTAAACTCAAAAATACAAAAATTAGCAGCAGTTGGAGGAAGAAATAGCGAAGGATTAATAGATTATGTCAATGCTACTTTAGTTTTTAAAAATAATGTTATTGCAAGCCTAACTGCAAGCAAAATGAGTCACAAAAAAATTAGAAATTTAAGTGCTCATTGCCAAAATGGACTAGTAGAAACTGATTTCTTAAATCACTCTTTACAAATCCATCGAAAGTCTCATGAGTCATACTCAGCAGAGCAGGGAGAATTAGTTTATAGAAATGATGGATATGTCGAGGAAGTTAGCACAACCTCCATTGAACCTCTTTATGCAGAATTGGAGCATTTTCTTAAATGCGTTCAGGGCAAAGAAATACCTGAGGTCGATGGTGAGCAAGCCTCAAGAGCATTAAAAATTGCTGATTTTATAGAGAGTGCTGTAGATAATTCTGGGGATGCGATTTTTCTTGAAAATCCCATCTAATACTAAAAATCTAAACTAAAAGAATTTTATTTAAATCCAACTGCAGCTTGCCAAACAAATACCAATAAAAAGAAAAATAACGGAATAAGTGGAAGAACATCAACAGTTGGAGCAAAGGCCTTATAAGCCTCGGGCAATTCAGCGAATGTATTAAATAGAATGAGCACCTTTTTTGATAATTTAATTAATTATGATAAGACGTTACCATGTATGGTGAGCAATAGAGGATGTTTTCCAAGGAGCGAAATCATTTGTAAAACAATTATCTCTAATTGCAGTAGAAATTGCATTGGTAAATCTTATTAAGTGAGCAATATTATGCAAACTTATGAGCGTTAGGCCTAATATTTCATCATTTCTAATTAGATGATGCAAATATGCTCGAGAATATGATTTACAGGTCTCGCATTTACAAGTTTTGTCAATCGGAGAAAAGTCATTTTTAAATCGAGCATTTCGCAAATTCAATCTTTCATCATTAAAAAATGCAGTGCCATGTCTTCCTAGTCTTGTAGGCAAAACGCAGTCAAATATATCGAATCCATTTGCAACAGCTAAAGAAATTTCTCTTAAAGAGCCAATTCCCATTAAATATCTTGGTTTATTTATTGGTAGGAATCTTGGTACGTAATTAATAACACTATGTATTTCTTCGACTGCCTCGCCAACACTGACACCTCCCACTGCTATTCCAGGCAGATTAAAAGAACTCGTATATTTTGCGCTATATTCTCTCAATCTAGGATACTTACCACCTTGAACTATACCGAATAATGCTTGATTAGATTTCTGATGAGTCTCAACACATTTTTGCAACCATGAATGAGTTCTTTGTAAAGAATCTTCAATATCATTTTCGTTAGCTGTATGAGGAGGACAATGATCAAAAGCCATCGCAACATCTGATCCAAGATCCATTTGAATCTGTATTACTTTCTCAGGTGATAAAAAGACATGACTACCATCTCTTGGATTTTTAAATTCCACACCTATATCAGAAATATTGTTTAATTTAGCCAAACTAAAAACTTGATATCCTCCTGAATCAGTAAGAATAGGCTTAGACCAATTCATAAACTTATGTATTCCGCCAGATTCTTTAACTAATTTTTCTCCAGGTTGTAAATGAAGATGAAAGGTATTTGAGAGAATCATTTCTGATCCTGTAGAGGCTAACTGCTTAGATGAAATTCCTTTAACCGTTGCCAAAGTACCCACAGGCATAAATTTAGGTGTATTTACCTGACCACTTGGTGTATGAAATATACCAGTTCTTGCAAATGTATTACTGCAATTCGATGTAATTTCAAATTCAAACACGATAATTTATAAAGTTTTTTGATCCTTTTTCATTAATCTAACCTATTATTTAATATTGAATCTATTTTTATCTCATCAAAAAATATTTAATAAAAAATTTGGCAGGATCTTGGATTTTCTATACGACATTTCCAAAATTACCTTTAATTAATCCCGAATTTAAAAATATTGCACAATTTGCCCCACCTTTAGGATTTTTGATTGGAACAATACAGAGTTATATCTTTCTTTTTTTTAGAACAAACTCTTGGTCAATTTATGCATCTGTATTAATTTGTTTAGCTTCAGGATATTTAATCACTGGTGGTCTACACATTGATGGTTTAATGGATACTTTCGATGGTATTTTTGCGGGCAAAAAGAAACGTTTAAAAGCCATGAAAGACAGTAAAGTTGGCTCCTTTGGCGTTCAAGCTTTAGTTTTTATAACTTTAATTCAAATTGCTTGCATACTGAAAATTCAAAGCCTAATAATTTTTGTTTTACCTATATGCTTATTTTGGGGAAGATTTTCAAATTTATTTTTTATAGAAAAGTTTAAATATTTAAGTTACAAGAAAAAATCTATTAGTCACAAAAAGTTTTGGAATGGATTTAAAAAAGAATCTTTGATCTCCATTTTTTTTCTTTTAATTTTCATTACATACCAATTAGTTTCAATTACATCCCAAGCAATATTAATTAAATTTTTAATTCTTATTTTGATTGGTATTTTTCTAAGCTATTCTATCCCAAACATACTGGGTAATAAAATTGGCGGCTTCAATGGAGATGCCTGTGGTGCAAGTGTTGTACTAGTTGAAACTGCAATGTTGTTTATGCATGCAATTCTTTTATAGGTAGTTCTAAATAGAAAATATTTTTCTTCTTAAGATTTTTTAATTTCTCAGTATTTTTAATTGAGCCATTTTCCAGCAATCTCAACTCTCCTCCAATTTGTTTTGCTAATTTCCTCGCCAAAAAAAGTCCCACACCAGTGCCGTCTTTCTTTTTAGCGGCCGCTCCTCTAAAACCTTTTTCAAAAATTTTCTCGTTTTCATTTTTGGTTATTTTTTTACCATCATCGAATATACAAAGTCCACTACTCGTAACTGCGAGTCCAATTTCAGCATCTTTTTGGGCATATTTAAAAGCATTTTCTAATAAATTGGCCACAATTTCGGCGATTACAGCATATTTTGCCTCTAATGGTGATAAAGTCCAATGTGGCCAAAAAGAAGGTTCAGACCAATCTCTATTCTCTAAGTCCGCATTTGCTTTACCCCTTTCTAATATTGGCCTCAATAAACTCTGAACAGTTATTACCTTTTTATTATCTAAATTTGGTGGTAATAGTAATCTTTCCTCTCCAATTTCTAGAGGAAGTTGAATAGGTGAATTTAATTGAGCAAAAGAATCCATATATTGATTAATTTGTTTTTGCTCTAGTATCATGCGTTCGACTATTTCAATAGAGTTATCATCTGAACCAAGTCTTTTTATTAGTAATTTTGCATATGTCCTAATAGCAGCTAATGGATTCCTTAATTGATGGATTATGACATTGACCTGATTTTTTAAATAATTGATTTCTTCATTTTTATTTTGACGTTCTAATTCGATAGAGACGCATTTGGCTAGAGATATTGAAAGCGCTTTTAATCTAGAATCAAGAGATACTGGCCAATTCTCCCCTTTCAAATCTGTTTCCACCCTCAGGACACCAAGTAGAATATCGTTTTCTTGAAGCGGGTACCATCTTCTATTTGGAGATGAAACTTTTAGTGAAGGATCATCTTCTATTGATGTAAGTAGCCTATCAATTTGTGGCCATTGACCAATCATTTCAAAAGATGCTTTAGTTCCTTGCTTAGCTGAAGCAAGATACATAACTAAATTAGTCACGCCCATTGAGCAACCAAAACTCTCTAGCTGTTTTATGATGAGTTCTTCAAATTTTTTTGAAAGATTCATAATAAATAAAATTTTGAGAAATTTTTTTTTTAAAAACTTGAAAAGGGCTTGTAAAATATGAAAAAAGTATTAAGATATATAAAGAGGTCTGACTTTGGCCAGCCTTAAATATGATTATTTAATCATATTTTAAGCTACATGAGGGGTAGATGGGTCCTCTATGTAATTTGAAGTGAATTTAAAATCACATATATAAATAAGATTAGTAAAAATAAATAAGACTAATCTCATTAATAATTTCAGGAGTACCGATCAATGTCAAAAAAAAGAAAAAGAATCAGCAGAAGAAGATTGGCTGGCCAAAGAGTAATGGCACATGTACCTATTTACCATATCGAAACTGGCAAACATAAACCAGTTACTGCAGCAAGAAGATTCATAGCTGAAAATGGCCTCTCTGCGCCTTCAGTTTTCAATGTCAGAAGAAATGAACATACCACCGATAGGTTTTTTTGGGGTGAAAAAGGGTTATTTAGTGCCCAATATGCTGAAGAAAATCATTTTCTATTTCCATCACTAAAAGTTGTAGTTGAAGGAATTGGTGAAGAAAAAATATTTGAGGGTCTAGAACTTACTGCAGATGATTGGGAAGAGATTGAAGAATACGAATATGCTTTTGTTTAAAAAATATTACTTATATTTGAACTTACAAAATTAACTAAATTTGAATCAATTTGATGAAATCCATCGAATTCTAATAATTCACAAAATTTAGAAGACTTACTCTTTACTTTTTCATAAATAGTCCTAGAAGCATCTAGAGGTACAACGTCATCAAATAAACCATGACTAATAATCAATGGTGAGAATTTTTCTCCCGGAGCCCAGTTAGGGTGAGGATAACCACTACAAGCAACAATTAATCCAAAATTTAACTTAGATCCCGCATCAATTGCCATTGCCGCTCCCTGAGAGAACCCCAACAAAATTGTTTTTCTTAGTGGAATCTGATCAGTATCAAATTTTTTTAATGTAACTAAAAGTTTATTTACTTCAACCTCAGCTCCATTCCAATCATGTGGGTATAATCCATACCACTGTCTTCCCTGACCGCTTGGGTGTAATCCAGGAGCCCGCAAAGAAATTACCTCAAAATCAAGATTTATTTTTTCAGCCATCTCCTTTCCAAATATTAAAAGGTCATCCGAATCAGCTCCCCAACCATGCATCAAAATAATTCTATGAGTTGCAGTTTGAGAGCTAATCGAGACAAATTCATGATTGATAGCATATTTCATGTTTATATTCTTAAGTAAGTAAACTTTCCCATAATGTCTCCATTAGCTTTAGTAAGTGTCTCTGATAAAAAAAATATAATCCCATTTTGTAAGGAATTGGTAGAGCAATTTAATTATAAAATTCTATCAAGTGGAGGAACTGCTAAACATCTAATAGAGGCTAAAATTCCAGTTATTAAAGTTGCTGATTTTACTAATTCTCCAGAAATTCTTGGAGGAAGAGTTAAAACTTTACATCCAAAAATACACGGGGGAATATTAGCTAAAAGAACTGATGAAGAACATAAAAAAGACATAGAAGCTAACAATCTTGACTTAATTGACTTAGTAGTTGTAAATTTATACCCTTTTAAAAAAACTGTAGATCAGGGAGCTAAATGGGAAGATGCTATTGAAAATATCGATATCGGAGGGCCATCTATGATTCGTTCTGCAGCTAAAAATCATAAAGACGTTTCCGTTTTAGTAGACCCTAGTCAGTATCAAAATTTTCTTGAAGAAAGTAAAAAAGGTGAATTGAAAGACTCATATAAAGCAAAATTAGCTTTTGAAGCTTTTCAACATACAGCAGACTATGACACTGCAATATCTAATTGGATAAGAAAAGAAAGAGATTTACAATCCTCCAAATATATTGAATCTTATCCACTAATCAAAACCTTAAGATATGGGGAAAATCCACATCAAAAAGCTGTCTGGTATGGTTTAAGTAACATTGGATGGAACTCAGCAGAACAATTACAAGGAAAAGACTTAAGTTATAACAATCTATTAGATCTAGAGTCGGCACTTTCAACAGTTTTAGAATTTGGCTACACAGAAAAAGATGAACTTACAAAAGATGTGTTTGCCTCTGTTATTTTAAAACACAATAATCCTTGTGGTGCCTCTATAAGTAATTCAGCTTCTAAAGCATTTTTGAACGCTTTGGAATGCGACTCTATTAGTGCATTTGGAGGCATAGTTGCTTTTAATGCAAATGTTGATAGTGAGACCGCAATTCACCTCAAAGATATTTTCTTAGAGTGTGTCGTCGCTCCATCTTTTGATGAGGAAGCTTTAGAAATTTTAAAAGTTAAAAAGAATTTAAGAATTTTAAAGTTTTCAAAAGATCAACTGCCACAAAAAAATCAAACTTCTACTAAATCAATAATGGGAGGATTACTCGTCCAAGATACTGATGATAGTGAAGAAAAAACTGAAAGTTGGATTTCAGTAACTAATAAAAATCCAGGTAATCAAATGAACTTAGATCTAAATTTTGCATGGAAAATATGTAAACACGTGAAATCTAATGCCATTGTTATTGCAAAAGACCAAAAAACAATTGGTATTGGAGCTGGACAAATGAATAGAGTCGGAGCAGCAAAAATTGCATTAAAAGCAGCTGGAAAATTATGTTCAGATGCTGTCTTAGCCAGCGATGGTTTTTTCCCATTTGCAGATACTGTAGAGCTTGCAAATGAATACGGTATAAAAGCTATTATCCAACCTGGAGGTAGTCTAAGAGACCAAGAGAGTATTGATATGTGTAATTCTAAAGGGATATCGATGGTATTTACGCAAAAAAGACATTTTTTGCATTAAATTATGTTGACTTTGGATAATATGTAATTTTGTTGGTTTTTCTGAATAAAGAAAGTCTGCCTGGACCTGCGCATAGAAAGTAGAGTGAAATAGCCCCATATATAAAAGACAATTCGAAAGCGTAATTATGACCTTCAACCACTGCCAGAGGAAAACCTTCCAGTCCAGTATCAAGGAGATGAAAATAAACAGCAAATGCCATTGTGGAGAATAAACCAAGAGCTGAAAGTCTCGCAAAAATTCCCACAGCCAATCCTAATGGGCATACTAATTGAGTAATTGCTGCTCCAAAAGTCCAAATAACAGGGTCACCTGGCAAAAATGAGAAGTACTTGCCAACTACAAACTCAGCAAAACCCTGTGGATCCTGAAGTTTCTCTAGGCCATGATGAATCATCAAAGCACAAAAACCAATCCTTAACACAAAAATCGATAGTTCTCCAAGGATATTTACTTCTAACCCAGAAGATGAATTAGCAACTACAACTTCAACTTTTTGGGGCGCTTTAGTTCTATTCATACTTGCAGTTTGAACCTGATTAGTTTGTGCTTTGTCTTCCATACTTCATAAATTTTTTTAATATTCTAGTTAATAAAGTAGATCTTTTGGAATTATCTACCTAATAAATTAAAAAAACTAAGCAAAATCATAAATGAAATATCAAATTCAGGAAGCAATATCAATTAACTTTTCAATAACATCTGCGACAACCTTATCAGGAGTGGATGCACCTGAGGTAATTCCAACATTAATTTTTCCACTAGGAAGAAAATTATTTTTAAGTTCTAAATCTGATCCAAGTGGTTTATGAAATATTGAGTTTTCTTTGACTGATATCCTCTCTGGCGTGTCAATGTGAAAAGAAGAAATATTTTTAGTAATTGCTATTTCTTGTAAATGAGTAGTATTAGAAGAATTGAAGCCTCCAATAACCACTAGAATATCAAGATCTTCATCAACCAAAGAGAACATTGCATCTTGTCTTTCTTCAGTTGCATCACAAATGGTATTAAAAGCTAAAAAGTGACTATTTAAGTTTTCTGGGCCAAATTTTTTTAACATCGTCTTTTCAAAAACCTTTCCAATTTCTTCAGTCTCGCTCTTAAGCATAGTTGTCTGATTTGCAACTCCAACTCTATCTAAATCTTTATCAGGATCAAATCCATTAGAACAAGCTTTAGCAAATTTGTTCATAAACTCATTTCTATTACCTCTCCCCAGAATATATTGAGAAACGTAGTTCGCTTCTTCTAGATCAAGTACAACTAAATATTTACCTGCGAATGAACTTGTAGCGAGAGTCTCTTCATGTTTAAATTTTCCGTGAATAATAGATGTGAAAATATGTTTTTTATGTTTTTCAACTGTATGCCAAACCTTAGAAACCCATGGACAAGTTGTATCAATAATATGACAACCTTTCTCATGCAAGAGTTTCATTTCTTGAACAGTAGCTCCGAAAGCAGGAAGAATAACAACATCCCCATTAGAAACTAAAGAAAAATCTTTAATTCCATTTTTAGCTGAGATGAATTTTACATCCATTTTTCTTAAATGATCATTAACCGAGGGATTATGAATTATTTCATTTGTTATCCAAATATTCTCATTTGGGTAATGTCTTCTAGTTTCATAAGCCATTGCAACAGCTCTTTCAACTCCCCAACAGAAACCGAAGGCTTGAGCCAACTTAATATTTAGTCTGCCTTTTGTGTAATTAAAACCATTATCCCTAATAGAACTTATCAAATCACTTTGGTAAGCTTCTTCTAATGCTTGAGCTCTTTTTGTTGGAGAATCGAAACCCCTTCTATTGTACCTATCAGAATGATGAAGAGATCTTCTAAAAGCTTGAGTATCCATCTTTTTATATTACAACGTTTTAAATAATTTTTCGTAAAAAAAAAGAAACCTGACATAAGTCAGGTTTCTTAAATCAATTTTCAGTTAGATTATTTAGCAGATGCAAAGTCTGGATATGCTTCCATTCCATGCTCTCCTATATCTAAGCCTTGAGTCTCTTCCTCTTCAGATACTCGGATTCCACCGAATAATCCTCCAATTACAGACCAGGCAATCCAGCAAGTAACTAGTGTCCAAATAGCATAAGCTGCGGCACCAAGAGCTTGAACTAGAAGAAGGGTAATACCTCCACCATTGAACAATCCCATACCTGCTCCATCACCTTGTACAGCTGTACCCCAAAGACCGATAACTACAGTACCCCATACACCACAAACTCCGTGAACAGAGAATGCACCTACGGGATCATCGATCTCAGCGGCATCAAGTGCTGCAACAGAAAATACAACAATAATTCCACCTACTAGTCCTGCGAACCAGGCTCCAGCAAGAGTCATATCTCCACAACCAGCGGTGATACTAACCAAACCAGCGAGGATTCCGTTAATTATCATTGTAAGATCAGGCTTACCAGAAGTTAATGTTGAAACAATAGTTGCACCAATAGCTCCAGCAGCTGCTGCCAAAGTAGTTGTTACAGCAACATATGGAACCCATTGATCCATAGCAAGTTGAGAACCGGGGTTAAATCCGTACCAACCTATCCATAGGACTAATGCACCTAAAGTAGCTATAGCCATATTGTGTCCTGGCATAGCTTGTGGTTTTCCATCAGAGTATTTGCCAATTCTTGGTCCAAGAAGCATAGCTCCTACAAGACCCGCCCATGCTCCAACTGAGTGAACAATTGAAGAACCAGCAAAATCAACAAAACCTAAAGAATCAAGCCAACCACCATTCCATTTCCAGCTACCAGCAATTGGATATATAAATGCAGTTAATACAACAGCAAAAACAACAAATTCTCCAAATTTAACTCTTTCAGCAACAAGACCGGAAACGATAGTTGCGGCAGTTCCTGCAAAAGCAGACTGGAACAAGAAATCAACAGTTGGGACTAATCCAGCATCAGTTACCATATCTGCAGTAACTGTGGGATCAAAAAATAAGCCGCCAAAATAAAGCCAACCGTCAGCAACGCTTCCTCCGTACATTAATGAATAGCCGATAAACCAATAAGAAGTTACAGCTAAAGCAAATACAAAGAGGTTTTTAGCAAGAATGTTAACAGCGTTCTTAGAACGGCACATACCTGCCTCAACCATAGCGAAACCGGCGTTCATGAAGATCACTAGAATGGTAGCGATCAAAAGCCATAAATTGTTAGCAAGAAAAGCTGCATTCAACTCAGGTAAATCAGCTGCGTGAGCTGAAAGATTAAAAATACCTAAACCAAACAAAGCTAGGGGAACAGTTGCAAGCCACAACATAGAGCGGTTTGAACTAAATCCTCGAATACTCCTCAAAAGGAGCATAGGTCCATTGACAAGACTTGCATCTTGAAGTTTGGACCTAGAGCGCCTTTGAGGCGTTTGCAAAGCAGTGGTCATAAAAAAAAATTAGATCTGCAAAAAAACAGTTTGTGCTGTTTCCTTTCAAATTTAAATTTATTCAAAAAACTTATCCGTGTCTAGTAGTTGTTTATACCATTTTTATAGTTGCACCTTAAAAAATTATTTGTTAAATTTAAAAATTATTTTTTTTGGATTTCAAAATATCAAGTTTTTCGGCTATTTTTAAAGGTTTAATTCCATTCCATGATACGTGGTCTATGTGAAATTCAAATGAACATGGAATAGTTATCATTCCTGCACTTAAAGATTCTCTAAAGAGATTGCCGTACAAGGGATCTGCTTCATCTCCGGGGGCAAAAAAACAAGCGTCTTTTCTTGTAATACAAAGTACTAAAACACTTTTACTAGCAGGAATTAATTCCTTTAATTCCACGAGGTGTTTTTGACCTCTTTTCGTTACTGTATCTGGGAATAGAGCTACATTTTCTTTAATCCAAGTCGTATTTTTAACCTCTATGTAAATGTTACGTTTATCAGGATTTGAAGATTTTGGAGTTAAAAAAAAGTCAATTCTGCTTTTTTTATCTTTTCCATAAGGAACTTCAGATTTAATTGTCTCTATATCTCCTATTATTTGGTTCAACAAATTTTTCTCAATAACCTTTTTGATTAACTTATTTGCAAATAAAGTATTAATTCCTACCCAAACCTCCTCATTTTTTGCATCCAAAACGCATATCTGTTCCCAAGTAAAAGGTAATTTTCTTTTTGGAGAAGGGGAAACACTTATTCTTACTTTTACTCCCTCACTCAAAAGTCCCTTCATTGGACCTGTATTAGCACAATGAGCAGTTACTACCTCTCCACTCTTTAATTTTATATCAGCAAGAAACCTTTTATACCTCTTAATTAAAACCCCTTCAATTAGTGGATCAAATTCAATTATCCGATCATTCATAAATATGTCGTTAGTTAAAAATCAAATATAATTGAAACTTAAACTTCTTGAAAAATTTAGACAAATCCAAATGCATTCATTTTTAAAGAATAGTGTTTTTTCAATTTCGTTTGGTACTAGTCTAAGTAAATTAGCTGGATGTATAAGACAAATATTTATAGCTGCTGCTTTTGGAGTAGGGGTCACATACGACGCATTTAATTATGCCTACATAATTCCAGGTTTTTTGCTAATAATCATTGGAGGGATTAATGGTCCCCTACATAACGCAGTCGTTGCAGTTCTAACTCCCCTTAACAAAAAAAATGGAGGGATTGTTTTAACTCAAGTAAGCATAAAACTTTCAATATTATTAATTTGTTTAGCAATATTGATTTACTTTAATTCAAGTTTATTAATTGAATTATTAGCCCCCAATTTAAGTAACGAAGCTAAATCTATTGCCACTTACCAATTAAAAATACTTACACCTTGTATCCCTTTATCCGGATTAATAGGTTTAAGCTTTGGTGCCTTAAACTCTCAGAGAAAATTCTTTTTATCAAGTATAAGTCCAGCAATAACAAGCATAACTACTATTTTTTTTATTTTATTAAGTTGGATATTCAACCAAGAAAATACAAATTCTCATTTCTTTACTTATTCGGGATTACTAGCTTTTGCAACTTTGACAGGAACTTTAATTCAGTTTGTTGTTCAAATTTCGGAAATAAAGAAAATCGGTCTCTTGAGATTAAAGTCAAACTTCCAACTATTTAATGATGAAGAGAGGAGGATTTTCAAACTAATTATTCCAGCATCTATCTCATCAGGCCTCAGTCAAATTAACGTTTTTATCGATATGTTTTTCGCTTCAAGTTTTCAAGGAGCAGCATCGGGACTAGCTTACGGAAACTTTTTGATACAAGCGCCATTAGGCATATTATCTAACTCTTTGATTTTGCCATTACTTCCAAAATTCTCAAAATTGAGAAGTGATAAAGACCATATAGGCCTCCAAAAAAAATTGATCTCAGGAATAGAGTACTGTTTCTTGACGACTATATTTTTAACCGGATTTTTCATAACATTTAATAATCAAATAGTACAGTTGGTTTTTCAGAGAGGATCTTTTGATTATTCAGCGGCTTTAAAAGTAAAGAATATATTAATTGCTTATGCAGTTGGTATACCTTTTTATCTTTACAGAGATTTATTAGTAAGAACATACTATTCAATAGAAAAAACAAACTTCCCTTTTAAGTCATCATTTGCAGGGATAATATTAAATATTTTTTTTGATTGGTTTTTAATTGGCGCACCAATTAATAATTATGGGAATCTTTCACCATATAATTTTGGAGTTGTAGGAATAATTTTATCTTCAGGAATAGTCAACTTTATAGTTTGTATTTTGCTTTCTTATAATCTGAGAAATGAAAATATCCATTTGCCTAACTTGGATTTATTAAGGAAAATTATCCTCATGTCATTAGCAGCATTTATAGGTAGCACACTTTGTTTTACTATTCTCAAAACTATAAATAACTTCAATTCTAATCTCGTAGAATTTTTATTATTAATATTTGGATCTCTAACTTTTTTTGGAATCTATTTTTTTCTTACCAAATGCCTGAAAGTAAATAGATTTAAAGTTTATAAAAAAAAGATTTAGTTTTCAAAAAAACTTTCCAAAATCTCCTCTAATTCTAGAATTTGTGAGGTAGTGATTAAATTAATAAGTGGAATACTGTTAACACCATCCCCTACTTTTACATTTATTGTTTTCAAACTTAATTTTGCGGCCTCGAATGGGCCTTGATCTTTATTACTGATACATTCAATAGCAAGATGTCTAGCCAGGCCAGCGTCTCCAAGATACAAATTCCACTTTTCTATTTTAATAAAAACCTTTTCGGAAATCACATTTTCTAGATCACTTATTTGTATCTGAGAGTCCATAAATATAAATTGATTTAAGTTGATTGTTTTGAATTTTCTTTAGGTTTTTTTATAATTACGAAAAGTAAATGGGAGATCAAAAGAACTGACCAGACAATTGCAAAATTATTAAAATAGCCGATTTCATATTTAATTTGTTTTAAAAGCCATGTGCCGCTTACAATGGCAGTAAATATCATGCAGTGAATTACAAAATTTACTATTCGAGAAAAATGTTTATAGATAGGATCTTCTAAATCACCATTTCCGTACCACTTTATAGGCATATTTATAATTAGATTGTTAATAATAGATATTTTACCCGAAATCTAGTTGACTAAGAGACCCTGAAACAGAGATATTACATAATTATGCGCCTGTAGCTCAGTGGATTAGAGCACCTGACTACGGATCAGGGTGTCGGGAGTTCGAATCTCTCCAGGCGCGTTTAAAATTCTGAAATATTCTTTTTATATTTTTCTAAAAAATATCGTCTATATTATGGGTATTACTTATCAAATTCAATGAATATCCTTCAAAATCTAAAAGAAAGTGATCCAGTAATATCCAATTTTATCAACTCTGAAAAAAATAGACAGGAAACCCATCTTGAGTTAATAGCAAGTGAAAATTTCGCATCAATTGCTGTTATGCAGGCTCAAGGATCCGTCCTTACAAATAAATACGCCGAGGGATTACCTCAAAAAAGATATTACGGGGGATGTGAATTTGTTGATGAAATCGAAGAGTTAGCTATTCAGAGAGCAAAAAAATTATTTAATGCAAATTGGGCTAATGTTCAACCCCATAGTGGAGCTCAGGCAAATGCTGCTGTTTTCCTAAGTCTACTTAAACCTGGCGACACAATCATGGGGATGGATTTATCTCATGGTGGGCACCTAACTCATGGATCTCCAGTAAATATGAGCGGAAAGTGGTTCAATGCAGTTCACTACGGTGTAAATAAAGAAACTAGTGAATTAAATTTTAATGAGATAAGAGAGATCGCACTAGAAACAAAACCAAAATTAATCATATGCGGATATTCTGCTTATCCAAGAAAAATAGATTTTGAATCATTTAGAAAAATTGCAGATGAAGTTGGTGCATTCTTAATGGCTGATATTGCACATATTGCCGGTCTTGTAGCAAGTAAACTTCACCCAAATCCAATACCTTATTGTGATGTGGTAACTACAACTACTCATAAAACACTAAGAGGACCTAGAGGGGGACTTATTTTATGTAATGATGCAGAATTTGGAAAGAAATTTGATAAATCTGTTTTCCCTGGAACTCAGGGTGGGCCACTAGAACATATTATTGCCGCTAAAGCTGTTGCATTTGGAGAAGCCTTACAGCCAGATTTCATTAATTATTCTAAACAAGTAATAAAAAATGCCAAAGTTCTAGCTTCAACTTTAATAAATAGAGGTATTGAGATAGTTAGTGGAGGCACTGATAATCATATTGTTTTGCTGGATTTAAGAAGTATCAATATGACTGGGAAAATTGCTGACTTGCTAGTAAGTGAAGTTAATATCACTGCAAATAAAAATACTGTTCCATTTGACCCTGAATCACCTTTTGTGACCAGTGGACTGAGATTAGGCACTGCTGCTTTAACAACTAGAGGCTTTAATGAGAATGCTTTTGCTGAAGTTGGTGATATCATCGCTGATAGATTACTTAACCCAAACGATTCAGTGATTGAAAGTCAATGTAAAGAAAGAGTATCAATATTATGCAATCGTTTCCCTCTTTATGAAGGCAAACTTGAAGCATCAATTAAATGAGTCCTTACTCCAAGGGAGTTGAAATTCTTTCTATTGGAACAGAGCTACTCCTAGGAAATATTACAAACACGAATGCTCAATGGATTTCTGAACAGTTATCTCAATTAGGCTTAAATCACTTTAGGCAATCAACTGTAGGTGATAACTGTGATCGTATTATTAAAGTGATTCAAGAAATATCGAAAAGAAGTAATCTTCTTATCACAACGGGTGGCTTGGGACCCACCCCAGATGACTTAACTACTGAAGCAATAGCCAAATCTTTTAATGTAACTCTTTTTGAAAGACCGCATTTGTGGGATGAAATTAAACAGAAACTTTCAAACTCAAATCTAAAGGACGATTCCTCTAGCTTAAGGAAACAATGTTTCTTCCCAAAAAATGCTCAAATAATTAATAACCCTAGGGGCACTGCACCTGGAATGATATGGGAACCAATAAAAGGATTTACTATTCTCACTTTCCCAGGAGTACCAAGTGAAATGAAAACAATGTGGGAAGAGACGGCGTGTGATTTCATTAAAACAAAATTCTCAGATAGTTATTCCTTTTTTTCAAATACTCTAAAATTTGCAGGCATTGGAGAATCTAGTGTTGCAGAAAAAATTAACGATCTATTCAATCTTAAAAACCCTACTGTTGCTCCATATGCAAACTTAGGAGAGGTTAAACTCAGAATCACAGCCAGAGCAAAGAACGAATTGGAAGCAAAGAATATTATTAAACCTATAAAAGAAAAATTAAAAAAAGAGTTTTCTAAGTTTATTTTTGGAGAGGATAATGATACCCTACCTAGCGTTTTAATAAATAAATTAGATGAGAGAAAAGAAACAATAGTTTTTGCTGAATCCTGTACCGGAGGATTACTCTCTTCATCAATCACATCAATATCAGGCTCATCACAAGTTTTTCTAGGTAGTATTGTTTCCTATAGCAATGCCCTCAAAAATTCATTATTAAATATTTCAGAAAAAAAGCTTGAAAAATATGGAGCTGTTTCTAAAGAAGTTTGTGAAGCTATGGCGATTAATGTAAAAGAGAAATTAGGAGCGGATTGGTCCATAGCAATCAGTGGGATAGCTGGTCCTAAGGGAGGCAGTCAAGATAAACCGGTTGGACTTGTCTATATATCGATTTCAGGACCAAATAATCATATTACTAACATCAAAAAAAAATTTAACTCAACCCGCAACAGAATTGAAATTCAAACACTAAGTGTAAATGTGTGTTTGAACAGCTTCAGATTAATCCTATTATCAGATAGAAAGTAACTTTTTTTACAAATTGAGTCAAAATACCCTATTTGATAAAGTTTGGGATTTACACAAAGTTTCAAGTCTCCCTGGAGGATCTGATCAAATATTTATTGGTCTTCATCTTATTCATGAAGTGACAAGTCCTCAAGCCTTTGGCGCTTTAAAAGACAAAAACTTAAAAGTAAAATTCCCTGATAGAACTGTTGCTACTGTTGATCATATTGTACCAACAGATAATCAGAGCAGGCCTTTCAAAGATAATCTCGCTGAACAGATGATTACAACACTTGAAAAGAATTGCCTAGAACATAAAATAAGATTTTTTAATATTGGTAGCGGTAATCAAGGAATAGTTCATGTAGTAGCCCCAGAATTAGGGCTGACTCAGCCAGGAATGACAATCGCTTGCGGAGATTCTCACACTTCAACTCATGGAGCTTTTGGATCAATTGCTTTTGGGATAGGTACAAGCCAAGTAAGAGATGTTCTTGCTACCCAAACAATAGCCATGAACAAACTAAAGGTAAGGCAAATCTGGTGTGAAAATAAATTATCTAATGGGGTTTATGCTAAGGATTTAGTACTTCATATTATTAATAAACTCGGTGTAAAGGCTGGGGTGGGTTTTGCATATGAGTTCTCAGGGCCTGCAATCAACGCATTATCAATGGAAGAAAGAATGACAATATGCAATATGTCTATTGAAGGAGGAGCAAGATGCGGCTACATAAACCCTGATGAAAAGACCTTTAGTTACATTAAAAATAAATTATGCGCACCAAAAAATAAGAATTGGGAAAAAGCGCTCACATGGTGGAAATCATTAAAAAGCGATGAAGATTCGATTTATGATGATGTAATTAAAATTGATTCTTGTAAAATAGAACCCACCGTAACCTGGGGTATTACACCGGGCCAGAGTATAGGCATTAATCAACAAATCCCTCTTTTAGATGAATTGTCACCAAATGACAAATTAGTTGCTGAAGAGGCTTATGAATATATGAGTTTTAATCCAGGACAATCAATAAAAGATATTCCAGTAGAAGTTTGTTTCATAGGCAGTTGCACAAATGGGCGAATCAGTGACTTAAGAGTTGCAGCTGAAGTATTAAAAGGGAAAAAAGTATCTAGGAACGTAAAAGCATTCGTAGTGCCTGGTTCAGAAAAAGTCGCCAATGAAGCAAAACAAGAAGGTCTTGATCAGATATTCAAGGATTCTGGATTTCAATGGAGAGAGCCAGGCTGCTCAATGTGTTTAGCAATGAATTCAGATAAGCTAATAGGTAATCAAATTAGTGCCAGTTCTAGTAACAGAAATTTCAAGGGTAGGCAGGGATCTCCTAGCGGAAGAACACTACTCATGAGTCCCGCAATGGTTGCTGCTGCTGCAATTAATGGGAAAGTCAGTGATGTTCGAGAATTTATAAACTAATGAAATCCGAGTTCACGCCACCAATTGGAAAAATTACACAAATAGACGGGCAATGTATCGCCTTGATTGGAAACGACATTGATACAGATCGAATAATTCCAGCACGTTTCTTGAAGTGTGTTAACTTTGATTCATTAGGTGAATCTGTTTTTGAGGATGATAGAAAAACTTTAAAGGGAAGGCATCCTTTCGACTTAGAGGAAAACAAAAATGCCGCAATACTAGTTGTTAATAGCAATTTTGGATGTGGTTCCAGCAGAGAACATGCCCCCCAAGCGCTTATGAGATGGGGTATAAAAGCAATCATAGGAGAGAGTTTCGCTGACATTTTTTATAGTAACTGTATTGCAATAGGAATCCCATGTTTTACGCTACCTAAGAAATCAATAGAAGAAATACAAAACTATTGCGATAACCAATTCTTATTCTTAGAAATTGATCTTGAAAATTCATTAGCAAAATCAAAAGATTTAACTTCCAATCTTGAGATTAAAGAAAGCACAAGAAAAATGTTTTTATCTGGGGAATGGGATGCTACTTCAACACTACTTGCCAATGAAAATTTAATTGAAAATAAATTTAACCAATTACCTTATATAAAATTCAACACTCATTTAGCTATTTAAATCCAAAGAGACTAAAAGAAATTCCTCCTACTTGATTATAAGGTTGATAAAAAATACCAAATTCATAGGATCTTTTTTTCCAATTTAATGAGATCTTAGAATTTATAAATTCACCATAATCATCTGAATCACTTGACAAATTTAAAGTCCCAGTAGTTTTGAGTAAAACCGGTCCATATAATTGCTGATCAAAAGAAATATCTAAGGTGAATTTTTCATAATTCTGATCAAACTTAAAAACACTATCACCACTACTTAATCTATAGAAAGGGAAAAAACTTATACGAGTATAGTCAAAAGTTTTGTTTTTAAAATTACCAAATGTTAATTCTGGTCCCATACCTAGCCCTAAATATTCTTGATGATCTCCATTTTCATAGAAAGAATATGATGCTTCAAATCTTGTATTAAGACTTAGGCCTTTTGTGATTGGTTCAGGAATATACTTATATGAAATATCAATAGATTTCTTTTTTGAATCTACAATACTAATTGGAAACTTTTGATCAAGAGAATAAAACAGATTACCTTTAAGGCTAGTTTCTAATTTTTTAGTATTCAAAGCTTCTGCTGTTATGTTTGCCAAACCTAAAGATAAAAATTCTGACTTTTTAATGCCATCAACAACCCAAGTATTTTCTTTTTGCAATTTTGAACCAAAACCTGAGTAAATTTCTGCTTCACCCAATGAACCATTCCAGACTCTCTCTCTATAAATTCCAAAAAAAGTTTTTTTCCATTTTGAATTAAATAAATCAATTTCTTTACTCAATTCAGTCTTAAATCTAAATGCATCTGAAAATTTATCTAAATCAAGAGAATTTAAATTCTTTTCTATTCCTAAATCCCAATTTTTTATTTTCCCTTTTATCTGGGATTTTAGTGCAAAATAATCTTCAAAACTTAAATTTCTCTTCACCCTATCTGAAGTGATTGATTCGTCCTTCTTTACAAAACTTTTTGTATACCCTTTTAATAATCTCTGAATTAAAAATTGCGGCTCTAAATCCAGAACAAAATCATCAAAAATATCTACAGAATTAAATTTCCTACCAATAAAATAACCATCCTTATCTAAGTTTTCATATCCTAAATTCCACCTATTTTCAAAGGCTAAGAATTCTAATTCTCCAGATTTTGACTTTGTTAAAGTTCTATCTCCAACCCAAAATGGAATTGAAACTTTTTCTTCAAATATTAAATAGTTTATTGATGACTTAAATCGTAATTTCTCTGCTTCAGAAATTACTTTTAATGAATTAATGGCTAATTTAACCTGTTTCGATTCAAGTAAATCATTACTAAATACAGCCTTCTTACTTTCCCATTTTTGGCCATCTATAGATATTTTATCTGTAAAAAATAACCAATTTTCAACTTTGCCAGGAGTATTTAAAACTTCTTTTTTTTTTAATTTAAGTAAATTTTCTATCTTATTAGAGTCTGATACGCTGAAATTTGACGATAAATCATCCATCAATGTATTGGTATTAAAAGATCCCTCAACATCTAATAAATAACCTTTTTCACTAATAAAACTGTACTCTAGTTGTCTAGCCTTAAAGAATTGATCCCCTATTTCCAAAGATATATTTCCTTTAGCTCTTATTTTTTTATTTAACTTATCGTAAATTAAAGTATCTGCTTTAAGCAGTTTGCCTTTATAAGCAACGGATACATTTCCTTCTGCACTAATAACATCATTTATTTCAGACTGTTTATCAGATTGGATTATTAACTCCTCCTGCTTTTCAGCTTTAGCCGCTAAAAATAAAACAAGATTTTTCTGTAATAAATTTACATAGGAATTATTATCATCAGAAATTTTAGAAGAATTTGATAAAGTCTCTGAGTAAGAAGTATTTAACCCAATCAACTTGGTATCCTGATTATTGCTATTTTTATTAATTTTTAAGAAATCAGCTGATTTTGATGACTGAAGGAAATTAATAAACAGAAAAGAGAAAAATATTATTTTTTTTGAAATTCCAAAAATCAATTTAAAGTTTAATATGAGATTAATCTTGAGGACTTTCTAAGTCTTTTCTGTTTGGCGTTCTTGTTGGGTCACTTGCTAAAAATCCGAAGAGAAATATTCCAACAAAGAAAAAGACGATAGTGTAAACAGAAATTTTTAAGGCGAGCATGGAATTACTAGTGCTGACAGATTTATATCCTATTAAATTTATAATTAAACTATGGTTAATTGTTTACTTTTTGTATTTTTGGAAAATTTTGAAATACTTTAAGGGTAATTAATCGTCATGATCATCCCATGGATCAGTAAGCTTTGCTGCTTTAGGTCCAAAGGCAGTCCATAGACCAAAACCAGTCAAAGCTAAAAGTAATGCCAGAATTGTTACAGCTATAGAAACTGCAGGATCTGGAGCTGATGATAAAGTTTGCATCAATTTTGCTAAGTTTGTAAACAATTTATGTATAAGTTCTTATACAATAGCGAAATAATATTCGATTTTGTGAATTTAACATGGGTCAAAAAACAGCCTTAGGAAGTCTTTTAAAAGCAATTGGCAATTCAGGTCAAGGAAAAGTAGTACCCGGTTGGGGAGCAGTTCCTGTCATGACAGTAATTGGTTTACTACTTTTGGTTTTCTTAGTTATTCTTCTGCAAATCTATAACCAATCCTTACTACTACAAGGTTTCTCAGTTGATTGGAACGGAAACTAAATTCCATAATTTTTATCAAAAAGTTATTTAGCTAATGTGAACATTGCTAAATAACTTTTTTGAAATTTTTATTTTAATTGATTAGTTATAGTTTATATATATTCATAATTCTCAATAAAAGAGATTTAGAAATAAACCATGAAAGAAATATATATTATTGGCCTTGGTAATCCTGGTAAAAGATATATTAATAGTAGACATAATATAGGTTTCTTGCTTCTAGAAAATTTTTCGAAAAAGTATAATTCTAATTTTTTATTAAAATATAAACTCAAAAGTTTCTTCTCAGAATTTCAAATCAATAATTCTACTTTCAGGTTATTTTTACCAAATACATTTATGAATAACAGTGGTGATGCTGTCCGAGCAATAGTTGATTGGTATAAAGTAAATTTAAATCAGATTTTCGTAATAGTCGATGATAAAGATCTTCCCCTTGGAAAAATAAGATTTAGAAGAAAAGGAAGCTCAGGTGGACACAACGGCCTTAAAAGCATCATTGAACAATTACAGACTCAAAACTTTAAGAGAATAAAAATTGGTATTGGGTCACCTCCTTTAATAAAAGGAAAAAATAATTTCAATACCATTTCACATGTATTAGGAAATATTTCTCTAGAAGAGAAATTAATATTAGATAAAGTATATGAGAGAGTAATCGAATCCCTCGTACAACTAAATACTAAAAAAGAAGAATACATAATTAATGAATTAAATTCTTTTGATAAAGACCAAACTTAAGAAATGCTTTCAAAACCTGAAACGATTGCCAATGTAAGTGTTAAGGAATATTGTTTTTCAAAAAAGCAAATTCAGGGGGTTGTGGAAGCTAGTCAATTTAAGTGGACTTTTACGTGGTCCTTTAATAAAGGTTTATTAACGGTAAATCCACCTTTGGGAAGAGCATTAATTGAAGACCCCTTATTGAGATTTCTAATAAAAAAAGATTATGAACTAGAGGCAGGGAATGAATATAAATTCACTATTTCAGCCAAGTTTTAAAATCTTGATTTTGATTCAAAGTAAAATTCATTTTGCAATAATCTTCTAAAATTATCAAAGCTGATATCGCATCAAGGTTTTTATTAAGAATAAATATCTCTCTAGGCATTAAAAACTTCAGACCACTTAATGGAAAAAGTTCAAAATATCTTGCTTTAGCCCTGTAGGTAGTATTTTTCTCCTCAAAAGTTATTATTTCTTTTTTAAAACAACATAGTTTTTCTCTAATTTCTCTACATGTTGTGCCATTGCCAATAATAATTTGTGATATGTCCTCAGCGGTAATTAAATTTCTAACATAATTCTCAAGTGATTCACTTTTAAGAATAATCGCTTTATAAACTTTTTTTTCACTTATGTCAGCTAAAACTAAGCCACATTTACTTTTCCCAGGATCAATAGTTATTACTTTAGGCATTTAAGATGGAGTCTTTACAATATTAATTTCAACGACTATGGGTTCAACAGTTTTACTATCTCTCAAAGATACTACTTCTAACTTAAAATTAACATTTTGATTTTCTTTGAGAAAGTCTCTAATTTTTTTTACAAAATTTCCATTTGTATTAATTTCACTAACTTGTGAACCTTTATACTTAATTTCATCTCTTGTTTCTCTAAGCAATGATTTAATTTTTAAATTTATTGCTTTAAAATTTAAATCACTTGCTCCAAGAATTGAACTTGTAATAACGTCCCCTTTTTTTACTATAAATTTATTCTCTAATAAATCAGGAGATACAAAAACATAGCTATCCCCTTTTAGAACATTTGTTGCTGATTTAATTAATAAAATCCAGTCACCACCGCGAGAAGCTATTGTCTCAATTTTTGTGATATCACTAGGTCTCCACAAAAGAATATTTTTTGCATCTTTATTAATTGGGATAACAATTTTTCTAACAAATTTATCAGCTTCATTATAGATTTTTGTTAAGTCTATTTTTGTATCTGAGCTGGAATTAACTTCAGCAATAAATAAAGTTTGCCCTCTTTTGATAACAATATTTCCTCTCCTAAATTCCTTAATATTACTTTTTAATTGATTTAACTCCTTTTCTTTTTGAATAATTTTACTTTCAAGTTCCTTTCGTTCTTTCTGTAAAGGAATTAAAGCCTTTTTACTTTCATCTAAAGTTTTTTGTAAAAAAGGAATATCAACAAAAAGCCTTTGCCTAAATTCTTCACTAACTAAAATCAGTAACCCTATTGATATTGAACTAATAAACCCACCGGTAATTATAGTTATTATAGTTGCTGTTTTTTTTGGTCTTAGTTTTAAAATACTAAATCTTGCTTTTCCGATCTTTGTTCCAAGAATATCCCCAAATGGTGCAATTAATCCCCCTAAAAATATTAAAAAAACAATTAAAATCCAAGCCACACTTCTGGATACACTCAGTACATCATAATTTATGATGAATCAATTAAATCTTTTTGCAAGGGCAATTGGATCAAACACTGTGATCTTTTTTCTTTCAATATTGAGAAGCCCTGAATCCTTTAAATCTCCCAATAATCTAGTAATGGTTACTCTTGTAGAACCAATAGCTTCAGCAATAGCCTGATGTGAAAGCCTTAGGTCTATTGTAATACCTTTTTCACTCGCAACTCCGAAGTCTCTACAAAGAACCATTAAAAAACTTACTAAACGAGAAGACATATCTCTATGTGTAAGAGTTTCTATCATTGTTTCAGTTTGCAGGATCCTACTTGAAAGGCCCTGTAAAAGCAGCAGTCCTACTGATGCATCTTCCTGTATAGCTCTTAAAACAGAACTTGCAGGTGCTGTTATCATTTCAACTCTTGTGAATGCTATTGCATGGTAAAAACGATCAGATCTATGACCTGTTAGAAGAGATAAAACACCAAAGAGACTATTCTCTCTTAGAAGAGCAACAGTTATTTCTTCACCTGACTCATAAACTCTTGATAGTCTTACTGCTCCTCTTCTTATAAGATAGACCCTTTCAGCAGGGTCCCCAGGAAAAAATATTGTTTTAGATCTCTCAACCATTTCTGTGCTTGCACCATCAAGACCTTTAATAACTTCCATTAAAGTTCTATTAATTGGAAAACGTTCCCCAACAGAGTTGATTTTACTTTGTCCTGACTGTTGCGAACTAAAGCTGTTGAATCCTCGTGAAGCAGGTATCATAAGTATCTTTACTATTAAAAAATTTAAGGAGACACTCTAAAATATCTTGTATCAACAGTAACAATTTTCAATTCTTATTGGTTTATCAATAAAGCCTTTTACAGTAAGTTTCTAATTGCTTAACCCTTTTTTAAGTAAAATTACACTATATGCAGCGTAAATATATTCTAATTATACTGCATATAGAAAGAATCTAAATAATGGTAATTAGCTCATCCCATAATTTTTCCAAAAGTAATCTTGATGTTGTAAATGTAAATACTGCTAACAAAATTAACGTTAAAAAAATTGCACAAAATGGACAAATTCAAATCTATCGATCTACATACCGAGGATGCTACCCATCTATCATAAGAGACTCTCTAAGAAACGCTGCTCTTGGAATGAAAGTACTCTTAATACAATTTATGAAAGGGGGAGTCAACCAAGGAATTGATAATGCAGTAACGCTATGCGGTAATTTAAAATGGGTGAGATCATCACATTCCTTTGATCAATATAATTCTGAAGCAATTGAAAATAATAAAAATTTAAAAAAAACTATTCATGAATCTACTAATGAATTATGGAATTTTTGTAAAAAAGAACTTCAGTCTGGAGATAATGATCAAATCATACTTGATGAAATTTTTTTAGCTATTGAGCTGAAAATTATCGATAAAGATGATTTGATTTCAACACTTGAAAACCGATTTATATCAGGAGATGTAATCCTTACTGGTACAGATATTCCTAAAGAACTGTTATTAATGGCCAACCAAATTACCGAACTTCGCTAATAAAACAATGCTAAAAAATGATCTCTGGATAAATCAAAAAGCCTCGGAAGGAATGATAAAGCCCTTTCAATCAAATTTAGTGAGGCATCTTGAGCCTGATAATAAACAAAAACCAGTTTTGAGTTACGGATGTTCATCATATGGATATGATTTAAGACTTTCATCAAAAGAATTCCTAATTTTCAGACATATTCCTGGTACTGTGATGAATCCCAAAAAGTTCAATCCTAATAATTTAGAAAAAACTGTTCTTCACCATGATAAAGATGGGGACTTTTTTATCCTACCTGCTCACTCCTATGGTTTAGGAGTGGCTTTAGAAAAGATGAAAGTACCAGAAAATATAACAGTAATCTGTATAGGCAAAAGTACATACGCAAGACTAGGAATTATTGTTAATACAACGCCCGCAGAGGCAGGTTGGGAGGGTCATCTAACTTTAGAGTTTAGTAATAGCTCAGGTGCAGATTGCAGAATTTATGCTGAAGAGGGTATTTGCCAACTACTCTTTTTTGAAGGTGATCCATGCTCTACAACCTATGAAGATAGAAGAGGTAAGTATCAAAACCAACCAGAAAAAGTAACTCTAGCGAAGATTTAAAATGAGTAAAGTTGAACTAATTTCCCTAACTCCTGATGCAGAAAAAACAATGGCTTACATTGCAAGAGTTAGTAATCCAAAAAATCAGGAAAATGAGGACTACTCGAAATTATTGAGTTATTGCATTAAAAATGAACATTGGAGCGTTTTTGAACAGTCATTTATGACCTTACAAATAGAAACCAACAGAGGAATCGCTGCCCAAATATTAAGACATAGATCATTTACTTTTCAGGAATTTTCCCAGAGATATGCAGATAGTTCTCAATTAGGTAATATTCCCTTACCTGACTTGAGGCGTCAAGACTTCAAAAACAGGCAAAATTCAATCCCTGACCTCCCTGATGAGTTAAAAAAAAGATTCAATGAAAAAATTGGTTTGCATTTTCAAGCTGCTTCAAAACTATATGAAGATTTACTTTCTGAAGGCGTAGCCAAAGAATGTGCAAGATTTGTTCTACCATTAGCAACTCCAACAAGAATTTATATGTCTGGATCATGCAGATCATGGATCCATTACATTCATTTAAGATCAGCTCACGGTACACAAAAAGAGCACAAGTCTATAGCCCAAAGTTGTAAGTCTATTTTTAAACAAAGTTTTCCGATTGTATCAAGATCTTTAGAATGGTAAAACTATCCATGACTACGAGGACTAACTTCATTACTTTTATTTTCTTGAATTTTTGAAAATTCAGCATTAATAATTTCCTCATAGGGTTTCTCTTCTTTTTCTAAATTATTAATAGATTCTCTTATATTTATTTCATCTTGTTTACCAATAAAAGTAGATATTAGATTACCCTTTTTATCAAAAAGATTAATTTGAGGAATCCCGTTTACGGCGAACTTCTGAATGTAATTACCCCATTTTTGATTATCAACATTTAAAAAAACAAAATTAATATTTTTTTCGTATTCATCTTTAAGAGCAGAAACTTGTGGAGCCATTTCTTTGCAAACTTCGCACCACTCAGCATAGAATTCGAGAAATGTAGGCTTATTATTTGTAAAAGCTATTTCAGGCTCAACAGATAACTCTCCAAAATTCTTAAGAAGATAAGTTGATTTTAAAAAGATATTTCCTAACAAAAGAAGTGAAGCTAGAACAACAGATATAATCAAACTAACTATTGTTTTTAAATTTCTCTTTAAAATTAGCTCTCGACTTTCAGATTGCTCCATTAAAAAAATTTAACTAAAACCATCTTAAATAAGTTAAACAAATAAAGAGAATTGAAATCTATAAGCTTTTAATCAACTGATAAAATAAGAATTGAAGAATCATTAAATCTCTTTGATTCCTGAAACCTTACTATGCAATCAATCTTTGGAACTGATGGAATAAGAGGAAAATTTAATGAAGAGATTACTTATTCTCTAGCCTACAAAGTAGGATATGCTCTAGGTTCGACTTTAGAGAAGAAAAATCCAATATTAATTGGAAGAGATACAAGAGTTAGTGGAGATATTCTGCTTCAGGCAATAACGCAAGGTATAAATGAAAGTGGCAAAGAATATATAAATCTTGGAATCTGCCCTACCCCAGCTATACCTTTTTTAATCAAACAAAAGAACCTAAGTAGTGGGATTATGATATCTGCAAGTCATAATCCGCCAGAATATAATGGCATTAAAATTTTTGATCATAATGGTCAAAAAATTACCAAATATTTTGAAAATAAAATTCAAGAATTAATTGAAGAGGCTAATTATATTATTTCAGTTCCTAAAAAAGATATCCCCCTAAATACAAATAAAAATCTTATCAATATCTACATTAAAAGCCTCATCCAATCAATGGGTGGAGAAAATCTAAGTGGGTTGAAAATAATATTAGACACTTGCCATGGATCAGCGACAACCTGTGCAAAAAAAATTTTTCAGTCTCTTGGTGCTGATGTAAGAGTTATAAATGACTCTAAAAATGGGTTGAAAATTAATATGAATTGTGGTTCTACTAACCTCGAACCATTAAAAAAAGCATTAAGAGAAAGTCCAGCAGATATGGGATTTAGCTTCGATGGAGATGCCGATAGAGTAATTGGAATAGATTCAAAAGGCAATTTTTTAGACGGAGATCACATACTTTTTCTTTGGGGTAGAGAACTAATGGAACAAAAAATTCTCACAAACAATTTACTAATATCCACGCAAATGGCAAACTTAGGTTTTGAAAATGCTTGGAAGAAAATTGGAGGAATTTTATATCGAACTGATGTAGGAGATAAATATGTGCATGACGCTATTAAGGAAAAAAAAGCTGTTTTAGGAGGTGAGCAGTCAGGTCATATACTTTCAAAAATTAATAATTTTTCTGGAGATGGTATATTAACTGCACTTCAAATTTGTAAATATTGTAAAAATAAAAATATTAATTTAAGTGATTGGCTTAGTACTAGTTTCGAACCTTTTCCCCAAAAACTGACTAATATTAATTTTGGTTTTAATATTAATAAATTAAATCCAAAAACAAAACTCTTAATTTATCAAACTCTAGAAAATTTTCAGGCAATATATTCGGATAATTGTAGAGTTTTTATAAGGCCGAGCGGCACAGAACCCGTAATAAGAGTTCTAGTTGAGGCCCAAAATCAAAAGAAAGTTGATTCTTTATCAAAGGCAATTAAAAACAAACTCTTTTTAGAAATTAATAAAATAATTAATTAAAGATGAATTAAATTTTTATATAAATCCTTTCAAAAATATCAAGCTGGTTGACGATAACATACTTTTCCCGATTAGTTTTAACTTTATTTGGATTAAAACTTTCGGAATAATTAAAATCTTTTTGGTCAATGATTTTAAAATAAAAATTACTTGATATAGTGCAGTCCATATAATCGAATAAATCCTTTACATCCGTTTTTATAAAAATAATTGTCCCTTTTTGCAATGAATTTGAGAGGAAATTAATAAATTCTGGCTGAATTATACGCCTTTTATAATGTCTCTTTTTGAACCATGGATCAGGAAAATTGAAAGAAATACTTTTTAGATTTTTGATAATAAATTTACTTTGGGCATCATTCAAAATATTTTTAGCATTACCAAATAGAAAATATAGATTCTTGATTTCTCTTTCAAGCACTTTTAATTTAGCATTTTTGACTAATTTTTCACGTATTTCAATTCCCATATAATTCCAACTAGTGTTAATTAAAGCTAAATCGAATAGAAATTCACCAGCAGCACAACCTATATCCAGATGAAGATTCAATTTAGAATCACCAAACATTTCACTCAGAGAGGGTATTCCCTCAATTTGATTAAAATTACTACTAAGCGGATTAACATGTTGTCTCATACACTTCTAGATATATTTTGCCAATAATATAAGGATGCATAATATTCATAACTATGACAATAGTAAGTTCAAAAGTAACAGTTTGATGTTTAATTATTATGTGTTTAAAAATAAAAAGTTTTGAACGTTTTTAATCAACTCTCTATTTGGCTATCCTTTCAACTTTCAACAATTTTCCTTATAGGTATACCTATTACGCTATCGTTTTGGTCAATAAAAAAAAGAAATAAAGCAGTTAATAAACTTCTATCAATTTATTGGAAAATATCTCTTTTATTTTTTATAAGCCTTCTACTTTTAATAGGAAATTATAATTATGCTCTTTTGATAACAAATATTGCAACCTTATTAATAACAATTTCAGTTTGGTTTTGGAACGATATTAATGATGAATTAAGAGAATATGATTTTTCTTATTCTCTTACCACAACGACAAAAATATGGAGATGGGCGATAACTTTCATATCTCTCAGTTTCTTAATTCAGAGTCTACAAAACTTTAATTGCTTTTCTTTTATTAACTCAGATGCATGTGTAATATGGCTTCAGCCTTCTTCAAATTTATATATTATTATAAAAAAGTTATTTAATTTTTTTTTCGGAGCAAACTTTACTCAGCCGATAGCAAAATTTTTGGGATTATTTTCATTATTAATCTATATTTTAGGCCTTATTCAATGGTCAATCATCAAATTACCTAAACATGGAAGAAACTCTTGCTTTTCTGAAAATGGCCGAAATTGATTTAATAAATAATCTTGAAAAAATAAGTTCCGAGATACCTAATAGGATACTGAAACTAGAAGGTTTCATTCTAAAAAAACATCACAAAGAAAAATTAGAAATACTTATTTTCAAAGGTTTCAGTAGCTCAACAACGCATCCAATTGAAATAGATTTAGAAAAGAAAGTTATAGCATTAAGTTATAAACTGACGAACTTTAAACTTTATAAAGCACCCTTAACAGAAACCAAAGATAATTTTATAAGAGAAAATCAAAACTCAGTTTTCTTTTTGAATCAAAGAAACTGGATTTAAGTTAATTCAAGATTAATAATATTTGAACATCTTTTGCATAATTTTGTATTTTGGATTCCATTAAAAGTTTCTTTTTGATAATGCCAACATCTATCACATTTTTGACCATGAGCTTTTACTATTTGAATTTTCCCAAGTAAATTGTTATCGATAATTAGAGAATTCTCTACTAAATCAGTTACCACTTCGAAATTTGATACTATAAGCCAATCTCTAAATAAATCCACATCTTGATTACCAAATTCTTTTAGCCAAGTAAGTGAATCTTTTACAACTTTATCTTCAGGTAAATACTTAACTTCAGTTTCCAAGGCTGCTCCAATTATTTGTTTGTTCCTACATGCCTCTATAGCCTTATTAATTTCAACTCTCAAATTTCTTAAATTCGCAATATGCTCATTAAGAATTTGATTTTTCCAAGAGTCCGAAAAGATTGGCCATCCTCTTTGAAATACTGATTTTTCTTTAGTTGTATATGGAATATTTTGCCAAATATCTTCAGCCATATGACAAAGCACAGGAGAAATAAGTACGGCTAAATTTTCAACAACTTTTGACATGACAAACTGACATGATCTTCTCCTAAATTGTGATTTTGAACTTACATATAACCTATCCTTTGCAATATCCAAATAAAAATTTGATAGATCTACAACGCAAAAACTTTGTAAAATTTGGAAGAATTTTGAAAATTCATAATTTTCATAAGCATTTGATATTTGATCTGTAACCTCAACTAATCTACCTAACATCCATTGATCTAACAGAGGCAATTGATCAATTTCAAAAAAATCAATTTTAGGATCATAATCATGAATATTACCTAGAAGATATCTTGCAGTATTACGAACTTTTCTGTAAACGTCTGAAAGTTGCTTGAGTATATTTGAGCCAATTGGAACATCTACTGAATAATCTACTGAGCTTACCCATAGCCTTAAAACATCAGCGCCATATGCAGGTTCAGTTTTTTTATTATTACCTCCGTTAATAATTATATTTGGATCAACAACATTGCCTAAAGATTTGCTCATTTTTCTTCCGTTTTCATCAAGTGCAAAACCGTGAGTTAAAACTTTCTTATATGGAGGTTTATTATTGACTGCGACAGATGTTAGCAAAGAGGACTGGAACCATCCTCGATGTTGATCTGAGCCCTCTAAATAAAGATCAGCTGGATACTTTAATTCGCTTCTTAGTTCACATACTGCGGCCCAGCTAGATCCCGAATCGAACCAAACATCCATTGTATCTGTCCCTTTTTTCCATAGATCCGATTCTTTTGCATAATTTTCTGGCAATAGATTCTTAACATCCCAATCCCACCAAATATCTGCTCCATGTTCACTAAAAAGTTTTTGAATATAATCAATTATCTCGCTGTTAAGCAGAATATCATTACCGTTTTTACTGTAAAAAACAGGTATTGGGACTCCCCATGACCTTTGTCTAGAAATACACCAATCTCCTCTTCCAACAACCATAGAATAAATTCTTTTCTTTCCAGTTACTGGCATCCATTCAACATCCTCGATTGCCTTTAATGCAGATGATCTAAAACCATCTACAGATGCAAACCATTGTTCTGTTGCCCTAAAAATAGTTGGTTTTTTGGTTCTCCAATCATAAGGATATCTATGCTTATAATTTTCTTGTAATAGAAGCAAATTATTTCCCTCTAAATATTCAATTATTAAATCATTTGCGTCTCTTAGGACATTTGATCCTTCAAATTCACCAGAATATTCATTTAAGTTACCTTTTTCATCAACAACACATGTTATTGGTAAATTATATTTTTGTCCCACATTAAAATCATCCATACCATGACCAGGGGCAGTATGAACAATTCCAGTACCTGATTCTGTAGTAATGTAATCACCTCCAATTACAATTCTGCAGTTTTTATTCTTTGAGGGATGTTGATATTCGATATTTTCCAATTTAGAACCTTTAACCTCTAAAAGTACCTCAAAATCTTTATTAAATTTCTTACTTATTTCTGAAGATAAATCTTTTGCAAAAAGATAAACTCGTTTCTCTTGATCGATAGCAAAAACGTACTTTATTTTTGGGTTTACTGCAACTGCTTCATTTGCAGGTATAGTCCACGGAGTAGTCGTCCAAATAGTTATGAAAGAATTATTTTCAAAAAAATCTTTTTTGATATTAGGATTTTCTTGGATGAGATTTAATAAAATCTTTTCAGATATTTTAGTAATTTTTAAAGAAACATAAATACTTTTTGAATAATGTTCATCAGGATATTCTAATTCTGCTTCTGCAAGTGCAGTCCTCGAACTTGGACTCCAATGCACAGGTTTAAGACCTCGATATATGTAGCCATTTAAAAACATTTTCCCAAATACTCCAATCTGAGCAGATTCATAACTTTTCTTAAGAGTTAAGTAAGGGTTATCCCAATCTCCCCATATGCCCCACCTTTTGAAACCCTCCATTTGATTATTAATTTGGATATGGGCATAATCTGTTGCTCTTTTTCTTAGACTTAGAGTGTCAAGATTCTTTCTTTCATCAGATTTTAAATTCTGAAGAACTTTTAATTCAATAGGTAATCCATGACAGTCCCAGCCAGGCACATAATGCACCCTAAATCCTCTTAAAGTTTTGTACTTATTTATTATGTCTTTTAAAACTTTATTAAGGGCATGACCCATATGAAGCGCCCCATTTGCGTAAGGGGGGCCATCATGTAATGTAAATATTTCGCCTGAGTTGGTTGCGCCTAATTGGAAATCGATATTATTGTTAGCCCAAAAATTCTGAATCTCAGGTTCTCTTACAACTGAGTTAGCGCGCATTGAAAAGTCAGTTTTAAGTAAATTTAAAGTTTCTTTATAAGAAAAGTCTGATTTTTGTTCTTTATTATTTTGAGATTTCATACGAAGATATAAGAAATATGGTGAGCAAAGAATTATTTAAATAAATCTAATTTATTATATTCTTTCTTAATTGAACTGTAGTTTTTGGAGGATGTTTCAAATAGATTATTTACTTGATTTCAAAGTTTTATATTATCATTTTTATCATTTCTTACCCACTTTTTTTGGGTTGTACTTTTATTATTACTACTAAAATTAAAAAAATTTGAAGGTTTCGTAAAATTACCAAATCCAAGATTAATAGCTTCTAATATTTTCGCAAAGTTATGTTTAAATTCCAAAAAGGTAGTTAATTTTTTCTTTTCGTTATCTGTCAATTGGTTCCATCTAGATAAAAAAAGCTCCATTAGGTAAAAAATGACTAATACTGTTAAAAAGAGGAGAATTACAAAAAATGATTCGTCTATTGTTTTATTTTTAATTATTAAAATTAGACCTATTAGTAAATTTAAAAAAGCTTTTATTAAGTCTTTTGGTTTGCCAAGCTCAAGATAAATTATCGGTATAAATAGAAAAATGGTCCCAATTACCATATAAAAAGTTCCCACATAAAATAGAAAACTATGCATTAAATTAAGTAACTAATTAAATTATAAGAAGTTGATATAGATAAACAAACTTTCTATCATAATTCCCTCAAGTGCGGTCGGGGAGACTTGAACTCCCACACCCGAAGATACGAGTACCTAAAACTCGCGCGTCTACCAATTCCGCCACGACCGCTCAAATAAAATGATAATTGAAAGAGGTATATTTTAAAAATTTTTTTTCTTAAGATAATTAATTTGACACATTAAATTAAATTTAATACCTCTTAAAAGAAATTTTTATATTTGATATGCAATCATCAGAAAATATTAGTTATATTAATTAAAGAATATTAAGAAACGATTTCAAACTTAACCTGTAAAAATACAACGAATAATACTAATTCTTCGAAAACAACTAATTGGCAAAAAGAGATTAAAAATTACGTAGATCCGCCAAGTTTTTGGAATCCAACATTAGGTTTATTTTTTGGTGGTTATTTTCTTGCTTTTCTAAGCATATGGCAATGGTATAGAGGTGTTTGGCCTTTACCTTTACTTGTAGCCACTGCCTTTTTAGCTTTACATATAGAAGGTACTGTAATTCACGATGCTTGTCATAAAGCTGCGCATCCAGTTCCTTGGATAAATCAAGCAATGGGGCATGGCTCAGCAATTTTGTTAGGGTTTAGCTTCCCAGTTTTTACAAGAGTTCACTTACAACATCACATTCACGTGAATCATCCAAAAAATGATCCAGATCATATTGTCAGTACTTTTGGTCCAATTTGGCTAATTGCTCCAAGATTTTTTTATCATGAGGTATTTTTCTTTCAAAGAAAACTTTGGCGAAGATATGAATTACTGCAATGGGGTATTGAAAGATCCATATTCATTACAATTATCTTGGCAGGTTTGAAGTTTGATTTTATGAATTTAATCTATAATCTATGGTTCGGCCCAGCATTAATGGTAGGTGTCACTTTAGGAATATTTTTTGATTATTTACCTCATAGACCTTTTCGATCAAGAAATAAATGGATAAATTCTCGAGTTTATCCAAGCAAGTTTATGAATCTATTAATAATGGGTCAAAATTACCATCTCATTCACCATCTTTGGCCTTCGATTCCTTGGTTTGAATACAAAGTAGCCTATGAAAAAACTAAGCCATTATTGGATAAAAAAGGTTCTCCCCAAAGGGTTGGGATATTTGAAAGTAGAGAAGACATTTTTAATTTTATTTATGATTTATTAATAGGTGTAAGGAGTCATAGCAAAAAGAGGGGTAAAATAAGAAAAATAATTAATTTATATCCAAGTTATAAAATAAAGAAATTTTTATTAAAAATAGTCAATAAAACATTTATAGGAAGCAACTAGCTCATTCATTTATAATTTTTGGGACTTTAAAATATTTATCTTCTCTCGATGGGCCCAATTCTAAAAGCTCTTCATTGCAATCAAAATTTTTATTTTCGTCTTTTCTAAAAACATTTATAACTTCTATTGCCCTCGTTGTACAAGGTGTATCATCTGTATCGATTTTTTCAAGTTGTCTTATATATTCTAATATCTTTTCTAATTGTTCTGCATGATTATTAATTTCATTCTCATTAAGTTCTAATCTCGCTAAATGAGCAACTTTTTTTACTTCCTCTTTAGTTATTTTTGTCATACTTTTAATATTTTTTATTAATAAGAGTTTATTAGTAACATTGTATTCAAATATCCTTTGAATTTCAAATAATTAAAAAAACATCACATATTTTTGAAAATCGATATCAATTAATAGCCTTAATTATCTTTCTCAGCTAAATATGTTATTAGATAAATATTGAAAAATAGAAGAAGAATTATTTCCAAAAAATTTTTTTTATCGGCACTCTAAACTTGTTGCCCCTGATTTAATAGGCTGTTATCTAATAAGACAAAATAATAAGATGGATCAAGTTAAGGGTGTTATTGTTGAAACCGAAGCTTATTCACAGGAAGAAGAGGCCTGTCATGGCTACAGCAAAATGACCGAATCAAATAAATCATTATTTGGCAAACCTGGAACATTTTATATTTACAAATCTTATGGCATTCATCATTGTTTAAACATAGTCACTGATAAAGAAAATTTTGCGAGTGGTGTATTAATAAGATCAGTTTTTATCTCTAAAAACCAAGAAAGATTAGCTTCTGGACCTGGCCTAGTTACTAAGTCATTCAATGTAGACATTTCATATAACTCACTTGAAGTTCTCAATAACAAATCTTTATGGATTTCTCCAAGAGACTCCACTCTAAAAAGAAAAGATCTTATTCAAACTACGAGAATTGGCATATCAAAGGCAAAAAATATAAAATGGCGTTGGTATCTCAAAAATAGTAGGAGTGTAAGTAAAAGATTAAAAGGTGACAGAACACCTAAATTTCAATAATCATTTATCTTTTTAAGCGTAATGCAAATTTGGTCTCATAAACATATTCACACACTAGCTAATTTTTCAATTAAAGATTACAAGTCAGTATTTGAATTAGCTAATAGATTTGATGCACTAAAGAATGCAGGAACTAAAAAGATACCGGCCTTACAAGGGACTTTGGTAACGTCTTTATTTTTTGAACCTAGTACAAGAACAAAAAACAGTTTTGAGCTTGCAGCGAAAAGGCTTTCTGCTGATGTCCAAACGTTTGCACCAACCTCTAGTTCTCTAACTAAGGGCGAAACAATAATTGATACAGCCATAACTTACTCTGCTATGGGGGCGGATACATTAGTTATCAGACATTCATCAAGTTACATAACCTTCGAAATCGCTAAAAAACTTGATGCAATAAATTCCAAGACTTCGATTCTTAATGCTGGAGATGGATTACACAGTCATCCTAGCCAAGGATTGCTTGACATCTATACATTGATAAAATTCTTTTCCAAAAAAACACTAAATCCAGAGGTTTTAAATTCCAAAAAAATTTTAATAATTGGAGACGTTAATCATTCAAGGGTTGCCAGATCAAATCTTTGGGCTTTGAGTGCATTCGGCGCAGAAATAATCTTGTGTGGTCCTAAGACATTAATACCTGATGAATTTATTAATTTTTTAAAAAACCCTGGGCCAAATCACATTGAAGATCCTGTTAAATCAAGAGGTTCTATAACAATTTCTAGATCATTGGAAGAGTCAATCAAAATTGCAGATGCAATTATTGTTTTAAGACTCCAGAAAGAGAGAATGATGGAGAATTTACTAAGTAGCATTGATTCATATAGTTTGGATTATGGCTTAACCCCAGAGAAATTATCTTTGAATAATAAAGCAATTCCAATTCTTCATCCTGGTCCCATTAACAGAGATATTGAAATAAGTAGTAAAGTGGTAGATCGGTATCCAAATTGCTTAATTAATAATCAAGTTGCAAATGGTATCCCTATAAGAATGGCTTTGCTTTACCTATTACAGAAATACCAAAAATAAATTCATAGCAACTTTAGACTTTCAGTAAAGAAACCATAAAATAATCCTAATCTTAAAGAATCCAATAAAAGTATTAAAAATTTCTTTTTCCTTTCAAATCTAAAATTTCTTCTCAGAACTATCAAAATTTCGATAAAAACTACTGATAAGAAAGCAGCTACAGGATCCATTAGTTCCACAACGGCACTTACCATACCAAGAGAACTTCCAAAAAAGTAGCCAATTAAAAGTGTAATAAGTGATATGGAATATCTTCGCCATGGATTATTTGCCCAAATACTTAATGTCTGAATATTTTCCACAATTTTTAGCTGAAATTTTGTCTTTTGAGGTTTAACAACCATTTTGCATTGAACTAAGCCGCTTCAGCGTTTGATTGAATTTTAGTATTTCCTTCTATTAATTCAAGTAATGCTTCAAACTGAGCAATTAATCCTCTTATTTCGCTTGGTTCAGGTAAAAGGTCATCTTCTATAATTCCTAAATGCATTTCTCTGAGCTCTTGTCTTAAATAGCGTATGTGAGTAATTACTTGCTCTCTTTTAGTTTGCGACATGATATGAATTTTGAAAATTATATTTTATAAGAGAATATTTTTGAAGAAGGGAGTTTGCATATTTATGACTCAGAATGAAGATAAATGAATTAAAAATAATATGAAAAGAATATGAAAATTTCCAATATTCACAATTCTTGAAAATATTTACTTAATACTCATATCAATTTTAAATAATTACTTGAGGCATTATTATTAGAATATATTGGCTTACTCAATATGAAATTCATTTCTGAAAATAAAATAAGTGAGGAACTAGTAAATTCTTTTGATGAAGAAATGACCCTTGAGCTCGCTAAAAGGCTAGAGGAAGATAATTATAATACTCCATTTGATGGTTTAAAAGACTGGCACTTACTTAGGGCTCTTGCAATCAATAGACCTGAATTAACAAGTAATTATATCCATCTCCTCGATCAGGAACCTTTCGATGAAAACTAAAACTAAAGCCTCCAAAATAAAGATTCTTTTATTGATAACGGGAAGTATTGCAGCTGTAAGAATTCCATTATTAGTTAGCCAATTAGCGAAAGAAAATTATGAAATAAGATGCGTTCTATCAAAAAATGCCGAAAAATTAATAAAGCCGCTTTCTCTTTCTATTTTAAGTAGAAACCCGTGCATTTTAGAAAATGATCAATGGTCAAATAGTCAATCAAGACCTCTTCACATAGAACTAAGTAATTGGGCTGATATTTTAATCATCGCACCTTTAACAGCGACAACATTAGCAAAATGGGTAACTGGAAATGCAGAGGGATTGATCCCAAGCATCTTAATAGCAAATATAAAGCCAATTATTGTTGCACCAGCAATGAATACACAAATGTGGCTAAATAAAGCTGTCCAAAAAAATTATGAGAATTTACAGAATTACGAAAATGTTTTGTCTTTGCAACCAAGTGAAGGCCTCTTAGCATGTGATGCTATTGGCATCGGTAAGATGCCTCCAAATGATCTAATCCAATTAGCTCTTGAATTTATAGCTTCACACAAACAAAATGAATATCGCAAAGATTTACTTAATAAAGAAATTTTAATAACTGGAGGGTGTACCTCAGAGAAAATTGACGCGGCAAGACACATTACTAACAAAAGTTCTGGAGCTATGGGCCTACTTCTTTCTCAAGTAGCGAGGTTCAGAGGAGCACAAGTAAAATATGTTCATGGGCCTCTGAAAATAGATAAGAATCTTACTGATGGAATAAAAAGATATGAAATTGAAACTAGTATTGATTTAATTAGAGCACTTGATAATGAAATATCAAATTGCGATTATTTTTTCATGAATGCAGCAGTATCTGATTTCAAGATAAACTCTGATACTTCAGCTAAAATTCCAAAAAATCAAATTAATGATCATTTGAATAAAAACTTTGAGCTGGTCCCAGATATTTTAAAAAAAATTAGTAAATCAAAAAAAGATAACCAAGTTTTTGTAGGCTTTTGTGCTTTTACAGGATCTATCGAAGAAGCACGAATGACAATTAAAGAGAAGATTATCCAAAAGGGTTGTGATTATCTATTCGCGAATCCAATTGATCTTGAAGGCCAAGGATTTGGCTTTTTGGCACAAAATGAAGGTTGGCTGTTCGATACGAACAATATGGAACACTACATTAACAAAACATCAAAAATTGAATTAGCAAATAAATTAATAACCCAAATTATTTCATAAAAAAAAATAAAAAAAAATTTTTTAATTTGTATTTTTTTGTAATCTTAATCATTAAAAATAATTGGATAGCTTAAAATAATTCAAGTTTTTTAAAATCTAAAAAGCTACGGGTTGTTTCGAGGATTTAAAAGTCCTACCTTTTATGGTCCTTTCCCTTGTAATATCCGTACTGAACTATTTAGATGATCTTTAATCTATTGTCACAGAACTTTACTGCAACTTTAATTATGAGAATTCGTTCTTTCTTAGCTTTTGTTATTTCAATTTGTATAACTTTTGCTTTCGTACCTGTTAAAACATTTGCTTTTTCTGAAAGAGGAAATGCACAATTCACAGATGTTGTTAACACAGGAAAAGCTAATGATTGCCCTACATTAGACTCATCTCTTGTCGGATCAATATCTCTAGGGAATGGAGATAGCCTTAAAGGAATATGCATGCATCCAACAGAAGTTTATGTGAAAGTGCCAGGGACAAAACGAAAAGCTGCAGAATTTGTTTCTACAAAAATTATTAGTCCTAGAAACAACACCACAGTGACAGAAGTTTATGGAGATATAGATTCAGGAACTTTCACTGAAAAGGGTGGTATTGATTTTCAACTTATTACTGTATTAACTCCTGGTGGTTTAGAGGTGCCATTTGCATTCTCAGCAAAAGATCTTACAGCTGATTTACCTTCATCTATTGAGCCAGGTACTGAGGTTAGTGGTTCAACATTTACACCTAACTACAGAACTGGTGACTTTCTAGATCCTAAGGCAAGAGCTAAAAATACTGGTGTTGAATATGCTCAAGGTTTAGTTGCATTAGGAGGAGATGACGAAGAACTTGCAAAAGAAAATATTAAAGTTGATGTCAACGGAACTGGCGTTATTACTCTTTCAATCAACAATGTAGATTCTGACACAGACGAATTTACTGGTACTTTTGAAGCTATCCAACCTTCAGATACAGATATGGGTTCAAAGGATCCTCTTGATGTAAAAATAATTGGTGAGCTTTACGGAAGAAAGGCATAAATCCTACTTAAGAGAAAAAGGGGGTTAAACCCCTCTTTTTTTTTCAAAATTTTTCTTTATCAATTTAAAAAATGGAATTACAACAAAAAACTAAAACGGATACTAATGGACTAATACCGCCTTATGGAGGGGAACTAAAAAATTTAATTATCAAAGATAAAAACCATAAAAATGATCTTATCTCTAAAGCTACTTTTGAGTTTGAATGTAGCGAGAGAAATGCATGCGATGTAGAACTTTTGATGGTTGGAGCTTTTTCTCCATTGGAAGGTTTTATGGATGAAACTAACTACAATTCGGTAATTAAAAATAATAGAAACACAAACGGGTTGCTTTTTGGCTTGCCTATTGTATTTGATTCAAATAATGAAAAAGTAAAAGCTGGAGAGACAATATTGCTTACTTATAAAAAACAAAAAATAGCAGTTTTAGAAGTTAGCTCTAAATGGGAGCCTGACAAATCCTTAGAAGCTGAACTTTGTTATGGTACTAATTCTTTAGATCATCCCGCAGTTAAGATGATTTTTAACGAGAGAGGGAGATTTTATATAGGAGGCAGAGTTTATGGTTTCGAACTGCCAATTAGAGAATTCCCCTGCAAAACCCCAGAAGAAGTTAGATCTACACTGCCATCAAATCATGATGTAGTTGCATTTCAATGCAGAAATCCAATTCATAGAGCACATTATGAATTATTTACTAATGCCTTACTTTCAGATAATGTCTCCTCTAACTCAGTTGTTTTAGTTCATCCAACTTGTGGGCCAACTCAACAAGATGATATCCCCGGAAAAGTTAGATATTTGACCTATAAAGAATTAGAAGAGGAAATATCTGATGAAAGAATAAAATGGGCTTTTTTACCTTATTCAATGCATATGGCAGGGCCAAGAGAAGCTCTTCAACATATGATAATCAGAAGAAATTATGGCTGCACCCACTTTATTATTGGTAGAGATATGGCTGGTTGTAAGTCTTCATTAACTGGTGAAGACTTTTATGGTCCATATGATGCCCAGAATTTTGCGAATAAGTGTGCAGATGAATTGATGATGCAAACTGTTCCTTCAAAAAATTTAGTTTATACAAAGGAAAAAGGATATATAACAGCTGAAGAAGCTAAAGAATTTAATTATGAAATTATGAAACTTAGTGGTACTGAATTTAGAAAGAAATTGAGGAATGGCGAACCAATTCCCGAATGGTTTGCATTCAAAAGTGTAGTAGATGTTCTAAGACGCTCTTAATATTGTTTTATTATTAGTATTATAGATTTATTAAAGTTTTTTTATTGTGAACAAACGTTGGAGAAACGTAGGACTTTATGTCCTAGCTGTTATTACTGTAATTTTCATTGGTACTTCAGTTTTTGATAAACCTAGTACTGAAAGTTCTACAAAAACCTTGAGATATAGTGATTTTATAGAGGCAGTACAAGATAAAGAAATCAGTAGAGTCCTAATATCTCCAGATAATGCCACAGCTCAAGTTGTTGAAAATGATGGGAGTAGATCTGAGGTCAATTTAGCTCCTGACAAGGATTTATTAAAAATACTTACCGAGAATAATGTAGATATTGCTGTAACTCCTACAAAATTATCCAATCCATGGCAACAAGCTGTAAGTAGCTTAATTTTCCCAGTACTTTTGATTGGAGGCTTATTTTTTCTTTTTAGAAGGTCCCAAAGTGGTAATTCTGGAGGTGGCAACCCTGCCATGAGTTTTGGCAAAAGCAAAGCTAGATTGCAAATGGAACCATCTACACAAGTAACCTTTTCAGATGTTGCTGGTGTTGAAGGTGCAAAATTAGAACTTACTGAAGTTGTAGATTTTCTTAAAAGCCCAGATAGATTTACTGCAGTCGGAGCCAAAATTCCTAAAGGAGTTCTTCTTGTTGGTCCACCTGGTACAGGAAAAACATTACTAGCAAAAGCAGTAGCTGGAGAAGCAGGTGTACCTTTTTTCTCAATATCTGGATCAGAATTTGTAGAGATGTTTGTAGGAGTTGGAGCTAGCAGAGTTAGGGATCTTTTTGAACAAGCTAAAAAGAATGCTCCCTGTATTGTTTTTATTGACGAAATAGATGCAGTTGGAAGACAAAGAGGTGCTGGTATGGGCGGAGGAAATGATGAAAGAGAACAAACATTAAATCAACTCCTAACCGAAATGGATGGTTTTGAAGGTAATTCCGGAATAATAATAGTAGCTGCAACCAATAGACCCGATGTCTTAGATTCAGCTTTAATGCGTCCTGGAAGATTCGATAGACAGGTAACAGTTGATAGACCAGATTACGCTGGCAGATTACAGATATTAAATGTTCATGCTAAAGATAAAACTCTTTCAAAAGACGTTGATTTAGATAAAGTTGCTAGAAGAACACCAGGATTTACTGGCGCAGATTTAGCTAATCTTTTAAATGAAGCAGCAATACTGGCGGCCAGAAAAGATTTAGATAAAGTCAGTAATGACGAAGTCGGTGATGCTATTGAAAGAGTTATGGCTGGTCCAGAAAAGAAAGATAGAGTAATCAGTGATAAGAAAAAAGAATTAGTTGCTTATCACGAAGCTGGTCATGCACTGGTTGGAGCATTAATGCCTGATTATGATCCCGTAGCAAAAGTTTCAATAATTCCAAGAGGTCAAGCTGGAGGTTTAACCTTCTTTACTCCTAGTGAAGAAAGAATGGAATCTGGTCTTTACTCACGTTCTTACCTTCAAAATCAAATGGCTGTAGCTCTTGGTGGAAGAGTTGCTGAAGAAATAGTATATGGCGAAGAAGAGGTAACAACCGGAGCTTCAAATGATTTACAACAGGTTGCCAATGTGGCCAGACAAATGATCACTAAATTTGGCATGAGTGACAAAATAGGTCCAGTCGCTCTAGGTCAATCTCAAGGTGGAATGTTTCTCGGAAGAGATATGAGTTCTACAAGAGACTTCTCTGAAGACACTGCTGCCACAATTGATGTAGAGGTTTCAGAACTTGTTGATGTCGCCTATAAGAGGGCTACAAAAGTTTTATCAGATAATAGAACTGTTCTCGACGAAATGGCTCAAATGCTAATTGAAAGAGAAACTATAGATACTGAAGATATTCAAGATTTGCTTAACCGCTCAGAAGTAAAAGTCGCAAACTATATTTAAGTGTGAAAGTTTGAATTTTTAATGATTAATAAAGAAGATTCTCTTTTTCAGAGTTCCTGAAAACAGAGTCTTTTTTTACTTATAAAACCTGAAGATAATATTTACTCAAATACCTCTATAAGAAATTTATTTTTTGAAGAATTAGAAAGCTTAGTAAAATTAGAATTTAAGAATATTGAAATAAGCTGGTCTTAAAAACGAAAATTAGTCAGATTTTGTACCCAAAGCAAAATTAATATCCAAGAATTAATTTAGGCTTTGCCTCCATAGTTAATAAGCAATCAATAGAAGATTCCTTAAAAATTGGATTAAATTTTTCAATGATAAAATTTTGGGATGAAGATCTTTTCAATTATGCGCAGTAAATAATTATTTATTAATTCCTAGAATTAATAATAATATCAAAATTTACCCAATAAAAAGTAAAGATAGGTAGATAGATACACTCAACTATAAAAATATTGATTTCATTACTGCTTGAGGACTATCAATCAATGTTGTCAAAACTTATAAATCTTTAGGATATAAAGCAATCATGATTGGAGATAAAGGAATTATAAATAAAAAATTTGATCCAAAAATATGTTTAGGGCTCAAAAATAATTAAATAAAAGATAAATATAATTTATTTAACAAAACTACTAATTATTCATTAAGCCACATTGAGCTTGATTTAAAAGTAAATGATCAGCAAGTACTAAAGCTACCATAGCATCAACCATAGGAACTGCTCTTGGTAGAACGCATGGATCATGTCTCCCTTTTGCTTTCATAAGTACTTCTTTACCTTCAGCATTTACTGTTTTCTGTTCTTTCCCTATAGTTGCTGTAGGTTTAAAAGCTATTTTCATCTCAATATTTTCGCCATTACTTATTCCTCCCTGTATACCGCCAGAATTATTAGATATTGTTCTTAACTTCCTAATATCATCAGATTTAATGAAGGCATCATTGTGTTCGCTTCCTTTCAAATAAGTTCCAGAGAAACCTGAACCTATTTCAAAGCCCTTCGTGGCAGGCAAAGACATCAAGGCCTTTGCTAAATCAGCTTCTAATTTATCAAAAACAGGCATTCCAAGACCAGATGGCACATTTCTTACTAGACATTCAATAACTCCGCCGCAAGAGTCTCCTTGACGCTTTAATTCCTTAATTCGCTCGATCATTTCTGTTGATACTTTTTCATCAGGACATCTAACAATATTAGAATCTATTTTTTTGAGAGAAATCTTCTCTTTATTTATATCAGAATCAATATCATGTATACGCTTTACCCAAGATAGTATTTCAGTGTTACAGAAGCTTTTTAATAGTTGTTTTGCTACAGAACCAGCAGCTACTCTCCCAATTGTTTCTCTTGCAGAGGCTCTTCCACCGCCAGAACTTGCCTGAATTCCATATTTTAGATGATATGTACCATCTGCATGAGAGGGTCTAAATACCTGTTCTAAATTATTATAGTCTCCTGGTCTTTGATCCTTGTTTCTTACCAACATTGCTATTGGAGTTCCAAGTGTTAACCCTTCCTTTATCCCACTTAATATTTCAATTTTATCTTCTTCATTTCGGGGTGTTGTAATGTCACTTTGACCAGGTCTGCGCCTATCTAATTCATTTTGTATAAGATTTATATCTACTTTTAACATAGGGGGACATCCATCAAGGATAACTCCTACTGCACCACCATGTGATTCTCCAAAAGTACTAACACGAAAAATTTTTCCAAAACTACTACTCATAGAAATATCAAATGTTTTATCTATATATAAACATTATATGAAACCAATTGAAAATTAAACAAAAAAAAGCCCCCTAATAGGGGGCTAGTAAGTTTAAGAACTTTAAGCTTAACCGATAGCTGGAGCTGAAAGAGCTACTGTTGTAGACTCAGCTGCTGCTAGATCAAGTGGGAAGTTGTGAGCGTTACGCTCGTGCATTACTTCCATACCTAGGTTAGCTCTGTTAAGAACGTCACCCCATGTAGGAACAATCTTACCGTTTGCATCAACAACTGACTGGTTGAAGTTGAAACCGTTAAGGTTAAATGCCATTGTGCAGATACCCATTGAAGTTAACCATACACAAACAACTGGGAATACAGCTAGGAAGAAGTGAAGACTTCTGCTGTTGTTGAAACTTGCATATTGGAAGATCAAACGACCGAAGTAGCCATGAGCTGCAACGATGTTGTATGTTTCTTCTTCTTGTCCGAACTTGTAACCATAGTTCTGAGACTCTGTCTCAGTTGTTTCTCTGATTAGAGATGAAGTAACAAGTGAACCATGCATAGCTGAGAATAAAGATCCTCCAAACATACCTGCAACACCAGCCATATGGAATGGGTGCATAAGAATGTTGTGCTCTGCCTGGAAAACAAACATGAAGTTGAATGTTCCAGAGATACCTAGAGGCATTCCGTCAGAGAATGAACCTTGACCGAATGGATATACAAGGAATACTGCGAAAGCTGCTGAAACTGGTGCAGAATAAGCAACACAGATCCAAGGACGCATACCTAAACGGTATGAAAGCTCCCACTGTCTTCCCATGTATGCTGAGATACCAATTAGGAAGTGGAAAATTACAAGCTGGTAAGGACCACCGTTGTATAGCCACTCATCTACAGTAGCTGCTTCCCAAATTGGGTAGAAGTGTAGACCAATAGCATTAGATGAAGGAACAACTGCACCTGAGATGATGTTGTTTCCATATAGGAATGAACCAGCAACTGGCTCTCTAATTCCGTCGATGTCTACTGGTGGTGCTGCGATGAATGCAACGATGAAGCAAGCCGCTGCTGTAAGTAGGCATGGGATCATTAAGACGCCGAACCAACCAACATAAATTCTGTTGTTAGTTGATGTTACCCACTCACAAAACTGTGGCCAACCTTTTAACAGCGAAGAACGCTGCTGCTGAATAGTTGTCATGAGTTCGTAAAGTATGTCTCTATAATGAGACGTGTAAATAAAAACGGAAAATAAACATCCGCTTCGAAGATTTTAGACCATAATTGCAAAAAATGTGTAATTATTTTTCCTTAAGTAAACTTATTTTTTGCAATATCGAAGAAAAGAACCTCGATGTCTTAATATTTTCTTTGTTCTTGAGGATTTAACTTGGTAATAATTGAATGGCTTCTTAACGGAAAAAGATCAAAAGAGGTAGTTCTCTTAAGAGAAGCTAAGCATAGAAGACTGCAATTAGAGGCTTTTGGAGCTGTTATTTATTGGACCGAAAGAATTTAAGTTTTTAAGGATTTAAGAGTTAGAAAAAAAATAAAAGTATTGAATATTAAATAAACTTATCTATTAAATAAACAATCCTTATTTAAGAATACTAGTTTATTGTTCTGTTTTCTTGATTTAAAGGCTTTCAAACTCATTAACCCACTTATTGTTGGAAAAAATAATTTCTTTCTTCGTGTAGCTCATCGCAATTTTTTTTTCTTTATAAGCAACTTCGCTAATAAAAACAGGCCAAATCAATTGGTCTCCATCATATTTGTGAATTATTCCTTGGCTATCAAGAAATAATGGATCTCCTTTCTTAATTAATTTCCAATCTTGGTTTATTCTCTCAGGATGAATTAAGCCATCAATATTTCCTTTCTTATCCCTTGGGTAATCTATACTCCCTTGATGAACATGAACAACCAATTCCTTTGGGAGTTCTATAAGACTGTTCTTCAATTTATCTATCTCTTCCCTTAAAGATCTAATTATTATTAAGAATCTATTTATGATATTTTGATCATAAAAATTTTGTGCAACAGCTCCTATTTCAATAACTAAACCACATGGCCAAGCTTCTACAAGAAAGCCTGTTTGCGCTTTGTCTTTTTCGTGCAAATAAATAGGCAATCCAAATTTGTTCTGCAGTAATGCTGCTAAACAAAAATCTTTGAATCTCCTCCCATACAAAACAATGCTAGTTCCCATATTTGCAGTAGTGGTATGCAAGTCAATTGCAATTTGACAGGGTTTAGATCCGCCAATTCCAAATTTATCTACTAAAAAATTAGCTCTCTTAGTTTCATAAAGGCTATTCTTGTGTTGATCAAAATTCTCACATTCTTTAAAAGATCTATTTAAATCTACATCTATATATCTGCACCCTTTTTCATAGGCAACAGGATTACCTATGATGAACTCATACTCAATACCATGATTTAAACTATTTTCCTCTCTATTAAATTGCTTAACCGCCCAAACAGGATTTATTTCATTCCCATGAGTGCCTGAAACGATAAGTATTCTTTGAACAGTCATTTTTTCTTTGAAAATAAAATTTTATGCAAAACAAATACCTTATAAATGCCACCAGAAAATTCTGGTTTTGGTTTTGGACCAAATTAATGAATGGCTTCGCGCCATCAGATATACAAGGTAATTATAAAAGACCTAAAGGTATAACAATTGAAAGTGAATACAATATCAATAATGAGAATGGACAAATTTATTTATTGGTAGGGAATTCTTGTCCATGGTGTCAAAGAACTTTACTCGTCCACGAAATAAAACATTTATCTAAAAAAGTTAAAGTTATTTTTTTAAAAGCAGATGTTGAGCATGGAGAATGGATTTTCAATAAAAAGTTTAAGGAATGTATGAGACTTTCAGACCTTTACAAAAAAGCTAATAAAAAGATTATTTTTAGAGCGACATTACCTCTTTTAATTAGTTTTGTAAAAGATGAAGTAAATATTTTGACTAATGAAAGTTCACAGATTATTAGACAACTAAATTCAATAAAAATTCAATCTAAATATCAAATATTAACTATTAAAGACTGTAATCAAAAATTTTTAGATTTAATCAATAACAACATTAATGATGGCGTATACAAATGTGGTTTCGCCAGAAACCAGTCAGCTTACGAAAAAGCAAGTCAAAATCTTTTCGCAGCTATAAATGAAGTTGAAAATTTACTACAAAAAAACAAAGGGGACTGGATATTTGGAGAAGAGTTAACCTACGCAGATATTTACCTTTTTCCAACGCTTATAAGATGGGAATTGATATATAGCAAACTTTTCAAGTGTACTGAACAAGAACTATCAAGTTTCGAAAAGATCAATGAATGGAGATTAAAATTCTTCAAATTGTCTAACGTAAATAGGACATGCTTTGAGAATGAATGGAAAAAAGATTACTACAAAGCTTTATTCCCTTTAAACCCAAATCAGCTAATCCCAGTTCTACCATCTTTAAAGGAAATAATGAGAGTAGAGTCCTAAAAAATCCATAAATCAATTTAGCAAAAAAAATGTTGTAATGAACACTTATTTAGTTCATAGATAATGCAATTTCATTAGAAATTAACTATGTTATGTATGTCTACTAAAGTACGAAAAGCTTAAAATGAAATCCATTGACGAACACATCAAAAAAGATCAATCGGAAATCGAATCTGCAAAAGCAGAGGGCAATCTTCCAAAGGTCAGACATTTAACTGAAGAGCTAAAAGAACTAGAAGAATATAAGGATCATCATCCAGAGGATAAACATGACCCTAATGCTTTGGAACTATTCTGCGATGCCAACCCGGATGAACCAGAATGTCTTGTTTATGATGATTAAGTTTTTTCGATAGATAATTCACAATAAAAAAGGGCTTTAAAAGCCCTTTTTTATTCTTTTAAATTATATCAGTAATCTCTATTAAAGTCGGATGGACTTCCTGTAAGGGAACATACAACCGACTCCTCATTTTTCATTTCCTTAACTTCTACAATTGGTCTCCCCATTTTTTTCAAAACCTCAATATCTTGAATGGTTTGACATCTAGCTATTATTTTTCCTTGTTGATCAAAGCAAGTATAGAAATTCATATTGTGTTTAGAGAAGTATCTTATTTATGACTAATTTTCATTATTAAATCAAGTGTATTTTTTACAAAATAATTTTTAATTTTAGTTAAATCCTTTTCCATACTTCAGAAAGGAGTGAAGATAAACCTTTTTTTAAAGATGAAGAAATAACTAAAACTTTCTTTTTAGATAAATCTTCTAACTTTTTTGAAATTATTTTCAAATAATCATCATCTACCAGCTCCATTTTATTCAATACTATTATCCTCTCTTTATCTAAAAGACCTTTCCCATATTTTTTTAACTCCTGCTCAATTATCTCAAAATCATCTAAAGGATTTTCTGCAATTGCATCAATTAAGTGAACGAGTATTTTCGTTCTTTGGATGTGCCTTAAAAAATCATGTCCTAAACCTACTCCATTAGCTGCCCCTGATATTAATCCAGGAATATCTGCAAAAAGGCAACCGTTCCCATCAATTTTTCTTACTACACCTAAGTTAGGTATTAGAGTTGTGAAAGGATAATTTGCGATTTTTGGACGGGCAGATGATACAACGGAAATCAAAGTACTTTTTCCAGCATTTGGAAGGCCTATAATCCCAACCTCTGCAAGAAGTTTTAGTTCTAATTGAACCTCCCATATCTCACCTTCTTTTCCTTCAGTGAATGATTCTGGGGCTCTATTTTGATTACTTAAATAGTAAGCGTTACCATGTCCACCTCTTCCTCCAATGGCAATAGTTAAACTCTGTTTATCTTTAGTTAAGTCTCCTAAAATAATGCCGGTTTTAATATCCCTAATTTCTGTACCACAAGGAACTTTAAGGATTGTATCCTCACCTGAAGCACCTGATCTCTTATTAGGACCTCCTTTGCATCCATCTTCAGCAATTATTTCACGTTTGAATTTGAAATCTAATAATGTTTGAAGATTATTGTCAGCCATCAAAATAACTGAACCCCCTCTGCCACCATTTCCCCCCGAAGGTCCTCCAGCAGGAACGAATTTTTCTCTTCTAAATGAGACTATTCCATTTCCACCTTTTCCAGCTTTAAGAATAATGTTTGCTTGATCAATAAATTGCACTTAATACACTTATTAAATTGTTTTCTAGGTAATTTAAATTTTATTTTATCCACGCAATACTGCAACCAGGACCACCCTCGTTGTTGGCTGCATCTTCAATCTTATCAACATAATTTAAACCTGATAACCAATTTCTTAGTCCTTTTTTTAATTTCCCTGTGCCAATTCCATGAACAATCCATAGCGGTCCATGAAATTTTCTAATTTTCTCCTCAATAATTATTTCGGCTTCATGAACTCTTAGTCCTCTTACGTCAATTGTATTTTTACTCGTTCTAATTTTAGAAAAAGAAAAATCTTCTCTTGTAGACTTGATCTCAATTTTTGACATTTTGAAATTAGGCTTTTCTCCATTAATACCTTCAAAGTCATTTATAGATAATGTGCTTCTGAATGAACCACATTTAACTTCATAAAAACCACATTTTTTATCTAAATCTACAATTTGTCCCGTACTATTTAGACTTTTAATTTTTACAAAATCGCCTACCTGAGGATTCCATGATATTGACTTTTCAAATTTTTTTTGGGATAAATGTTCCATCTCAATTTCCTTTAATCTTTTTCCAATAATTCTCGTATCCTCTCCATTAACATTTTTATCTCTTAATTTTTTAATCAAATCTATTACCTCTTTTTTAGCGGATACGATATGTTTTGATAGTTTAGACCTTTCAATTTCTTGCATTTTTTCAGCATTTATTTTTTGATATTCATAATTTCTCTTCAGTTCATCATGTAATATTTCAGTTCTTGCAATCAGTTCCGCAGCCTCTTCTGCAGAATTTTGTTGCTTAATCCTCTCTTCCTCAAGTCCTTTGATAATACTGTTAATATTATCAACTTCTTTTGGCTTTAGATAATTTGCAGCTTCATTAAGTATGCTTTCATCGAGACCAATTCTCTTTGAAATTGACAAAGCATTACTTCTCCCAGGAATACCCCAGTTGAGTATATACTTTGGCTTCAAAGAATCCTCATCAAAGGCAACTGATACGTTTTCAAATCTTGAGTCATTATATTTTAAAGCCTTAATATCTCCATAATGTGTAGTTGCTAAAGTGATATCAGATTTATTTGCAAATTCTTTTAATAAAGCCATCGCAAGAGCACTTCCTTCAAAAGGATCTGTACCAGATCCAATCTCATCTAACAAAACAACTGATAATCCTTTTTTATTATCAAGTGAATCCAATATCTCTTTTATGCGGGATATATGCCCACTGAAAGTAGATAAATTTTCTTCTAATGATTGATTATCTCCTATATCCACATATATATTTGGACAAAAAGGAATAATAGGGTTATTAGTTGAGGGTATCAATAATCCTACTCTTGCCATTAGTAAAGACAAACCCAAACCTTTTAAAGCTGCAGTTTTACCTCCAGTATTTGGACCTGTAATAGCTACAACCTTAATATTTCTATTAATATGAAAATCGACGGCCACTGGTGGAGGGGCTCCTTTTTTCTTATGTTCCCAAATCAATAACGGATGAGAAAAACCAATTAAAGAAATAATAGGATTTTTCTCAAAGGTAGGAGCTTTGCCTCCAATCCATTTCGAATATCTTGAACGAGTAAAAGCATTTTCTAATCTCAATAAAATATATGCCATTTCAATAAGATTTTCTGAATTATCACTAACAACTTGAGACCATTTCTTAAGTAATTTAAATTCTTCTGCTGTTATCCTAGCCTCTAAAGAAGCAATCTTATTACCTTTCATTACTACACTTTCAGGCTCAAAATATACTGTATTTCCTGAGGATGAAGAGTCATGAATTATGCCTTTAAATTTATCTACATAATTAACTTTGACTGCTAAAACAGGTCTACCATATCGATCTCCAATAGTAGTATCTTGCAAATAAGCTAAATTCTTTTGAATAAATTTCTCAACTAATATTTTTCTTTCAAGTTTTTTAGATAATAATTCTTTTCTAAAAATAGATAGTTCATTACTTGCATTGTCTGAAATCCTTCCATTAGATTCAATGCCTTTTTTAAAAATCTTTTCGATATTCTGATGGTCAATTAAATTTTTTGTAAATGATGAAATGTAAGGCCTTTGTTCAAAATCTAATAATATTTTTTTTAAATTTCTTGCTGCAGCAATTGTTTTCGCAATTTCTAACAATTCAGAAGATGAAATTACACCTCCCTTGGAACAAATTTCAATATTTCTATTAATATCAAAAACACCAGAAAAACTAATTGATTTATCTAAATTATTTTCTAGCTCATTTATTTCAACAGTTTCATTCAATAGTCTTTTAGAGGCTTCGTATTCTGAAGGAATATCAAAACTTAAAATTGCTCGTTTACCCATTTCCGTTGAGGCGAATGAAGATAAATGCATTTTTAATGAATCCCACTCTAAAAGGCTTATAGATTCTTCTTCTAAGGTGTTATCTGAATATGATTTTTTAGAATAACTTTTCTCTTGCATACAAAAAAAAAGAATCAAACATTTGATTGAATCCCTTCAGGAGGAACATAAAGCATCTCGAGCCAGTTGCCTTCAGTATCCTTCATATAAAAAGATGCTGTTCCATCTCTATGTTCATGTAAAGGACCAACTTTCACACCAGAATTCTTTAAATCATTTTGAATATTTTCCACTTCTTTTTTATTTTCAAAATGAAAAGCAAAGTGTGGTCCTGCAGCTTTGTAGCTAGGGCCTAACAACGCAAGTCCATCCTTCCCTTTACCAGCCTCTAAATAAGACCAATCTTTATCGTCCCAAACTAAATTCATACCAAGCTTAATATAAAAAGATTTGGCCCTTTCGAGATTCTCTACTCTAAGTGCGATGTGACCAATCCTATTTACTTCCTGTGATAACTTCAAAACAAAGTAATTAATCTATTATTAATCTAAGAATAAACCAAATTTTTGTTAATAATGAGTTTTTACTTATCCTGCAACCATTGAGATGCATCGCAAGCATGATAAGTAAGTATCAGTTTTGCTCCTGCTCTTTTGAAACTAAGCAACGTTTCTAACACAATATCTTTTTCATTAATCCAGTTTTTCATAGCAGCAGACTTTACCATGGAGTACTCCCCACTAACGTTGTATGCAGCTATGGGTTTATTTGAAAATGTGCTTAGTCTATAAACAATATCCAAATATGAAATTCCCGGTTTTACCATCAAAATATCAGCTCCTTCATACTGATCCAATGCAGATTCAATCAAAGCCTCTTTTGAATTGGCAGGGTCCATTTGATATGTAGACTTATCGTCTGGAATTATTTTCTTACTATTTTCTCTAGGAGCCGAATCTAAAGCAGTTCTAAACGGACCATAATAAGCAGATGAATATTTAGCTGTATAACTAATAATACCTACATCACTAAATCCTTCACTATCAAGAGCAGTCCTAATTGCTCCAACTCTCCCATCCATCATGTCACTAGGGCCAATAAAATCTGCTCCAGCTCTAGCTTGAGTTAAAGCTTGTTTTTTTAAAATTTCAATCGTTTCATCATTCAATATTTTTCCAGTTTCATCAACTAAGCCATCATGTCCATCACACGAGTAAGGGTCCAAGGCAACATCTGTCATTATTGCCATTTCTGGAATCTCTTTTTTTAATATTCGAATAGCTCTAGGAATTAAACCGTCTTCATTAAAACACTCTGCTCCATCTTCAGTCTTTAAGCTATCTTTTATTTTTGGAAAAAGAACAATACACCTTATTCCCAATTCCCATGCCCTAGTGACCTCCTTTATTAAGCCATTCATATCCCATCTAAAAGTTCCTGGCATTGCCGAAATTTCCTCTTTAAGATCTTTTTCATGAATAAATAATGGATATATCAAGTCCGAAGCTTTAAGATAGTTTTCTCTTACCATTTCTCTAATTGCCTCAGACCTTCTTAATCTTCTTGGACGAATAATCGAATTCATTTGAATATTATTTAAATTTAAAAATATTATTTAATACATTAATCGCTCACCTCGCACTTAAATCAATCAGAGACTCATTTTGTTCAGGAAAATTAACTAAAATTTATCTAAATAAGAAAAAAAAGTTACAAAAATATTTTGCACAAACTTCATTTTTCACAAATTTACGTCATTAAGAGATAATATCTTCTAGTTAAGTATTTATTTTAAGGAGAGTATCTTTGAAAATAATTAATGGATTTCATCTGAAAAATGTAAGAGGCGATATTCTTGGAGGCATCACAGCCGCAGTAGTGGCTTTACCTCTTGCTCTTGCTTTTGGTAATGCTGCGTTAGGACCTGGCGGAGCAATTTATGGACTATATGGAGCAGTAGTAGTTGGTTTTTTAGCAGCATTATTCGGCGGAACACCTGCTCAAGTTAGTGGGCCTACCGGTCCCATGAGTGTAACTGTTGCAGGTGTAGTAGCAGGCTTAGCAGCAGTCGGGGTTCCAAGAGATCTATCTGCAGGACAAATTTTACCTTTAGTTATGGCAGCAGTAGTTATTGGGGGCTTACTCCAAATATTATTCGGGCTTCTAAAACTAGGAAAGTATATTACTTTAGTTCCATATTCTGTTGTTTCAGGATTTATGTCTGGTATTGGAGTAATAATCATTGCGCTTCAAATTGGACCATTACTTGGAATTAGCACTCGAGGTGGAGTAGTCGAATCTTTAACTACTGTATTTTCAAATTTCCAGCCCAATGGTGCAGCTATTGGAGTAGCAATAATGACTCTTGGTATAGTATTTCTTACTCCTAGAAAAATAAGTCAGTGGGTTCCTTCTCCTCTCTTGGCCTTATTGATAGTAACTCCAATATCAATATTAATTTTTGGAGATGGAGCTATTGATAGAATTGGAGAAATCCCAAGGGGAGTTCCATCTTTAAATTTCCCAAGTTTTAATCAATATTTCCCAATTATTTTCAAAGCAGGATTAGTCCTAGCAGTACTTGGCGCAATTGACTCTTTACTGACATCTCTAGTAGCAGACAATATCTCTCAAACAAAACATAATTCTGATAGAGAACTTATTGGTCAAGGAATTGGAAATGCTGTAGCAGGTCTCTTTTCAGGTTTACCTGGAGCGGGAGCAACCATGAGAACAGTTATAAATGTTAAATCTGGAGGATCAACTCCCATTTCTGGAATGGTTCACTCGGTTGTGTTGTTGATAGTTTTAGTTGGTGCGGGACCTTTAGCCGAGCAAATACCAACTGCATTACTAGCAGGAATTCTTATAAAAGTAGGCCTTGATATTATTGATTGGGGATTCTTGAGGAGGGCTCACAAATTATCTTTAAAAACATCAGTAGTAATGTACGGCGTACTTTTAATGACTGTTTTTTGGGATTTAATTTGGGCAGTTTTAGTCGGTGTATTCATAGCAAATATGCTCACTATTGATTCAATAACCGAAACTCAATTAGAAGGTATGGACGAGGATAATCCTTTACCAGAAGATGATCAAGGAAAAAATGCATTGCCTGCTGACGAAAAAGCACTTCTAGATAGATGTTCAGGAGAAGTAATGTTGTTTAGACTAAAAGGACCACTTAGTTTTGGAGCAGCTAAAGGCATATCTGAGAGAATGATGCTTGTAAGAAACTACAAGGTTTTGATATTAGATATCACTGATGTACCAAGACTTGGAGTTACGGCGACTCTGGCAATAGAGGATATGATGCAAGAAGCAAAAAATAATTCCAGAAAAGCATTTGTTGCTGGTGCAAATGAAAAAGTGAAGGATAGATTAGCTAAGTTTGGAGTTGAAGGCATTATTGAAACAAGAAAAGAAGCTTTAGAAACTGCTCTAAATGAATTAGCCAAGTAATTTATGGAAATAAATCCAATTCTGCAAAATGTATTAGCCCCGCCAGTTCTTTTCTTTTTGATTGGAGCAATATCAGTACTCTTTAAATCTGATTTAGAAATACCAGCACCATTACCTAAACTCTTCTCATTATATCTGCTCCTAGCTATTGGGTTTAAAGGAGGTATAGAGATACAGAAAAGTGGTTTTACTGATCAAGTATTACCTACTTTAAGCGCTGCAATACTTATGTCACTAGTAATCCCGCTGATTGGATTTTTAATTTTAAGACTTAAGTTTGATGTCTTTAATTCAGCCGCAATAGCAGCAGCATACGGTTCAATTAGTGCTGTTACATTTATTTCCGCAGAAAGTTTTTTGGAAAGTCAAAAAATAGACTTTGATGGGTTTATGGTTGGAGCATTAGCTTTAATGGAATCTCCTGCAATAATTGTCGGATTATTACTTGTGAAATTTGCAGCTCCCACAAATAGACCAAAGTCAAGAAAAATGCATCTAAGCTCAATATTACATGAATCACTTTTGAATGGATCAGTTTATTTATTGCTCTCAAGTTTAATTGTAGGATTTCTCACTGCTTCCAGTAATCCCTCAGGAATTGCAAAAATGGAGCCTTTTACTGGACAATTATTTTATGGAGCAGAATGCTTCTTCTTGTTAGATATGGGAATAGTAGCTGCTCAAAGATTGCCGAGGCTGAAGAATGCGGGTTCTTTCTTGATTAGCTTTGCCATTTTTATGCCTTTGTTTAATGCATTTATTGGTGTTTTCATTGCAAGATTTTTATCTTTAGGACCTGGCAACGCACTTTTATTTGTGGTTTTATGTGCAAGCGCCTCTTATTTAGCAGTTCCTGCAGCGATGAGGATGACAGTTCCAGAAGCTAAATCTAGTTATTATATTTCAACTACGCTAGGTCTAACTTTCCCATTCAATATAGTTCTTGGCATTCCCATATATATGAGTTTAGTAAATACCATTATCCCATTATCTCCTCTATAAAAAATGAAAAGATTAGATTTAATATTTAGTGAAAGAGAACTAGATGCAATCATTAAAACATTAGAAAAAGCTAATGTTCCTGGATATACAGTTATGAAACACGCCACAGGCAGAGGGCCTGAAAGAGTTGTTACTGAAGATATGGAATTTACAGGATTAGGAGCAAATGCTCATGTAATTGTTTTTTGTGAGCAAGAATTAATTGATAAAATGAGAGATAACATCAGGGATGATTTAAGCTACTACGGAGGAGTTGCTTATATTTCTGAAGCAACACCCCTTTAAATTAAATAAGTAATATTTTTTTAAGAATGAATCCAATCTACTCTTATATTTTTTCGACTATTTAAGTATCTATCAATTGACATTGCAGCAATACATCCATCAGAAGCCGCAACTACGGCTTGCTTAAATGGTGTATTTCTTATATCTCCAATAGCCCATACTCCATCAGAGTTTGTAGACATAAAGTCATCAACAATAACTCCTCCGTCTTCTTTTAAAGCAATTTGATCCCCTAAAAAATCAGTAATCGGCTTTGAACCACTCATGTAGACAAAAACTCCATCTAAATTTAAATTGATAGGATTTTCTTCTTGTTTATTTTTTACAACAACCCCATTCACACCCATATCATCGCCCAATATTTCCAATAATCTTGTTCTACTCCAATGTTTTATATTTGAATTGTCCATCAATTCCATAGCTTCTTCATTATCGGATTTAGGATCGCTTGATGTAATCCAATGCACAGTTGATGCAAATTTAGTTAAAACTGTTGCCTCCTCAATTGCCTCCTTGTTCACTCCAACAACGGCAACTTCTCTATTTTTATAAAAAGCCCCATCACATGTAGCACAATAACTTACTCCTTTGCCGAGAAAATCTGCTTCGCCCTTAAATGATGCAGGCCTACCCATAGCTCCACTTGCAAGTACAAGTGCTTTAGCTTTAAAAGTGCCTTCGGGCGTATATACCATTTTCCATTCTCCGCTAGCGTCTATTCCAAACACTTGCGCTCTTCTATAATCTGTGCCGTATTGTACAGCCTGTTCTCTCATTAGAGTGAGTAATTTCTCTCCACTTATATCAACCGGAACACCTGGATAATTAGCTATTTGATGAGTTATTGCTAAGGCGCCAACAGATGGATTTTTATCTAAAATTACTGTCTTTAAGTTTGAACGAGCTGTATAAAGTGCGCAAGTACATCCTGCCGGGCCTCCTCCGATAATAACTACATCTGACTCAATGATTTCCAATTTTTAAAAACTCCTTTTTTAGTAGTTAATAAGATGAGTTCTTGGTTAGAAGATATTTTTAAAGCAAATATCTGAACCTTTATATAGATATAAGTTAAAAGAAAAAAGAGAAAAAAGCTTAATATAGAAACAAACTTACATAGGAAAAACAAAAAAATTAATTATCAAAATGATCAGATACGTGAAATGTTCTGTATTGATCTATTATTAGGACATATCGAAAAATTAATCGCCGTTGAAACATTATATTTTTCATGACCAACTCTGATTACCTTTTAAAAGCTGCCATTAAGAAAGTAACCGAAAAATTAAACGAAATATTGGTTGAAAAAATTGAAGAAGCAACAAATATTGCTCAAGATGCTCCAGAAATTCTCAAAAAAGAATTTGATAGTTTAAAAGAATCCATAATGGAAGAAGCAGCAAGACTGGAAAAAGCTGAAGATATTAATGAAAATGAGTCTACAAATACTTATCAAGATTCCAAAATAAAAAAAACTTTAAATGAAATTGAAGGTATCAATAAGCAAATTGATCTCTTTAATAAAAATATAAATAATCAAATATGATGAGAAATCACATTCTTAATTATCGTTTAAAAAAAATAAAGAGGTCCTTTCTTATTTGGATAACTCTGATTTCACTTTTAATTAATTTGTGGATAGATAATATTAGATTTACAATTTTCCAAACTAAAAACAATAAAAAAAGTAAGGTCCAGATTAAAAGAGCTAGGTGGTTTACTAATCAATTAATAAAGCTTGGTTCAGCATTTATTAAAATTGGACAATTATTATCAGCTAGACCTGATTTAATTCCTAATACCTGGATACAAGAATTGTCTAAATTGCAGGATCAAGTTCCGAATTTTGCATTTGCGCAAGTTGAAGAAACTATAAGAAAAGAACTAGGATCCAAGTTTAATGAAATAGATCAAATAATATGCGATCCGGTTGGATCGGCATCACTAGCTCAGGTTCATAGAGCGACTCTAAAAGATGGTAAGAGAGTAGTCTTTAAAGTTCAAAGACCCAATTTAAAAGAATTGTTTATTATCGATTTGGGCATAATGCAGCGAATAGCAGGATTATTGCAGAAAAATAAGAATTGGAGTCGAGGTAGAAACTGGGTTGAGATTGCTAAAGAGTGTAGGAAAGTTCTCATGAAGGAGCTTGATTTTAGTTGTGAAGCACAATATGCAGCAAGATTTAGACAACAATTTCTTGATGATGACAATGTTGAAATTCCTGAAGTAATTTGGGATATGAGCAGTGAAAAAGTGCTTTGTTTAAGTTATCTAGAAGGAACAAAAATAAGCGATTTAGAAAAATTACAATCGCAAGAAATTGATTTACCTAAAATCGCAGAAATAGGTGCTATCAGCTACTTAAAACAATTAGTAAACTACGGTTTTTTTCATGCAGACCCTCATCCAGGAAATCTAGCAGTTTCCGATAAAGGTAAATTAATTTTTTATGATTTTGGAATGATGGGTAATATTTCAAATAATCTGCAAAAAAGCTTAGGGGGGATGGTTAAGGCAGCTGCTTTAAGAGACGCCTCATCACTTGTAAGTCAACTTCAACAAGCTGGGCTAATTTCAAAAGATATTGACGTAGGACCAGTAAGAAGATTAGTCAGATTGATGCTTAAAGAAGCCTTAACTCCACCATTTAGTCCAAATATTATTGAAAAATTATCTGGAGATTTATACGAACTTGTTTATGAAACACCATTTCAATTGCCAGTAGATTTAATATTTGTGATGAGAGCTTTATCAACCTTTGAAGGAGTTGGTAGAATGCTTGATCCAGGGTTTAACCTTGTATCAGTTACCAAGCCTTATTTAATAGAACTTATGACTTCAAATAATCAAACTCCTAATGATTTAATTAACCAATTTGGAAGGCAAGTAGGTGAACTAGGATCGAAAGCTGTTGGAATTCCCAAAAGAATCGATGAAAGTTTAGAAAGATTAGAGCAGGGCGATTTGCAATTGCAAATAAGAATGGGAGAGTCTGATAGGCAATTCAAAAAAATGTTTACTGCTCAAAAAACTTTAGGCCATTCCATTCTTATAGGAAGCTTATCAATTGCATCTGCTTTACTTGTAACCAATAAACAAAATAATTTTGCATTATTGCCACTTTTTTTTGCACTACCAATAAGTATTGATTGGATAAAGTGCCAATTAAGTATGAGAAAAGGCTCACGTATAGAAAAACTTAAGCGCTAAAAAACTATATATTTTGGGGACCTAAACCTAAAGCTCCAGCGAATCTTGCTTGATTTCCCAATTCCTCCTCAATTTTTAAAAGCCTATTGTATTTTGCAATCCTTTCACTTCGGCTCAAAGAGCCTGTCTTGATTTGACCTGATCTTGTGGCAACAGATAAATCTGCAATTGTTGTATCTTCAGTCTCACCACTTCTATGACTAATAACACTTGTGAAACCAGACATTTTAGCCAACTCAATAGCTTCCAAAGTTTCGGTTAATGTTCCAATTTGATTTACTTTTATCAGAATTGAATTAGCAGATTTTTCCAAAATCCCTTTCCTTAACCTTTCTGTATTAGTAACGAATAAATCATCACCAACAAGCTGAACTTTATTTCCTAATTCTTGATTTAATTCTGACCATCCCTCCCAATCATCCTCTGCTAAACCATCTTCAATTGAAACTATTGGATAATTAGAAACTAATCTTGAAAGATATGAAATCATTTCAGAACTATTTAAACTTTTCCCTTCATATTTATAAATACCATCACTATAAAATTCAGTACTAGCAGCATCTAAAGCTAAAGATACCTGCTCACCGGGCTTAAATCCTGCTTTTTGAATTGCTTCTATTAATATGTCTCCTGCTTCTTCGCTCGATGACAAATTAGGTGCAAATCCACCCTCATCGCCTACAGCAGTAGAAAGACCTTTTTTATCAAGTAATGATTTTAATGAGTGAAAAATTTCAGTACCCATTCTTAATGATTCACTGAAATTATTAACTCCATGTGGGACAAGCATAAATTCCTGAAAATCAAGACTATTTGCAGCATGAGCACCGCCATTTATTACATTCATCAATGGAACTGGAAGAAGATTGGATAATGGATCTCCTAGATACCTATATAGGGGAATGTCTAGAGCATTTGCTGATGCTCTGGCAGTTGCAAGACTTACTGCAAGAATTGAATTTGCTCCAAGATTAGACTTATTAGGAGTTCCATCAATTTCAATCATTAATTTATCTACTGCAGTTTGATCTAGAGATGACAAACCACATAAAGCCGGGGATATTGTTTCATGAATTTTATTAACTGCATTCAAAACACCTTTTCCCATATATTTTGAACCACCATCTCTTAATTCATGTGCCTCATGAGCACCAGTGCTGGCCCCGCTGGGAACAATTGCTCTACCACTTGCCCCGCATTCCAAAAATACTTCTGCCTCTACAGTTGGATTACCTCTTGAATCAAGGACTTGCCTTGCTTCAATAGTATCAATAAGAAAATCAATAGTTTCTTTCACAATTTAATTATTACTATTTAAATCCTATTAATAGCTGAACTATTTGGCTAATATCTGAAATATATTTATGTTAATCAAATATGATTTTTTTAATTTCAGAGCAAATTTAGATAGATATTAGTTAACGCTTTTATTAATTCCAAATTTCCATGAACCCCTCACATAAACATAATTGTCAAATTCATCTTACAATTTGAGAATTATTGGATGATTATTAATGCAGATCTTATTTAGAATATTAATCAATAACCAACTATAGATTTTATAGTTTATGAAAGAAACACTTACATCCTGTCCAGAACTTTTCAGCGATATAAGTTGGAATCTTCTTTTATTAGGGGAAGAAACAGCAAAAAAATGGGATCATAGCGAATTTAATATTGAGCACATAATTCATACATTGTTCTCATCAAGTGAATTCTTTGCTTTCATTGAAAAATTATCAATCGACCAAGATACAGTTTTAGATATAACAGAAGATTTTTTAGATGAGACACCAACAAATGAATCAGATATTTTTACTATCGGAGAAGATTTAGAAATTTTATTAGATAATGCGAATCAGATAAAAATTCAATGGGGATCGAGATTAATAGAAATTCCTCATTTACTAATTGCTCTTGGAAGAGATTTAAGAATTGGAAATTACGTTTTTGAAGAAGGCAACCTTTCAATGGAGAAATTAGAGGAAGAGTTAAAGTTTTTCCCAAATATTAATCAATCAAAAGATTCTTTTAATTATAAGAACGTAATTGAGATTAATAATCAATCTAATTTTGAATCAAACAAAAAGACTTTAGTTAAAGAAGAAAAAGTTGAAAAAGCTATTGTTCCATTACCCAAAAGTGAACTTCAAATTGAAATAAAAAAACAAGTTGGAAAAGATGAAAATGCCCTTTCAATTTATGGAAAAGATTTAACAGAATCAGCTAAAAAAGGCTTACTGGACCCTGTTTTAGGAAGAGAAAATGAGATCAATAATTTAATGAGAGTGCTTTGCAGAAGAAACAAAAATAATCCTATACTTATCGGCAATTCTGGAGTTGGTAAAACCTCAATTGCAAAATTACTTGCACAACTAATTGTAGACAAAAAAGTTCCTGATTCTTTAAAAGACTTAAAAATTATTTCACTTGACTTAGGTGCTTTAGTTTCTGGGACAAAATTTAGAGGCCAACTAGAGGAACGACTGAGCTTAATAATGCAGGAACTAAAAAATCCAAGCCAAGGAATGATTCTATTTATTGATGAAATTCACTCAATATTAAGTTCTGACAGATCTTCTTCCGACATTAGCAATATCTTAAAACCTTTACTGGCTGAAGGAGAACTTAGATGTATCGGTACAACAACACCTGAGAAATTTCGTGAAACTATTGAAAAAGATCAGGCATTGAATAATTGCTTTCAAAAGATAGCTGTTAATGAACCAACAGTAGAATTAAGCGCAAAAATACTGCAAGGTATCAAAAAGAAATATGAATCACATCATGGCATAAAAATTTCTGAAGAGGCTGTAAATTATTCTGCAAAATTGGCCGATAGATACATCAGCGATAAATGTCTCCCTGATAGTGCAATAGATTTAATTGATGAAGCAGCTGCACAGTTGAAAATCGATTCTAATAATATGCCTCAAATCATTCTTCAACAAGAAAACAAACTTAATACTATTGATGAAAAACTGAATAATTTACAAGGAGAAAATATCGAAGCTCAAGAAAAACTATTGAATAATAGACTACAATCAGAGGCAAAATTGAACGTTCTTTTGGAAAATTGGAACAATTTACGTGAAGAAATGGAGCAATTATCTTTTTTGATGAAAGAAGAAGATAAGCTAACCAAACAAATTAAAGATAAATCAAATCTTGAAATTGAAAATGATCTAGATTATTTAGAAAAGCTTGAAGAAGAGTTAAGTGAAATAGAGAATGACATACAAAAAGTTGAAGAGAACTTTAATATAATCAAGAAAAATAGAAATTTTCCTTTTAAATATCAAGTTGAACCTGATGATATTGCTGATGTTATATCAAAAATCACAGGTATTCCAATTTCTAAAGTAGTTTCAAATGAACGTAAGAAATTAGTCAATCTAGAAACAGAACTAAGTGAAAAAGTTATTGGACAAGAAAAAGCCATAGAAGCTGTTTCTGCTGCAATTAGAAGAGCTCGAGTTGGTATGAAAAGTCCTAAAAGACCTATTGGATCTTTTTTATTTATGGGTCCTACTGGTGTTGGTAAAACAGAATTAGCAAAATCTCTTGCAACAGCTTTATTTGATGAAGAAGACGCACTTTTAAGATTAGACATGAGTGAATATATGGAGAAAAATGCCGTAGCAAGACTATTAGGAGCTCCCCCAGGTTATGTTGGTTATGAAGAGGGAGGTCAATTAACTGAAGCTGTAAGACGTAAACCCTATTCAGTAATACTTCTTGATGAGATAGAAAAAGCACATGCAGAAGTATTTAATATCCTTTTGCAAGTCTTAGATGAAGGAAGATTAACGGACTCTCAAGGAAGGACGGTAAATTTCAAAAATACGGTAATCATTATGACAAGTAACCTAGCTGGTAAATCTATACTGGAGTATTCACAAAAGATTTCTAAAAGTGAGGGAAAGTTAGAAAAAGATCAACAAACTCTAGATGATTCAATTAGTAATGCATTATCTTCAATTTTTAGACCAGAATTTTTAAATAGAATTGACGAAGTGGTAAAGTTTGATCCATTATCTATTGATGAACTTCAAAAAATAATCATTCTACAAACAGAAGATTTAAAGAACCTGCTACTTGAGCAGAAAATAAATATCGATATAGACAAAAAAGTTATCAATAAAATTGCAAACGATTCTTACGAACCTGAATATGGTGCTAGACCACTAAGCAGGGAACTCAGAAGACAAATAGAAAATCCCTTGGCTGCAAAACTTTTAGAGGATAACTTCAAAAATAAAAAAAATATAACAATTAAACTTAACCCTGCTAAAAAAAATGAGATCATTTTCAAACCTAGCTGAGGAGTAAATCAATAAGCTAAAATAAAAATTAAAGCATAAAGCTTAATTTAAAAAAAAATTTTGTGACAAGTCCTACTACTAATAAAGAACCTCTTAAAAAGGATTCTCCTGAAGTTGAAGAGCCTAAAAAAAAGATTAATTTTTTTAGATCTACCTATGATGAGCTTAAACTTGTCGTGTGGCCTAACAAACAACAACTTTTTAGCGAATCAGTAGCAGTTATAATTATGGTATCTTTTTCTGCTGCAGCCATTGCTTCTGTTAGCAGATTCTATGGATGGGCAGCCTCGCAAATTTTTGGTTGAATTTTCTCCCGAATCTCCATTAATAAAGATCTTAATTAAGCTTCCAAAAAAATGAGTAATGAATTAACTACAAACCTTGCTTCTTCAAAAGCAAATACAAGCATCGCAAGATGGTATGCAGTTCAAGTAGCATCAAGCTGTGAAAAAAAAGTAAAAGCGACTCTTGAACAGAGATCAGTAACTTTAGGTGTTAATAATAGAATCATTGAAATTGAAATTCCCCAAACTCCAGGAATTAAATTAAAAAAAGATGGAAGCAGACAAACTACTGAAGAAAAAGTTTTCCCAGGTTATGTCCTTGTAAGAATGATTTTGGATGAAGATACAATGATGGCTGTTAAAAGTACTCCAAATGTAATAAACTTTGTCGGTGCTGAAGACGGTAGAGGCAGTGGAAGATCGCGAGGTCATATCAAACCTCGACCATTATCAAGACAAGAAGTTAATAGAATCTTTAAGCGCGCATCAGAGAAAAAAGCTGTAATCAAGTTAGATATTGAAGAAAAAGATAGAATCATTGTAACCAGCGGTCCATTCAAGGATTTCCAGGGAGAAGTTATAGAAGTTTCCGGTGAAAGAAATAAATTAAAAGCATTACTTTCAATATTTGGGCGCGAGACTCCTGTAGAATTAGAGTTCTCCCAAATCAATAAACAAAATTAATTTCTAATTATTATTGTTTATCGAGTAAAATTATGATTTTCTACTCCAGCTTAAATTCTCTAATCTAATGGCAAAAAAAATTGTTGCAGTTATCAAGCTTGCTCTACAAGCAGGCAAAGCAAATCCTGCTCCTCCTGTAGGGCCAGCTTTAGGACAACATGGTGTCAATATCATGGCATTTTGCAAAGAATACAACGCAAGGACACAAGATAAAGCAGGTTTTGTAATTCCAGTCGAGATTTCTGTTTTTGAAGATAGAAGCTTTACTTTTATCACAAAAACACCTCCTGCTGCCGTCTTAATAACAAAAGCAGCTGGTATAGAGAAAGGTTCAGGTGAATCCGCAAAAGGCTCTGTTGGAAATATAAGTAAAGCTCAATTAGAGGAAATAGCCAAAACTAAGCTCCCTGATCTAAACTGTTCTAGTGTTGAGTCAGCAATGAAAGTAATTGAGGGTACAGCTCGTAATATGGGCGTCTCTATCACTGATTGAGTTCAATACAAAATTTCTCACTATTTAGGGGAGGTTAGTTAATAACCGTTTGCACCCAATATTATTATGAAAAAACTATCTAAAAGAATGGCGGCTCTATCAACAAAGATAGAAGATCGCATTTACGCCCCACTTGAAGCTCTTAGTATTATCAAGGAAAATGCTAATGCAAAATTTGATGAAACTATTGAAGCACATATACGTTTAGGTATTGATCCAAAATATACTGATCAACAATTAAGGACCACTGTAGCATTACCACATGGTACTGGCCAAAGCATCAAAATTGCAGTAATTACAAGCGGTGAGAATGTATCGAAAGCTAAGGTTGCTGGCGCAGATTTATTTGGCGAAGAAGATCTTGTGGAAAGCATCAACAAAGGAAATATGGAGTTTGATCTACTTATTGCAACTCCAGATATGATGCCAAAGGTTGCAAAATTAGGGAGAGTTTTAGGACCTAGAGGTTTAATGCCTAATCCTAAAGCTGGGACAGTAACTAATGACATTGCTAATGCAATAAAAGAATTCAAAGCTGGTAAGCTCGAATTTAGAGCAGATAAGGCTGGAATCGTTCATGTCCGCTTTGGAAAAGCAAGTTTCACAAAAGAGGCGCTATTAGACAACTTAAAAACCTTACAAGAATCAATTGATAAAAATAAACCAAGTGGAGCTAAAGGAAAGTATTGGAAAACTTTTTATGTAACTTCAACAATGGGGCCTTCAGTTCAATTAGACATAAATGCCGTACAAGATTACCAACCTGAAGGTTAACGCTTTGTAGTATAATTTAAAGTGCAATAATACGGCCAAAGAAAGTAGGTTGATTTAGTTCTTCTAAATTTTTAATTCCTACCGAGGACTCGTCTTAAATTATTTCTTTTTGGATCTAATAAAAGCGGCCTCTTTAAAAGAACTTTGCCGCATTTCCTGCTCTCCCTAAATTACGATCCAAAAAACATCAATGGGCCGAACACTAGAGAATAAGCAACAAATCGTTTCTGAGATTAAATCTCTTTTAAGCGATTCGGAAATGGCTGTAGTTCTTGACTATAAAGGTTTAACTATCAAAGAGATGTCAGATTTGCGATCTAGATTGCAAACAACTAACGGCATCTGCAAAGTTACTAAAAATTCATTAATGCGTAAAGCTATTGATGGAGATAGTAATTGGAACGATCTCGAATCTTTACTGTCCGGAACAAATGCTTTTGTCTTAATTAAAGAAGATGTTGGTGGTGCAGTAAAAGCTATCCAATCTTTTCAAAAAGACACCAAAAAATCCGAAACCAAAGGAGCTTTATTTGAAGGTAGACTTCTTAGCGATTCTGAAATAAAAGAAATTGCAAGTCTTCCATCTAAAGAAGTATTAATGGCCAAAATTGCTGGCGCTCTAAATGGCGTAGCAACAAAAATTGCCATCTCTATTAATGAAGTGCCTTCTGGACTTGCTAGATCACTTAAACAACATTCTGAAAAATCAGAATCTTAAATTCAAACCCTAATCAACTTTTAAGAAAATGTCCGCAAAAACTGAAGAAATTCTTGAATCATTAAAATCTCTATCACTTTTAGAAGCATCTGAGCTTGTAAAGCAAATTGAAGAGGCTTTTGGTGTATCTGCTGCAGCTTCTGCAGGTGTAGTGATGGCAGCTCCAGGAGCAGCTGGCGGTGACGCAGATGGTGGCGCTGCTGAAGAAAAAACTGAATTTGATGTAGTTCTCGAAAGCTTTGATGCAGCTGCAAAAATCAAAGTACTTAAGGTTGTAAGAAATGCAACTGGTCTAGGTCTTGGCGATGCAAAAGCACTTGTTGAATCTGCACCAAAAACAGTAAAAGAAGGAATTGCTAAAGCAGATGCTGAATCTTTAAAGAAAGAGATTGAAGAAGCTGGCGGTAAAGTTACACTTAAGTAAGAGAATATTTTTTTAAGCCGATAGACTGTATATCGGCTTCAAAAATTATGAATATTGATAGTATTGCAATTGAAGCTGCAACAGACGGAGCCTGCAGTGGTAATCCCGGTCCAGGTGGTTGGGGTGGTCTAATAATTTTTGACGACAAAAGTGAACTAGAAATAGGTGGTTCCGAACAAAATACTACTAATAATAGAATGGAACTCACTGCTGCCATAAAAACACTTGAGAAATTAAAAACCTATAAATTAAAAGAAAACTTTAAATTAAGAACTGATAGTAAATATGTCATAGAAGGGTATACAAAATGGATTATTAATTGGAAAAGAAATGGATGGAAAACAAGCTCAGGAAAATCGGTTCAAAATCTTGATTTATGGCAAAAAATTGATCAATTAAGAATTAATGGTCTTGAAATGGAATATGTTAAAGGCCATAGCGGTGACAAACAAAATGATAGGGTAGATAAAATCGCGACCAACTATAGCAAAGGTATATCTCTTAAAACTAACTCAAAAGAGTCTGAATCTTCATTAGAATTTTTTGAGAGAAGTGCACCTACACAAATTCAGGAATTATTTTCAAGAAATGAATTAATTCAAAAATTTGCAGAAAAAAAATACTTGTTAAGTTCACCAGAAATAACTAAATTATTAGGGGAAGAAAACCACTTAAAGATAAAACAATATTCACCTTTTGAATGGCGTAATTGGATATTGATTCCTAAAGGTGAAAAATATTGGATAATAGAAAAAAAGAATCCTGATTTTTTATGAATGAACAAAAGGGGATATTTAAAAATCTTTATAAAAACTTGGTTACTCCTATACTAAAAAAAGACTCCGGAATCGATGCAGAATATTTAACTAATTTATCTATTAACCTTCTATCATTCAGTTCAAGAAAATATAATTGGCCATTAGTTTCACATATCCTAAAAAATCTAAATGAAGAATTTTCTATAACTGACCAAAGGTTAACTCAGAAAATATGTGGAATAAATTTTTGTAATCCAATTGGTTTAGCTGCGGGTTTTGACAAAAATGGAGATGCTGCAAACATATGGAAAAATTTTGGCTTTGGATTTGCTGAACTTGGTACAGTAACTAATTTTGCTCAAGAAGGTAATCCCAAACCAAGGTTGTTTAGATTAGCAGAAGAAGAGGCGGCATTAAATAGAATGGGTTTTAATAATAATGGTGCTGAAAATTTAGTTAAAAACTTTCTTGAACAAGGTATTGAGTTTAAAAAAAACAGGGAGAATATTTGTTTAGGAATAAATTTCGGGAAGTCAAAAATTACAAATTTATCTCAAGCAAAAGATGATTATTTAACTTCTCTAAAATTATTAATTCCATATTGTGATTACGCAGCAATAAACGTTAGTTCTCCAAATACTGAAGGACTAAGAAAATTACAAGATCCAATTCTTCTAAAAGAACTTCTTAGAGAAATTAAAAACTTACCTAATTGTCCACCATTATTTGTAAAAATTGCGCCAGATTTAGGCCTTAAAGATATTGAAGATATTTGCCAATTAATAATCGAGGAAAACATTGATGGAATAATTGCTACAAACACCAGCATTGATAGATTAGGTCTTGAAAATAGAAAGATCAGGCAAACTGGATTATTACTCTCACAAGAAAATGGCGGATTAAGTGGAAGGCCTCTCCAAAAAAAAGCAAATCAAATAATAAAACATATACATAATATTGATAAAAAAATTATTTTAATTGGCGTTGGTGGAATAGATAGTCCTGAGTCAGCTTGGGAAAGAATATGTTCTGGAGCATCATTAATTCAACTTTATACAGGATGGATATATAAGGGGCCACAATTAGTACCAAATATACTTGAGGGAATTATAAAGCAACTCAATAACCATCAATTATCTAGTATAAAAGATGCAATTGGATCAGATTTAAAATGGGTTGAATAAAATTAGAGAATGAATAATGAACCTCATGATTACTCAACGTTAGCCATGCAAGGATCAAACTTGAAGCACGGTGGAAATGTATATGCAACTGCGAAAAAATTAAATTTATTACCCTCCGAAATCATTGATGCAAGTGCATCATTAGTACCCTTTGATCCCCCTCAAATACTAATAGATTCAATAAATGCTGAAATTAAGAATCTTGGCTTTAGATATTACCCAGAAAGAAACTTGAGTGATCTGAAAGAAATAATCGGCAAATTTCATGGGATAAATCCAGACAATATATTGCCTGGAAATGGAGCTTCTGAACTAATAACCTGGGCAGGTTATGAAGCATCCAAATTCGGAATAAGTTGTATTCCTTCTCCATCATTTGTTGATTATGAAAGATCTTTAAATTGTTGGAACAGCAATTTTATACATTGTGAATTACCAAAAAGCTGGAATGATATTTTTCCTCAATCATTTCCGCTTCATCCAAAAGGTGATGTTATTTGGATAACAAATCCACATAACCCTACCGGCCAATTATGGGAAAAGAATTCATTGGAGGAAGTTGTGAAAAAATATAAATTAGTTATCTGCGATGAAGCTTTCTTATCGATAACACCTAATGGAGACAAAGAATCTTTAATACCATTAACCAAAAGATTTGATAATTTATTAGTCTTGAGAAGCTTGACCAAAATCTTCAATATTCCTGGTCTTAGATTAGGTTACGTTATTGGCTCATCGAAAAAACTTAAACAATGGGAAATAAATAGAGATCCTTGGCCTTTAAATTCATTTGCTATTAAAGCAGGAATTGATCTACTTAGTAATAAGAAATTCTATGAACAGTGGACAAAACAGATTCACAGCTGGATAAATATTGAAAAAAAGAGAGTATTTGAAAAATTATTAAAAATAGAGAACCTTAAAATTCATAACTCTTCAACCAACTTTTTTTTAATAGAAAGTGAAACATCCTTGTCGCCAAATATAAAATACTTAGAAAATAAGGGAATATTGCTTAGAGAATGCACTTCATTTAGATTTCTTGACGAAAAGTGGGCAAGAATAAGTCTGCAGAATAAAAAGAATAACACTCTTTTATGTAAAGAAATTCAGAATTCCTTTAAAAAATAATTAATATACTTTTTAATCTCATTTTTAGATTTAATTTTATTATTATTTTCCATGTTCTTCTTCATGAGATCTAATATTTCATAATGATTTTTTCCCTTTTTTGATTTTATATTAAAAATTCTTTCTAGAGTTTCTTCGAAAACTTCTTTAGACATTTTATTCTGATTGATTAAAACTGAGCCTCCACTTTCAGCAAGAATCATGGCATTTTTCTCCTGATGATTATATTTAGAATCTGGATATGGAATTAAAATAGAAGGTTTTTCAGCTTCCATTAGTTCATTGATTATTCCTGAACCAGATCTCGATATTACAAGATCACAGTTTTGAATTAAAGCTGCTATTTCATTAGTAAATTTCTTTTGAATATAATTTTTGGAGTTTTTTACATGAAAAGGTAGTTGATTAGATTCGCCAACAATATGAACTATCCGAAACTGTTTTTTTATTAAAAATTCTAGAGATTCATAAAGAATTTGATTTATAGCTTTTGCTCCTTGACTACCTCCCATAACAATCAAAAGCGGTCCATTTCCTTTTGGAACCCATTCTGGCAAAAAATTAAATTTATAGAATTGCTCTCTTAAAGGTGTTCCAGTGAAAATAGTTTTACAATTTTTTAAATAAGCATTTGTTTCTTTAAATCCTAAAAGAACATAGTTACATAAAAAACCAAAATATTTCGTGACCATTCCTGGAATTACATTTGATTCATGAATAATGATAGGTATCCTGAGAAGTTTTGAAGCAACAATAGTAGGTGCTGATACATAACCGCCAGTAGTAAAAACTAAGTTAATTTTTTTTTCTTTTAAGATCCTAATTATTTGAAAAGTTGACATTAAAATTTCTATATATTGATAAAACAAAAAAATATTTTTTCTTGGTGTCTTTATATTCAAATTCCTCAAATTATATTTTTTAGGAATAAAATTTGCATCAAGTCTTTGACTAACACCCAACCAATGAATATTCCATTCATCTTCCACCTCTTTAGAAACTGCTAAGGCTGGGAAAATATGCCCCCCTGTCCCACTGGCTGCAACTAATAAATTATTTTTTTTAGACATAAAAACCTAAAATAGTAGAATAAAATAACCAATGATTAATATGTTTAATTTAAACTTATTCAAAAATATAAGATTTCTTCTCTACTTATTTGTTTATCTTATTATTCCCTGTTCAGCAACAACGCAAACTTTGAAAGTTAATTTTATAAGAAATCTAGAAAACTCCTTAAATGCAAGAGATTTAGAATTCATTAAAAAAAATTTTAGAAATGTAGAAAGCCAAAATATACCAAAACAATTTTCAAAGATTATTAATGATTTCCCTAACAGCAAATGGAAGATCAAAAGATTAAAATCTGATATTCCAGATGAGGATATTTTACGAATAAAAGTTTCTGGGGAAAAAATAGTTAATGGAGAAATCTATATACTTGAATCCAAATTTGATTATTTATTTTCAATCGTAAATGGGAAAATAGATGAAGGGATTATCAAAAATTTATTCACCACAATAAGAAACGATAATAAAAAAATAGATATTAGTTTTAAAATACCTGATAGAGTTCTTACTGGTTCAAAATACGATATCGATATAATTCTAAATAAGCCTCTTGAAGAAGTAATTATTGCTGGAGCTATAAAACCTCATCAAGTTAATTCATTGTTTGAACAAGAAATATTATTGGAGCCATTGGCGTCTGGAGGGATTTTTAAAATAACAAGAGCCCCTTCAAAACCAGGGATACAAATATGGTCAGGAATCATAGCTCATCCCGAAGGAATGATTACTTTCACAAAGAGCATTAATATTGTTGATAAGATATAGCCTAAGCGTCGTTTAACGCAGCCACACCTGGTAAAGTTTTACCTTCTAAAAGTTCCAAACTAGCCCCACCTCCAGTAGATATATGAGACATTTTCTCAGCTAATCCTGCTTTTTCAACTGCTGCGACTGAATCTCCACCACCAATTATTGTACAAACTTCAGAAAAAGCACTTAAGTCCGCAAGAGTCGTAGCTATTGCATTTGTACCGTCTGCAAATTTATCAAATTCAAAAACTCCCATTGGACCATTCCAGATAATTGTCTTACATTCTGCAAGAGCATTCTGAAAAACTTTAATGGAATCTGGACCAATATCTAGACCCATCCAATTCCCACTAATTGCATCAATTTGAGATATTTTACTATTAGCGTCAGGAGAAAATTCATCAGCTAAAACAACATCAGTGGGTAATAATAATTCTACTCCTTTTGCTTTTGCTTTTGCTTCTAAATCTTTAGCAAGATCGAGTTTATCTTCTTCTACAAGGCTCTTTCCGACATCTAGACCTCTAGCTTTATAAAAAGTGAAAATCATACCTCCACCAATCATGATTTTGTCACACTTATCTAGTAAAGAATCAAGTACTCCTATTTTGCTACTAACCTTTGATCCTCCAACTATTGCTGCCAATGGACGCTTTGGGGAATCTACAGCTCCTTGTAGATATTTCAATTCTTTTTCTAAAAGGAATCCAGCTACTGAGGGACTTAAATAATTTGTAACACCCTGAGTTGAAGCATGCGCTCTATGAGCAGCACCAAAAGCATCATTTACATACATATCTGCATGTGATGCTAATTTTTTAGCAAACTCCAGGTCGTTCTTTTCCTCTTCACCAAAAAAACGAACATTTTCAAGTAAAAGAACACCTCCATTAGATAAGTTATTTGATTGCGCAACTGCTTCATCACCAATACAACTGTTTGTAAGAGCAACATTTTGCCCTAACAATTCACTTAATCTTGCTGCTACTGGAGTTAGTCTCATTTTTTCATTAACCTGACCCTTTGGTCTACCAAAATGAGCAGCTAAAATAACTTTTGCAGATTGATTAATAAGATACTCAACAGTTGGGATAGCTGCACGAATACGAGTATCGTCGGTTATTTGACCATCTTCATTTAATGGAACATTAAAATCTACTCTTACAAGAACTTTTTTTCCTTCTAAATGTGTCTTATCAAGACTGGAAAGAGATAATTTTGACATTAAACAAGCTATATTTATAATCTCAAGACCCTAACGTTAATTTGGGCTTATTGGGTTAAAAAGTAGTTACTGTTACCTATGCCTTAATAAATTTTAAGAATTAACGATTATAAAAATTTTTTAGTCATTAAATTTATACTAAACTTTAGAAGTAAATGCTTTTGAAACTTATAAAAACTAAAAGGAATACAAAATTTTATTTGATTTATTGAAGTGGACATACCCAAAATCCAATGGTACCCAGGCCATATCGCAAAAGCAGAAAAGAAATTATCTGAAGTTATCAATAAAGTAGATTTAGTTATAGAAGTTCGAGATGCACGAATTCCTTTGTCAACAGGACATCCGCACTTAAATAAATGGATAAATAATAAAAAACATATTCTTGTTATTAACAGATCAGACATGATCTCCCCTAATACAATCAATAGTTGGAATAAATGGTTTAATGCTAAAGATCAATATCCTCTTTGGTGTGATGCTAAAAGAGGAATAGGGATTAATGAAATTTGTAAGTCAGCCAAAGATTCTAGGTCGTCAATCGATGATAGAAGACTCTCTAGAGGAATGCGAATTAGGCCAATTAGAGCCCTTACACTTGGTTTTCCAAACGTAGGAAAATCAGCATTAATTAATAGAATTGCAAAAAAAAGAGTTGTAGATAGCGCTAGGAAAGCAGGCGTGACTCGTAACTTAAGATGGATAAAATTAGAAAGTGGTATAGATCTGCTAGATGCTCCTGGTGTTATACCTCCAAATTTAGAAGATCAAAAATCAGCACTTAATCTTGCACTATGTGACGATATTGGTGAAGCTGCTTATGAAATAGAGAGTGTCGCAATTGGTTTTATCAAAATTATATCCACTCTCAACAAAGATAAGAATGCGAATATCTCAGTTAAAAAAATATCTAATAGATATGGAGTTGATATTACCAAAGGCTTTAATAGTCCTTCTGCTTGGATCGACGAAGCAGCTTCAAAACATACCTCAGGCGATACAAGGAGAATGTCTCATAAGTTATTGGAAGATTATAGAAATCAAATGCTGGGTAAAATTGCTTTAGAAGTCCCAATATGGAATTAAATAATCAAAATTCTTTCGGCATTGGAGAAGGTGAGCTTATAGAAATTATTTATGAGCTACCTCTTCCTATGAGGCTAGACAGATGGTTGGTAAGTAAAAGACCAGAACAAAGTAGAGCAAGAATTCAACATTTTATAAATTCAGGTTTAGTACTTGTAAACTATAAGACCGCGAAAGCAAAGACCCCATTAAAAAATGGCGATAATATTCAAATATGGATGCCTCCTCCAGAACCTCTTATTTATTTGAAACCTGAAAAAATGGATTTAAATATCCTTTTTGAAGACGAGCACATCATAGTAATTAATAAACAATCAGGACTAATTGTTCATCCAGCCCCTGGACACAAATCTGGAACTTTAGTGAATGGATTACTTTTTCACTGTAAAGATCTTCCTGGAATTAATGGGAAACTAAGACCTGGGATTGTTCACAGATTAGATAAAGATACCTCCGGATGTATGGTGGTTGCAAAAAGCCAAGAGGCATTAGTAAATCTCCAGAAACAAATTAAAGAAAAAATAGCATCACGCGAATATATTGCAGTAATTCATGGATCACCCAATTCTAAAGAAGGCCAAATAGTGGGAAACATTGGCAGAGATAAATTAAATAGATTGAAATATAAAGTAGTTGAAGAAACTTCAGGAAGGTATGCCTGTACCTATTGGAAATTAGAAGAAAGATTTGGCAATTACTCATTAATGAGTTTCAAACTAGATACGGGGCGAACGCATCAAATAAGAGTACATTGCGCTCACATTAATCATCCAATTGTGGGTGATCCGTTATATGGAAGATGTAAAAAACTACCATGTAAATTAGATGGCCAAGCTTTACACGCCATTAAGCTTGGACTTATACATCCAATAAATGGTAAAGAAATGATATTTGAATCAGAATTACCATTAGATTTTCAAAAATTACTAAGTGTTCTTAAAGTTAAATAAGATTTAAAGAGGAATTTAGTAGTGATTTTGTATACGTGTTTTGAGTTTTTGTAAATATTGTTGAACTTTCTCCTTCATCAACTATCTTTCCGTGATTCATAACTAGCAATCTATCACAAAATCTTTTAGCAATGCCTAAATCATGAGTAATAAAGATAATCGTTAAATTCATTTTTTCTTGCAAGACTCTAAGTAATTCAAGAATCTCTATTTTTACTGAAGCATCCAACATATTAACGCTCTCATCACAAATCAAAATTTTTGGTTTCAACAATAGCGCTCTGGCTAATGAAATCCTTTGCAATTGACCACCAGATAATTGGCTAGGATAAGAATTAAAAAAATTATTATTTAAGGGAAGATTTAAATTTCTTAACATAAATTTTATTTCTTTTTCAATTTTTCTTTTGTCTGAAATTTTTTGAATAAAAAATATATCTTCCAAAATATTTTTAATTGTCATTTTCGGATTCAAACTTGAAAAAGGATCTTGAAAAATTATTTGCACATTATTGTTCTTTTTAAAAGATTTATTTTTTTTCAATGCATAATTTTTATCATAAATTTTTATTTCACCACCTCTTACTTTAAGAAGTCCAATTAAAGCTCTACATAATGTACTTTTACCGCTGCCTGAAGAACCAACAATTCCAAGTGTCTCATTCTCATATAACTTGAAACTAACTTCATTTAAAGCCTTATTCCATTTATTAATGAAAATTGAAGAATTTAATTTATACCAATGTCGTAGGTTATTTACCTCTAGAACGACCTGATCTCTAGCATTATTTTTAGTATTTGGTTCTAATACTATTTTTGAAGCATTTACTAACTTTTTCCCGATATCTGATTTTGGTGATTGAAAAATATCTAATATATTCCCATTTTCAACAATCGATCCCTTTTCAATTATTGCAACTTTTTTACACCACTTTGCTGCAAGATTAATATCATGACTAATTAAAATTAAAGTTGTATCAAATTCATTACATAGATGAATTATTTCTTGCATAATTTCAAAACTTGTTTTGGTATCTAAGCTTGTTGTAGGTTCATCAGCTATTAATAATTTAGGTTTCAAAGCAAGTGCCATTGCTATAGAAACTCTCTGTCTCATTCCACCGCTAAATTGATGTGGGAAAGAATCAAGTCTACTTTCTTCAATTCCTACTTTTTGAAAAACTTCTCTTACTAATTTTTTATTAGCTAAAGATGATTTAGTTTGATCATGTGTTTTAAATAATTCATATAAATGATCCCCAACTCTCATTAGCGGATTAAGTTTTTTTATAGAGTCTTGATAAATAAATCCAAAATTCTTTCTTCTAAATAATTGTGCATCTTTATTATCTATTTTCCTAGGATCTACACTAGAAATCGATAGATACCCTTTAGAAGTGGCCTTTTCAGGCAATATATTTACTAATGTTTTTGCAAAAGTGGTCTTTCCACATCCAGAAGGTCCTATTATGGCCAAATGATCTCCACTATCTATTTCCAAATTAAAATTTTTGATAATAGGATGCTGTTTTAGACCATATTTAACAGTAAGATTTTTAACTACGATAATTTTTTCTTTATTTTTTTCCATGATTTATAGCAAATTTTTCTAGACCTAAATAAAATATATCTAAAGCAATATAAAATGTCCGAGGCAGCTGCAAATTCAAAAGAAAAAAACGAAATTGAAGTTTCCAAAACTATTTTGCCTGAAAATAAAAAATATGAAAGTGAATCTTTGAATTATCAAATAAACATTCCCGATTGGCTTCTTAAAGATATTCATAATTTTGAAAAACCAAATAAAGTAAATAATGAGAATCAAAACCTTATAGTAAAGGCTTTTAAACTTGCTTATAAAGCTCATGATGGACAATTCCGCGCGAGCGGCGAGCCATACATTATCCACCCTGTAGCTGTTGCAAATCTCCTCAAAGAAATAGGTGCTAGTTCATCTGTTATTGCTGCAGGCCTTTTACATGATGTAGTTGAAGATACTGGCATTGATTTATCCGAAATAGAAACAAATTTTGGATTAGAGGTAAAAATACTTGTAGAGGGTGTAACAAAATTAGGCGGCATTCACTTTAACAACAGGACTGAAGCACAAGCTGAAAATCTTAGGAAAATGTTTTTGGCTATGGCCAGCGATATCAGAGTTGTCTTAGTAAAACTTGCAGATCGACTTCATAACATGAGAACAATTGAATGGCTAAATGATGAAAAAAAACTAAGAATAGCAAGAGAAACAAGAGAGATTTATGCACCATTAGCAAATCGACTAGGAATAAACAGATTTAAATGGGAATTAGAAGATTTAGCTTTTAAATTCCTAGAGCCTGAAGAATATCTAGATCTTAAAGATCAAATCGCTGTTAAAAGAAGTGATAGAGAAAAAAGATTAAAAGTAACTTTGAATCTTATGAAGGAAAACTTGGTTTCAGCAGGTTTGAAAAATTTTGAAATAACAGGAAGGCCAAAACATCTTTATGGCATCTGGAGCAAAATGGAAAGACAACAAAAGCATTTTCACGAGATTTATGATGTTGCTGCCCTTAGAATTATCGTGGACAATTCAGATAGTTGTTATAGAGCTTTAGCAGTTGTTCATGATACTTTCAAACCAATTCCAGGTAGATTTAAAGACTATATAGGATTACCAAAACCCAATGGATATCAGTCCTTACACACTTCTGTGATTGGAAGGCATCGACCTATTGAAGTTCAAATTAGAACTACTTCGATGCATCAAATTGCTGAATATGGTATTGCCGCTCATTGGCAATACAAAGAGGGTGGTTCTCCTGCTAAAGGTAATGCCGAGAGATTTAATTGGCTAAGACAATTAGTAGAATGGCAACAAGAAGGTAATGAAAGGGATCATAATGATTATTTAGCTTCAATTAAAGAAGATTTATTTGATGAAGAAGTATTTGTGATCACTCCAAAAGGAGATGTTGTTGGTTTAAGGAAAGGATCTACCGCGATAGATTTCGCCTACAGAATTCATTCTGAAGTTGGAAATCACTGTAATGGAATAAGAATTAATGAAAAGCTTTCTCCATTATCTACAGCACTTCAAAATGGTGACTTCATAGAAATTTTGACAAGTAATAATGCTACTCCAAGCTTGGATTGGCTGAACTTTGTAGTTACGCCAACTGCTAAAAATAGAATTCGCCAATGGTATAAGAAAAGCCATCGTGATGAAACGATTAAAAGAGGTAGAGATTTACTTGAAAAAGAAGTAGGTAGAAATGGTTTTGAATCATTACTTTCTAGTGAAGCCATGAAAAAAGTTGCAAATCGATGCAATTTAAAAACTACTGAAGACCTTCTTGCCTCTCTTGGTTTTGGTGGTTTAACTTTGCATCAAGTATTAAACAGACTAAGAGAAGAAATAAAATTACAGACAGAAGATGTAAAAAATGATTCTGACTCTGAAATAGCAAAATCTCTTAAAAGTAATAGTAATTTATCCACTAATCAATCTAATAGAGCAGCTAAATCGCCAATATCCGGGATAGAAGGTCTTGATTACAGAATAGGTAAATGCTGTACCCCACTCCCAGGCGAGGATATTATCGGAACTGTTTCGCTCGGCAACCATGGGATAACTATACATAGAGAAGATTGTGAAAATGTAATACCAATTCCAATAGAGAGAAGATTACCTGTCGGTTGGAATCAAGATAATAAAACTGGCGATAATAAGTTTCCAATCCAGCTACGGATAGAAGTAATTGACAGAGTTGGAGTTCTTAAAGATATTCTTATGCGGTTATCTGATAAAGGGATAAACGTTAGCGATGCCAATGTTAAAACTGCTTATGGTAAACCAGCTATTATAAATCTTTGTGTAGGTCTTGAAAGTTATAATCAACTTCACAAAACAATTGAACAAATTAAATCAATGGCAGATGTATTGGATATTGCCAGAGTTGGACAAAGTTAATTTTAAAACAAGATCAATCTATTTTTTACTTTTTATCTTGTAGATAAAGAAAACAATACTGCCGCAAATCAAAGCTAGTAAAATACCTACAAAAGAGGAACCTAAGAGTAATTTTAGGGAAAAAATTCTACCTTGTTTCCATAAGTCATCAATAACTAAACTTTTTTCAAGAATTTTATTAGAAGAATTATTTAAAAAAATCGAACCGATTTTATAGTTAAAATAATAAAGTGGAATATAAGTAAAAGGGTTGCTGATCCAGGTACCAATTGCAGCTAGAACAATATTTCCCTTGGCTATTTTCGCAAAAAATACCCCTATTAAAGTCTGAAACCCAAACAAAGGAAAGCAGCCACTAAATACCCCTATAGCTAAACCTTTAGCGTTAAAAAAAGGACTTCCATTCTGTTTCCAAAATAATGATAGAATTTTCTTATAGATAATATCTCTTTTAAATCTCATTCAGAAAGAAAATTTCAAAATTAAATTCTTGATAATTTTACTTAATTATCCATAATAAAGCGAGAGATGGATTCGATAGTTACTACAGAAGATACGATAGCCGCAATTGCTTCAGCTATAAGTATAGGGAAAGGAGGCGTTGCGATAATAAGAGTATCAGGGAAAGACTCAATAAATTCTTGCAAAAAGATTGTTCAAACTAAATCCAAACATGCATGGGAATCACATAGAGTTTTTCATGGTTTTATTCAGGAAAATAAAGAAAATAAATTTATAGATGAAGTTTTAATTTTAGTGATGAAATCACCAAATAGCTTTACAGGAGAGGATGTGGTTGAACTTCATTGCCATGGAGGAATTATCCTAGTAAATAAAGTTCTAAAAAGATTATTATCTAGTGATTCTAGAGTTAGACTTGCAAACCCAGGAGAATTTAGTCAAAGAGCTTTTCTTAATGGGAAAATAGACCTTACTCAAGCCGAGTCGATTAATCAATTAATTAATGCAAGCAATACCATGTCAGCAGAGTTAGCTTTTAGTGGGGTTCAAGGGGAAATAAAGAAAAAAATTAATGATATTAAAAATGACCTTATAAATCAACTTTGTGAAATCGAAGCGAGAGTTGATTTTGAAGAAGACTTCACAGATTTTGATTACACCAAATATCTAAAAAACATTAAAAAAGTAAAAGAAAAAATAGAATTACTAATAGAAAATGCAAAAAGAAATTCATATATTCACAATGGAATATCTATTGCGCTTATAGGCAAAACAAATGTTGGTAAAAGCTCTTTACTAAATTTGCTTGCAAAAAAAGAGAAAGCAATCGTAACTAATATTCCTGGAACAACTAGAGATATTATTGAAGTTAATTTGACTATTAATGATATTCCAATGAAAATAATTGATACTGCTGGCATAAGAGAAACTCATGAACAAATTGAAAGTATTGGAATCAAAAAAAGTTTTGGAAAAATTAAAGAGTCAGATTTTATAATTTATATTTATAGTCTTGAAGAAGGATTTAATGAAGAAGACAAAAAAATAATACAAGAAATCCCCAAAGAAAAATTAATTACTATTTTGGGCAATAAAAAAGATTTAATTGATTGCAAAAATATTAATTCAAATGAGTTAAAAAATACAATTCTTATGAGCATTAAGAATAATGATGGTGAACGATTATTAATCGACACAATCATAAAAAAATGCGGATTAAAACAAGTTGAAAATATCAATATATTTTTAAACGAAAGACATCTAACAAATTTGTCTGCTTGCCTATCTAATCTAAATGATACTGATGAAATAATTAAAAATAAATTGCCATTTGATTTGTTATCAATAGAACTGAGAGATGGTATACAAAACTTGTCTAAAATAACTGGTCAAGAATTAACAGAGGAACTGCTAGATAATATTTTTTCTAAGTTTTGTATTGGTAAATAAATTTGAATTAAATTATATAGTGATATATAGTTGATTCTCTAACTTAATTTAAAATTTTTTATTAATTAATTATTTTTTAGTTTAGTGGATTTAAATACTCCAATAATAAGTAAAATCATTGATAATTGGATCAATGAAGATATAGGTAGGGGAGATCTTACAATTCCTTCTATTACAGAAGAGAATGGTAATGCATATTGGATTGCAAAAGAAGGTGGTATATTTTGTGGTGTCGAAATTATAAAAGAAATTTTTAAAAAAATTGATTTAAAAATCAGTTCAAAATTTAATATCTCTGATGGAGATCAATTTGTTAAAGATCAAAAACTCCTTGAAATATATGGACCTTCAAAAAGTTTGCTAGCTAGTGAAAGAATAGGCTTAAATATAGCAATGCATTTATCTGGGATATCAACATATACAAAGAATCTTGTAAATAAGTTAGAAGGTACAAATATAAAATTAGCAGATACAAGGAAAACAACTCCTGGCTTAAGAATATTTGAAAAATATGCATTCAAATGCGGAGGTGGAGTGAATCATAGAATGGGATTATACGATGCAGCTATGATAAAAGAAAATCACATTGCATGGACAGATAATCTTAATAATGCAGTAAAAAAAATTCGACAAAATTCGCCTTTTACAACTCATATCATAATTGAAGCTGAGAATATCGAACAGGCAAAAGAAGCAGTATTAGCAGGAGCAAATAGTGTCTTATTGGATGAACTTAGCCCTGAAATAATCAGAAAAAACGTTCAAGAATTAAGAGATTTATCAATGAATAGCTTAAAAAAAGAAGTCAATAAAAATTTGATAATAGAAGTTTCTGGAATTAACCCTAAAGAAATTAGTAAATATCTAATAAAAGGTATTGATTTGATTTCAACAAGTTCTTCAATTACCAAAAGTAATTGGATTGATTTAAGTATGCGTTATATTAATTAATTATATAGATAAATAATTGAATAATTAATGCTAATCATTTTTAAAGAATTAACAAAACAATTTGAACAATCTCTTCTAGATAGTCTTGAAAAAAATGATAAAAAAGGAGAATTCGACAATCTTAGAAAAAATTTAGTTACACAATCATCAAAAGAAGAGTTTGGTGATTATCAATGTAATGTTTGTCTAAGTTTATCTAAAATTTATAAAAAGAAACCAAGAGAGATCTCTGATGATTTTGTTTATCTTTTAAATAAAAATAAAAGCATATCAAAATTATGCAAGAGTCTAGAAATAGCAGGACCTGGATTTATAAATATAAAATTAAAAGATGAAGTTCTAATAAATGAAATCAAATCAAATATTCAATGCCATAGGGCTGGCATACCTCTAATTAAAAAAGATTTAGATAGTGGTTTGTCTAATAAAGTTATTGTAGATTTTTCGAGTCCTAATATTGCTAAAGAAATGCATGTAGGGCATTTAAGATCAACAATAATTGGTGACTCAATATCTAGAATTTTTGAGTTAAGAGGTTATCAAGTATTAAGGCTCAATCATGTTGGTGATTGGGGAACACAATTTGGAATGCTTATTACTCAGCTCAAAGATTTATATTCAAATGATCTAGAAGAAATAGGAAAGATCAAGATAAGTAATTTAGTTGAATTTTATAAAGCTTCAAAAAAAAGATTTGATAATGAATCTGAATTCCAAAAAAGATCTAGGGCAGAAGTTGTAAAGTTACAAAGCGGAGATATTAAATCAATCCAAGTCTGGAAATTGTTGTGTGATCAATCGAGAAAGGAATTTGATGAAATCTACAAAAATTTAAAAATAAAAATAAAAGAAAGAGGTGAATCTTTTTATAATCCATTTTTAAAGTCAGTTATTGAGGATTTAAAGTTTAAAAAAATACTCACAGAAGATCAAGGAGCTAAATGTGTTTTTTTAGATGGTATGACTAATAAAGAAGGCAAACCTTTACCGCTAATTGTTCAAAAAAAAGATGGCGGTTTTAATTATGCCACCACGGATCTTGCAGCCATAAGATACAGATTTAATAAAGCGCCTAATGGAGATAATGCTTCAAGAATTATTTATGTAACTGATCATGGACAAGCAAATCATTTTGCTGGAGTTTTTCAAGTTGCAAAAAAAGCAAAATGGATCCCAGATAAGTGTCAAGTAGACCATGTCCCTTTTGGGTTAGTTCAAGGAATTGATGGCAAAAAACTAAAGACAAGAGAAGGTGAAACAATACGTCTAAAAGATTTATTAAATGAAGCGGTTAGGAGAGCAAAAGAAGATTTATTGAAAAGATTAGAAGATGAAAATCGTTGCGAGACCGAAGAGTTTATTGCAAATACTTCAAGAATTATTGGATTAGGAGCTGTTAAGTATGCAGATTTAAGTCAAAATAGGATTACTAATTATCAATTTAGTTTTGATAAAATGCTTTCGCTTAATGGAAATACAGCTCCTTATTTGCTATATACACTTGTAAGAATTTCAGGAATTAAAAGAAAAAATGATTTTGTTTATGACTCTAAAGATTTTCAGTACATAAATTATGAACATAAATCTGAGTGGAAACTTATCAGAAAATTACTTAAGTTCGATGAAGTCATAATTTCAATTGAAAAAGACTTAATGCCAAATAGATTATGTAATTATCTGTTCGAGCTATGTCAGACTTTTAATAGATTCTATGATCAAGTTCCAATCCTCAAAGAAGAAAAAAATATAAGAATTTCTAGACTTAATTTATGTGACCTAACTGCAAAAACACTAAAATTAAGCTTAGAGCTTTTAGGAATTGAAACTTTAGAAAGAATGTAATGAATGATTTTGATCCATTAAAGAATCTTTTCCCAAAACCAAGAGAAGAAATAATAAATATGCAGTCTTACTCTGCACCTTTAGAAAATAGAAGAAATTTACTCCGCTTAGACTTTAATGAAAATACTTTAGGTCCGAGTCCTAAGGTTTTAGAGGCATTACAAGCGATAAAATTAGATGAGATTTCAATTTATCCAGAATATAATTTTTTAAAAAAGTTTTTATGTGATAACTATCTTGATTCAAGAAAATTTGGTAATGATGAAATCGGGATTTTCAATGGAGCAGATGCAGCAATAAATGCAATTTTCAATTGCTTTGGAGAAAAAGATCAAAAATTTCTAACCACAAATCCAACTTTTGGTTACTATTCTCCTTGTGCAGAAATGCGAGGAATGAAAAAAATATGTTGTTCTTACATTGGAGAAAAATTTCTATTCCCCATCGAAGAATTTAGGGAAAAAATAATAAATCATAATCCAAAGTTAATATTTATTTGCAATCCAAATAATCCAACAGGAACGGTTCTAAGCTCTCAAGAAATAATTAACTTAGCTAATATCAATTACGATTCATTAATAATAGTTGATGAACTATATGAAAAATTTAATGGAGATAGTCTTCTTGAATCGATAGATTTTGAAAAAAATAAAAATATACTAATAATCCAATCTCTTTCAAAAACTGCAGGTTTAGCTGGTTTAAGAATAGGTTTTACTTTTGGTAATAAAAGTTTAATTCAGTACATTAATAAAGTTACAGGACCATATGATGTAAATAGCTTTGCTATAACAGCAGCATTAGCAGCACTTAAAGATATAACATATATTGATAATTATGTTTTAGAAGTAAAAAAGGCGAGGGAATGGATTTTAAACAAATTTAAATCAACAAAAATCAGAACTCACTTTAGTGGAGGGAATTATTTCTTAATTTGGCCAAAAAAAGATCCTAAAATCTTAATACAACAGATGAGAGAAAAAGGTATTCTTATTAGAAGTATGGAAAACAAAAAAGATATTGGAAATTCAATAAGGGTTAGTATTGGAACTAAAGAACAAATGATTTTTTTCTGGGAAAATTACAAGATCTTAGATTTAATAGATTAATTACTGAAAATATAAATTATATTTTGATCGATTCTTTTAGGTTTTATTTGAAAATTTTTTCCAACATATTTTACTTTATAATCTTGCATATTTTCGATAAATAAATCAGCATTTGAGAAATCACATTCTTTATTAGTTTGTTTGCCACGTTCAAAGTGAACAGGAATAACTACATTAGGTTTTAAGATCTTCACTATTCTTGAGGCTTCTTTACCATTGTAAGATTTTATTCCTCCTCCAATTGAAATAAATAAGATATCTGGACGAGACAAAATAATTTGACTATTTATATCAATATCACCAGCAGCTCCTCCCATATGAACAATTTTAAGATCATTCTGCTCCCAACTCCAAACTGTTGCCATCCCAAATCTTCTTCCATCTACTCTGTCATGTGGTACAGAAATTCCATTTATTAAAATATCCTCAAATTGATAGATTCCTGGATCAACAAACATTAATTGATCATTAGGGTTATGTCCTTCATCTGGAAGCCTAGAACTAGCTAAAATAAAATCTACGTTAACTTCTTTTGGCTCCTTTAAATTAATTGCACAACCTATTGCTTTAAAGGGATTTATAAGAATAGATTTATCTGCACTATTAATTAAAAAACTACTATGTCCCAAACTTTTTATTGCCAAATTCCTTGCCATTAATGAGGCAGGTAGAAAGGAGGTGAATAATATCAAAAATAAAAAGTTTTTAATTTGAAAAACCATAATATTAATTTTTCTTTATTTTACTTTTGTTCAGCCATTTTTAGAAAATTACTAATTAATTTATGACCAAATTGCGTCAACACACTTTCAGGATGAAACTGTACCCCATGTAAATGTTTATATTCTTTGTGAGAGATAGCCATAATAGTTGAGTCTTCCAAAGTCGCAGTTATATCGAAACAAGATGGTAAAGAACTTGAATCAACTATAAGACTATGATATCTAGTCGCCACAAATGGAGTCTCGATATCTTTAAACAATCCTTTTTGATTATGAAATATTTTGGATGTCTTACCATGCATAAGTTCTTTACCAACTATTACCTTACCTCCAAAAGCTTGAGCCAAAGCTTGATGACCTAAACAAACTCCCAATGTCGGAATATTTTTAGATAATTTTTTTAGTATTGGCAGACAAATTCCAGATTGATCTGGATTACCTGGACCTGGAGATAATAGTATGCCACTAGGATTTAGTTTGATAATTTCTTCTAAAGTAATTTCATCATTTCTCTTAACTATTAATTCTTTAGTTATTTCATGCTCAACTGAAAGTTCTCCTAAATATTGAACAAGGTTATAAGTAAAACTATCGTAATTATCAATAACAAGAAACATATTTATATTGATTTAAAATAAAAACTTTATTTTAGGAACAAAGATATATAAAGCAATAATAACAGAATTAATGGAAGCTAATAATACTGCTCCTGCAGAAGTATCTTTTGAAATTTTAGCCAAACTACTAAATTCTTTTTTTACTACTAAATCAACTATTGATTCAATAGATGTGTTTAATATTTCTAATATTAAAACAGACATAATTGTTGCAATCAATATTACATAATTACTCTGACTAATTTTGAGTAAAAAACCAATTATTAAACTTGTAACTGCAAAGATTAATTGAATTTTAAAATTTCTTGAAGTTTTTAATACGTAACTAATTCCACTGAAAGCATACTTAAAACTTATAAGTAAATGACTAGAAGTTTTGTATGACTCTTTTCTATTTTCTAAATAGTTTATTTTTTTTCCCATTGATTTTTAATCTAATCGCGTAATTAAATATTCTTGAAAATTTAACATATTTTCTAAATCATGCTCATTATTATGTTCCCATCCCAAAAGATGTAAAAATCCATGACTAGCCAACCAGACCATCTCTTTATAGATTGAATGTTTATATTCATAAGATTGCTCAAGTGCCATATCTAATGATATAAATATATCTCCCAACTCTATGTGATCTAAATTATTTAAAGATTCATCAGAAATAATTGGAAAAGATAGAACATCAGTTGGTCCATTTTTTTTCATCCACTTCTTATTCAAAGAAGCAATTTCTTGATTAGATATTATCTGTAAGCCTAATGAAAAATATTTTTTTTCAAAAATATAATTTGGCAATTCATAATCTTCTTTTTTTAATATTGTATTTATCCAAGATAAAAAAACTTTCTCCCAAAAAATAGATTCAAAAATAAGCTTATTTTTAGTATCTTTTAACTGATTTGAGAATTGAGAAAAATCATTACATTGAAAAACCAAATCTAAATTTATTTTAGAAATAATTTTTTCTTTCATAAATTCTTAAACAGGAATATTGGGCTTACCTATAGTGGCCACAAGTATTAATATCCCAATTAAAACTAGGAAGGTTATTGAAAAATGAGAAATACTCTTTGAACCTTTCCTTACCATATTTCTCATAGCAAGCTTTATAAAGCTTGGAGGAGCAACTTTTTTTTCTAAAATTTCGTTTTTATTTTCCATTAGTTATTCAATAGATTCGTTAGAAGAAATATTCATACGTAATAATTCATGTATGAATGGTTCAAGTCCACCATCTAAAACACTATCTAACTCGTTAGTCTCCTGCATAGTCCTAAGATCTTTTACCATTTGATAGGGATGGAAAACATAATTTCTTATTTGATTGCCCCATGCAGCTTCCACAATATCACCTTTAATATCAGCGACTTCTGCAGCTCGTTGTTCTTTAGCAATCACTAATAGTTTAGACTTTAGAAGTAACATAGCTTTTTCTTTATTTTGTAATTGAGATCTTTCTTGGGTGCATCTTACTGAAATCCCTGAGGGCAAATGAACAATTCTTACTGCTGTTTCTACTTTATTAACATTTTGTCCTCCCGCTCCACCGGATCTACTCGTTGTAATTTCTAAATCTTTTTCAGGTATATCAAGTGAAATATTATCATCTAATTTTGGCATAACCTCTACCCCAGCAAAGCTGGTTTGTCTTTTGCCGTTAGCATTAAAAGGAGAAATTCTTACTAATCTATGAGTTCCTTTTTCATGTTGCAGATAGCCGTATGCATATTTTCCATCAATTTCAAACGTTACACTTTTAATACCTGCTTCTTCTCCTTGAGATAATTCATTGATAATAAGGCTCATTTGATTATTATCAGCCCATCTTGAATACATTCTCAATAATATTTCTACCCAATCCTGCGCATCTGTTCCACCCGCTCCTGCATTAATAGAAACTACTGCTCCTTCCTTATCGTATTCACCACATAACAATCTTTCAAATTCCCATTTATCTAAATTATCTCTTAATTTCTTTAATCCATGCTGGGATTCCAAAATCATTTCCTCTTCTGGTTCTAAAGAATAAAGTTCGAGAGAGGCATTGGCATCAGAAATAAAAGTTTTCCATTTATCTAACAATTCGAGTTGTGCTTTGACATCATCAAGGATTAGCATTTGCTTTTTAGCTGCTTCTTGATTTTCCCAAAATTCAGGCTGAGCAGAAATTTGCTCTAACTCTTTCCTTTTCGCTTTTAATCTTGGAACGTCAAAGACAATCCTGAGCATTACCCAGGCGCTCTGTTAGTTCCGAAAGATCTTTTTTGAAATCTGTAATATCTATCAAAATAGAATTTAATCGTTATTTATAATCTAACAAGCACTTTTGTTTAATAGTATAAACTAAGTGTTATTTTAAAAAATGTCTAAAGTTGAAATTTATACTTGGCAATATTGCCCATTCTGTATTCGAGCGAAATCACTACTCAAGAAAAAAAATGTAAATTTTACAGAATATAAAATAGATGGCGACGAAGATGCCAGAGCATTGATGATTGAAAGAGCTGATGGTAGAAGAACATTGCCACAAATATTTATAGATAATGAGGGTATCGGAGGCTGCGATGATCTCTACACATTAGAAAATGAAAATAAATTAGACGCATTATTAAACTAGATCTTATGAAATTTCTATTCGTAATAGATCCAATAAAAAATATAAATCCTTTAAAAGATTCATCTGCTGCTTTAATGCAAGCATCATCAAAAAAAAATATTGAAATTTGGAGTTGTACTCCTCAAGACCTTGAAGCTAGAGGTGATGAAGTATGGGCATCTTCCGTAAAAGTTGAAGTAAATCCGTGGATTTCTTTCAAAGATAATGATTGCATACCTCTCGCCGAATTTAATTGCATTTGGATGAGAAAAGATCCTCCTGTAGATGAGGCTTATTTATATGCAACCCACCTTTTAGAAGTTGCCGAAAGAAAAGGAGTAAAAGTAATCAACAAACCCTCATCGTTAAGAGCATGGAATGAAAAGCTAGGTGCTTTGAGATACAGCCACTTAATGGCACCTACAATAGTTGCGAGTAAGGTAAAAGATCTTATTAATTTTGCAAATATAAATAATGAAGTAGTCATAAAACCTCTTGGAGGAAAAGGTGGACAAGGTGTTATAAGGATAAATAAAAATTCTCCTGGTATTAAATCAATCATTGAATTAATTACTTCTCAAGAAGAATTACCCGTTATGATGCAAAAATTTATTCCTGAAGTCATAGATGGTGATAAAAGAATAATTATCGTAAACGGTGAAGCAATTGGATCAATAAATAGGATTCCTCAAGGAGGAGATTTTAGGAGTAATTTAGCGATGGGAGGAAAGGCTGAACCAACATTATTAACAGAAAAAGAAAAAAGTATCTGCTCAGAATTGTGTCAACACTTCAAAGATGAGGGTTTATTTTTTGTAGGTATTGATGTAATAAATGGAATGCTTAGCGAGATTAATGTAACCAGTCCAACAGGTTTAAGAGAAATAGAAAATTTATCCAATAAGAATGTTTCAGAGGAAGTTATTGAAAAATTACTGGAAATTATCTAGGATTTTTAGCGAAAAATATTTGTTTTACTATAGATTCAAATTTTAATTTAATCTCTTCTATTTCTTTCTCTAAAACAGAGTCTGAAACTATACCTGAACCGGCAGTAAATTCAATATTGTCTTCAATATACCTAGCTCCTCTTATTGCTAAAAGAAATGAAGCATTTCCTGATGCATCAACCCAACCCATTGGAGAAGCATAATTTCCTCTAGGAAAAGACTCAAGAGTGTTTATCCAATCCAATGCAGCATTTTTTGGATATCCACAAACAGCAGGAGATGGATGTAATTTTTTAAGCAATTCAAAGGGACATATATTTTCAACTTTAGAGAAAATGAGTGTCTGCAAATGAGAAATATCTCCAAATGAATTTACCTTTATATCACTTTTTTTAAAGTTTTTTATTTTTGAAACTTCTAAACATTTAATCAAATACTGTATTACATAATTATGTTCTTTTAAGTCTTTATTACTTTTAAGAAGTTTCTTAAAATTTGAATTAGTGGAGATAGTGCCAGCAAGTGCCTCCAACGTTAAATTAGGTTTAGTAAAGGAAAATAATTTTTCTGGAGATGCTCCAAACAAAATATCCTTACTATTCCTTTTCCAAACGTATCTGCATGTATTTGGTTGATTCTTTTTTAATCTTTTTAAAATTTCTACTAAATCTAATTTATTTTTAAGTTTTATTTTAATCCTATCTGCTAAAACTATCTTTTCAAGGATACCTTTATCTACTAATTGAATTCCTTTATTTACTACTTTTTTCAAATTTGCATTAGAAGTTTCAAAGGAGTGTAAGAAATCATCAATAATAGATAAATCAAAACTAGTTTTTAAGCCAGATAATTTTATTAATTCTGAGCCAGAATTAATAACTTGATTTCTTATTGTCCATATTTCTTCAATTAATGTTCTTAATGATGATTTATCTTCAACATGACCATTGATTCTTAACCAGCAATTCTTATTACTTTTAATAATTAATATTTTTGGTAATATAGCTTCCAAACTTGGGATATCTGAAGATAAATTCTTATTATTCAAATTTTCAGAAAAAGAAAATAAATAAATAATTTTTGAAAGTGCAGAATTATGAGATTCATTAGTTAAGTTAATTAAATTTTTAAAATTCTCAGAATTAAACTCTTTTGCTAATTCAAATCTTTTTGGACCATCCAAAGTAACATATTTACATTTTTCAAAAGCAATATATGAAATGCCATCTGATTCCTCCCAAAATGAAGAAAAAGAATATTTTTTTATAAATAATTCATATACTTGAAATAAATCAATACAAGGAATCTCAAGACAAATACTTACTAATCCAGAATTTTCCACTTTATTATCGAAAGAGGAAAATACATCTTTTAAAAAATCTGTTAAGTTTAAATCATTTTTCATTACTTATTGAAAATAACTAAAAATCATGCAATAAAGTAAAAAATGTAACTCAATTTATAAACTACATTAAATAATTATCTAATTTTGTATGTTAATTAAAAATGGAAGAATATAAAAAAAAATTATGGAAACAAGCAATAAAATGGCCTCTTTATTCTGTTGCCATACTTCCGGTTTTAATAACAGGGGCTTTTTTTCTAAATCAATATGAAAAAGTAAAAATTTATAATTTGATTGCATTTACTTTAGCTGCAATTTTGATATTACTTTGGGAAAATCTAACTAATGATTTATTCGACGCAGAAACAGGAATCGATGAATTTAAATTCCATTCAATTGTAAATCTTGTAAAAAATAAAAAAATAATTTCATTTATTGCATATACATCTTTAGTTTTTGGTTTATTAATAATTTCAATTATTTCCGTATCAACAAGTATAAACATTTTGATTTTGGTGGCAACTTGCTGCTTCTTAGGATATTTATATCAAGGACCTCCTTTTAGATTTGGCTATCAAGGCTTAGGAGAGCCATTATGCTGGCTTGCATTTGGACCTTTTGCTTATTCTGCGGTCTTAATTGCGTTAAATCCATCTAATATTTACATAGAAGATATTCCCTGGAAAGTTGCTTTATTACTTGGTTCAGGACCTTCCTTGGCAACAACTCTTGTATTATTTTGTTCACATTTTCATCAAATTTCTGAAGATAAAAAACATGGGAAAAATTCACCTTTAGTTCGTTTAGGGGCAAAAAAAGGTTCTAAATTTGTGCCTTGGATAATTTTTACAATATATATTTTTCAACTTTTCACAATAATTACTGGATTTATTCCAGTATTTTGTATCCTTTATTTGATTAGTTTTCCTCAAGCTATAAGACTTATAAATTTATTAGGATCTTCATATAAAAAACCTTCTGCAATAAAAAATTGCAAATTCATCGCAATAAAATTTCAGACTCTTAATGGAGTTGGCTTAATCTCAGGATTAATTTTGAATTTCTTACTGAATAAATGAACTTAATATTTAAAAAAAAATCTTATAGCTTTAAGTTATCCACCAAAGTAGATAATTCTAAAACCACTTACCTTACAAAATCGGGTTGGATAATTAAATTAACAAGTAATGATAAAAAAATTGGGTTTGGAGAAGTTTCACCGCTATATAAAGGAGACTTAAAAAAGTGTGCGAAACAACTAGATATGATCCCTGAGTATATAGAGGTATTTAATTTATCTGAGCAAATAAATATTTTTCACCCATGCATTCAATCTGCAATAAATTCTGCATTAGCTGAGATAAATGGAAAAATAATTTTTAAAGAAAACTATTACTTTGATGAAATTGATAAAACAGCCATACTATTAAATCCTGAAAATATAATTTCAGATCTAAATGAAATTAAAAAAAGACAATCTAATATTGGAAAATCAGTAACTATAAAATGGAAAGTAGCAATAAAAAATAACCATGAGGAGGAAGCAAGTTTAGAAGAAATTCTAAGCCAAATAGGCAATAATATTAAGTTAAGAATAGATGCTAATGGTTCTTGGGGAAGAGAGATAGCTAATAGATGGGCTGATATTTTGAAGGATAACAAAAATATAGATTGGTTAGAACAACCTCTCTGTGTTGATGATATTGATGGCCTTACAGAACTCAACAAAAAAATCCCTATAGCCTTAGACGAATCACTTTTAAAATTTCCAACTTTGATTGATAAGTGGAAAGGGTGGCAAATTCGACGGCCTTCTCAAGAAAATAATCCAGTTAAGCTTTTAAGAGAATTAGAAAATAAAAAAGCTTTAATATCTATAAGTACCTCATTTGAAACTGGTATAGGGAAGAGATGGCTTTATCATTTATCGTCTCTCCAATTACAAGGACCAACTCCAAAAGTTCCTGGTTTAGCAATGAATAAATTCCCTAATTCTTTTCTATTTTTAAATGAAGCAAAAAAGATATGGGATCTACTATGAAAAATAAAATTCATACTATTGAAGTTGAAAATAACGAAACTCAATCTGTAGAGAAAATCATTGAAAACATTAGAGAGAATAAAATTATTTATGTAAAAAACAAATTTTATGAAGACAAAGATGTATTAGATTCAATTAAAGAAAATGGGCCAGCAATCATCTTAAACAGTAGTGGTAGTTCTGGAAAACCGAGACAATGTTTGCACCATTTAGATAATCTTAAATTATCTGCAGCTACATCAGGTGAATGGCTAAAAGAGCAAGGATTTGTATTGCAAAACTGCTTAATTTTAAATACTTTACCCCTGAACCATATAAGTGGATTAATGCCAATTTTTAGAAGTCAAACTTGGGGATGTGATTGTATTAATATTTCTCCGAATTTGATAAAAAAAACCCGAGAACTTTTACTTTTTACAATTAAATCTAAAAAAAACAAAAAACACTTGATTACGTCATTAGTACCTACCCAATTACAAAGACTTTTAGCTCAAAAAGATGGAATTAGTTGGCTAAAAATTTTTGATCTAATTTGGGTGGGTGGAGCTTCAATCTCAGAAGAAACTGCAGAACAATGTATACAAGAAAAAATAAAATTAGCACCTTGTTACGGCTCAACTGAAACAGCAGCAATGGTTACGAGTTTAAAACCAAAAGAATTCTTAATGGGTTTTAAAAATGTTGGAGAAATACTACCTGATACAGAAATAAGAATTAACGCACAAGGATTAATCGAGATAAAATCAGCCAGAATTGGAATTGAAATAATAGACTCTTTAAAAACTAAAAACTTCAAAAATAAAAATGGGTGGTGGCAAACCGGTGATTTAGGTGAAATTAATCAAATCAATAATTCTTTATATTTAAACTTTCTTGGAAGAAGTGATAACGCTTTTAATTCAGGAGGAGAAATCGTTTACCCAGATGTAATTGAATCTAGATTAAATGATTTCATTATGAAAGAAAATATCCCAATTAATAAATTTGATATTTTAAAAGTATTTAACAAATTATGGGGAAATAAAATTAAAGTAATTGTTGAATTTAAAGAACTTACAAATAATAAAAATATTGAAATTTCTTTAAATTTATTAAAAAAATTTTCACAAAGTTGGCCTAAACATGAAAAGCCTGAAAAGTGGATTGTTAAAAACAAAAATACCAGTACAGAAAAAATAAATTATAAATTTAAGAAATAATAATTAGCATTCTTTTAAATTTGTACTTACATTTGAAGCCTCTATCCATCTTTCTAACTGATCTGGAAGTTCTATTTTATTTCTTGAATCAACATCTAAAGAACAATGTATAATTTTACCTTCGGCTACTTTATTTCCACTTTTTATAAAAAAGCTATTTACTTGGAACAAATGATTATTTATTTTTTGAGGGGCAATTTTTACTTTTAAGAAATCTCCAATTTTTATAGGCGCTAGAAAGTTTGCTTCACAATTTACTATGGGAAAAATAATTTGACTTTTACGTATAGAAAAATCTGGAAAAATATCTTGAGAAGGAATCCCATAAATTTCAATACTTTCTTCCCAAGCTTCATGCGACCATTTTAATAAGTTATGAAAATGAATTACACCTGCAGAATCACAATCACCAAATCTTACCTTCTTCTGCAAAATTAACCAATCAGCGGGTTTCATTTAAAGAACTTATCTATCAACAGATCCCATAATGACATCTATTGAACCAAGGATTGCCATAATATCAGCGATTTTGGCACCTTTAAGAATATGAGGTAAAATTTGCAGATTATTTAAATCAGCTGCTCTGATTTTAAATCTCCACGGGGTAACTTCATTATTTCCTTGAATAAATACACCTATTTCTCCTTTCCCGGACTCTAATCTTGTATACAGTTCTCCGTTAGGAATTTTAAAAGTTGGAGCAACCTTCTTAGCTACATATTGATAGTCAATACCAAATATTTCACTCTTCTTATCTTCAGTCGCCATTCTTTGGGCTTCTAAATTTTCTGTTGGACCTCCTGGAATCATTTTGCAGGCTTGGCGAATTATGCTTAGTGATTGTCTCATCTCTTCAACTCTTACTCGATATCTTGCATAACAATCTCCCTCTTTTTCTGAAGCAATTTGCCAATCAAAATCGTCATAACATTCATAACTATCAACTTTCCTTAAATCCCAGGACACTCCTGAAGCTCTAAGCATTGGCCCAGACAAAGACCAATTAATTGCCTGATCTCTTTGTATTGTTCCGAGACCTTCAATTCTTTTTTTAAAAATTGGATTATTCGTGATTAGTTTTTCGTATTCATCTATCTTAGGACCGAACCAATCGCAAAAGTCTATACATTTTTCTAACCATCCATATGGAAGATCACATGCGACACCCCCTATCCTAAAGAAATTATTATTTATTAGCCTTTGTCCAGTAGCAGCTTCCCAAAGATCATAAATCATTTCTCTTTCTCTAAAAATATAGAAAAATGGAGTTTGAGCTCCTACGTCTGCCAAAAAGGGACCAAGCCATAAAAGATGATTAGCAATACGATTAAGTTCCAGCATTAAAACTCTGATGTAACTAGCTCTTTTAGGAACTGAAATATTAGCTAATCTTTCAGGAGCATTTACTACAATAGCTTCATAAAACATTCCTGCTGCATAATCCATTCTGCTTACATAAGGGACATACATTACATTTGTCCTATTTTCAGCTATTTTTTCCATTCCCCTATGTAAATATCCAATTACTGGCTCACAATCAATGACATTCTCACCATCAAGAGTTACAACTAACCTTAAAACCCCATGCATTGAGGGGTGGTGAGGGCCAAAATTAACCACCATTGGTTCTGTTCTAGTCTCTAGCTGAGCCATTCGAAATTTAACTTCTAAATAAATCTTAGTCGAAAGTTATGCAAACTGACCTATCTGATTCATCTTTTTTCAATCATAAATCAGTCATGACAGATGAGATTATGGCTTCATTAGAGCATTACCCATTAATAAATAACAACCAACTTAAAGGAATAGACGCAACTTTAGGCGGAGGCGGACACTCTTATCATTTATTGAGAAAATATTCGGATTTAAATATAATAGGGCTTGATCAAGATCCATTTGCGAGAAAATCAGCATCAAAAAAACTTTATGAATTTAAAGATAGGATTAATATAAAGGCTTCAAATTTTGCGGATTTTGTACCAAAAGAAAAAGTTTCTTTTGTGATTGCAGATCTTGGAGTAAATAGTAACCAAATTGATGAGCCTAAAAGAGGATTTAGTTTCCAAAAAGATGGGCCTCTTGATATGCGCATGAATCCTTCTCTTGAGTTTGATGCAGAGAAATTAATTGAGTTTTTAAATGAAAAAGATCTAGCTAACCTAATTTATAAATATGGAGATGAGAGATTATCAAGAAAGATTGCTAGGAAAATAAAAATGCATTTGAATGAAAATGGTAAATATTCTGGGACAAAAGAGTTAGCTTATTCTATTGCCGGCTGCTTCCCACCAAAACAAAGATATAAAAAAATACACCCAGCAACAAGAACATTTCAAGCACTAAGAATTGCCGTTAATAACGAAATTGACGTATTAGAAAAATTTTTGCAAGTTGTCCCTGAATGGCTTTTGCCGGGCGGCATTATTTCTATTATTAGTTTTCATTCCCTGGAGGATAGGTTAGTTAAAAATTCTTTTAAAAATGATCAAAGACTAAAAAACCTGACAAAAAAGCCAATAACTCCTTCCGAACAAGAAGTCGAACTGAATAAAAGAGCTAGAAGTGCAAAGTTAAGAATTGCTCAATTAAATTAAAGAGCCAATAATTTTTAACGTAATGATTTGATTGTATGTGTAAGAATTTGTATTGCCTGTTCTATATCTTTTGAATTAGTGCTTAATCCAATACTTAACCTTATTGAAGATTCTGCTTCTTTAAAAGATCTACCTAAGGCTAATAAAACATGAGATGGTTCACCATTACTGCATGCAGATCCACTAGAACAAATTATTTTAGATTTTAAAAGTTTATGAAACTTCGCTCCGTTTAAATCCAATATAGTCAAATTTAAATTGTGAGGTAATCGTTTTTCTATTGAGCCATTAATTAATAAACCAGAATTATTTTCTAACAAACCCTCTAAAAGGTTATTTCTATACAAAAGTAATTTCTCAGCATTATTTTTTTGATTAAAAACTGCTATCTCTATTGCTTTTGCAAAGCCAACTACTAATGGAAGAGGTAATGTACCAGACCTAAGACCATACTCCTGACCTCCTCCAACAATTAAAGGCTCAAGATTAATTTTTTCATCTATCAAAAGAAGTCCTATCCCTTTAGGACCATATATTTTGTGAGAACTCATCGTTATCATACTTACATCTAATAAAAGATTATCTAACTCGATATAACCTAAACATTGTGCGAAATCAGAGTGAAAAGTTATACCTCTCGATTTACATATCTTAGAAATACTTTCTACAGGTTGAATAACTCCTATTTCGTTATTTGCCAACATGACACTAACAAGAAATGTATCTTCTCTTATATTTTTTTTGAATTTTTCTTCTGAAATCAAGCCATCTTTCTCAGGATTAATTTCTGTAACCATAAATCCCTCTTTTCTTAGTTGGTTTATAGGCTCTAAAACTGCTTTATGTTCTGTTTTTAAGGTAATAATATGTCCATAATTTCCTGTTTTTTTATAGTAATTTCTAGCAAAACCTAATAAGGCTAAGTTATTAGATTCAGTTGCTCCACTTGTAAAAATAACTTTTTTATTCTTAAGAAATAAATTTTGTTCTATTTTTTCTCTTGAGGCTTCCAATATTGCGCTTGCGTTAATCCCCGCCAAATTAGATTTGCTTGCAGGGTTAGAAAATATCTCACTCCAAAAAGGTTTCATAGAATCAACAACATCTTTAGAGCAAGGAGTCGAAGATTGATAGTCTAGTAGTATGGGAGTTGATAGCATTATGTTTAGTATATAAAATTCTATTTATTACTAGAAAATCAAATTAAAGAATTTAAAAAATGAATGAAATTAAACAAATAAATAATGAACCTGTAAGAAAATCAAGAATTTTATTAGTTGATGATGAGCCTGGTTTAAGAACAGCTGTTAAAACATTTCTAGAAGATGAAGGATTTGAAATATTTATTGCAGTTGATGGAGAGGATGGTTGGGAAAAAGCTCAAACAGTTTTTCCTGATTTGATAATTAGCGATATTATGATGCCCCGATCTAATGGTTATGCTTTATTAGAAAAAATTAGAGAGGATGAAAAATTAGGAGGAACTCCAGTTATTTTTCTAACTGCAAAAGGAATGACCCTAGACAGAACAGAAGGTTATCTCGCAGGAGTTGATGATTATATTTCCAAGCCTTTCGACCCTGATGAATTAGCTGCGAGAGTTAAAAACGTAATCAATAGACAAGAACGTTTACTAAAAGAAGCCGCACGATTCGCAGATATTGATGTAAGCAAAATGGCGAAGCAAATTACTGAAATAAAATCTATGCTCACAGACCAAAATCCTATTAATTCAGAAAATAAGATAAATCTTCCTAGTTTTACTCCAAGAGAAGCAAGTGTTCTTCAACTAGTAGCAGAGGGGCTGATGAACAAGGAAATTGCAAGACAGCTTGAAACATCTATTAGAAATGTTGAAAAATATGTAAGTAGACTTTTTATCAAGACAGGTACATCTAGCCGAACCGAATTAGTTCGTTATGCACTTGAAAATCATTTGGTAAAGTAAATTATTAAATTTTTTCGAATTCAATTAGTTTTGAAAAATAAAAAGGAGCTTGATTTAATTTATTTCTAACCACTTTAAATCCTCTTCCTTTAGCAGCATTAATTATGCCCTTTTCTTTCAATGTATATGCTCTTGTAGTTTTACTTGGCCCAGGGAATAATTTCCCAATATTTTTTAGAACAGCAAGAACTGGAGTATAAGGAGCAAAGCTAACGATTAGTTTTTCTTTGCTTAAATCGCATAGATGTTGGACCATTTCTTCTGCGACTGGTTGAGGATAATGAATAAATACATCCAAACAAACTACAACATCAAATAATCCTTTTAATTTTTCCAAATCACAGACTTCATATTTGATTTTACCTTGATTCAAACTCAATTCATTAATACGTTTTTTTGTTTCTTTAATCATTTCAGAAGAAATATCGCTCACCTGTAGTTCTTTTATACCAAGTCTTAGTAAAGGTATTGAAAGACTTCCTACACCACATCCTGCATCACAATAACTTTTTTTTGCTAGTTCAGGATAATTTTTGATGTATGAGACCACATCATCTACAGTTTTTTGATGTCCTTTCCTAATATTTTTCTGAACTGTATTTATTTCATTTGATTTGCTATAAATTTTATTCCATCTTTCAAAGCCAGTACCATTAAAATATTCCCTAACTTCACTTTTTTCGATAATCTTATTTGAAGTCATAATATTCAATGAAAATTTATTCTTTTTATACTAACTAACTGGCGCCAAATTAATTGCACGCCATTATAGGAAAGAATTGATTTGTTATTTTGTCAGAATTAAATTCAAGAGATATTTATAAAATTGCTGTCGTAATGGGTAGTGATTCAGATCTAAAAACATTGAAACCTGCCATTGATATTTTAAGAGAATTTGGAATAGAAACTGAGGTTTGTATACTTTCTGCCCATCGGACACCTATTGAAATGATGGAATATGCAAAAAATGCAGAATCAGCAAACATAAAAGTAATAATTGCAGGTGCTGGTGGTGCTGCTCATCTTCCAGGAATGCTTGCATCCATCACTTGCATTCCTGTAATTGGAGTACCAGTAGAGAGTAAGACACTTAAAGGGATTGACTCTCTTTTATCAATAGTTCAAATGCCAGCTGGGATTCCAGTTGCAACAGTTGCAATTAATGGAGGTCAAAATGCTGGATTATTAGCAATAGAAATGATCAGTTTATTTGATGAATCCATAAAGAAAACTTTAAAAAAATTCAGAGAAAATCTTCGCACACAGGTAAGAACTAAAAATAGTAAGTTATCAACTGTTGGAGCTGAAAATTATCTTCAAAATAAATGAAACCTATATTTTTCTATCAGACTTTTTTAAGAAAGTTTTCTTTTTTAAGGTAGTTAATAACTTTTTCAACGGAATCATTTAAATCTAACAAACCTGTATCAACAACAATTTCTGGATTTTGAGGAGCTTGATATGGACTAGAAATGCCTGTAAATTCCTTAATTTCACCCAAACGAGCTTTCTTATAAAGACCTTTAGTATCTCTACTTTCACAAACAGTAATATCAGCAGCACAATAAACTTCAATAAAATCCTTAGATCCAATAATTTTTCTCACCTTATCTCGATCACTAATAAATGGAGAAACAAAAGCTGTAATAGTTATTATCCCAGCATTCATGAATAAATTAGCAACTTCTCCAATTCTTCTTATATTTTCTTCTCTATCTTCATCTGAAAACCCAAGATCTTTACATAAACCGTGTCTAATGTTATCTCCATCCAACACGTAAGTCGAAAAACCATCTAAGTGTAAAACTTCATTTAAAGCGTTGGCTAAAGTACTCTTACCAGAGCCAGATAAACCTGTAAACCAGATAACCATTCCTTTATGACCTCTCATTTTCTCTAACTTTTTTCTATCAATAGTTAAATTGTGCCACTTTATATTGGTTGACTTTGCTTGATCTTGTTCTTTCATTGCTTGAATCATCAAAATTAAAAACCTATCCTAACCCTTGCTTCATAAATTATGAAATCCCTCTTTACGAAGGAACTCAATTGATTTAGATACCATATCACCCTGTAACTGGATATTACTATCAATTAATGTTCCTCCAGTACCACAAAAAACTTTAATTTTTTTTAGAAATTCTTTTAATAATATTTCATCCACAGTCCCTAACCCTCTTATTAAAGTGATAGTCTTACCCCTTTTACCTTTTTTTTGTTTTGAAATATTTATTTTTGATCTTTTATTAAAAGTCTCTACCTCAGAAGTTTCTTCAGATCTTTTTTCTTGATTATCAAATTCGATCCAATTCTTTTTTCCCATTATTTTAAATATAATCTATAGTTAGTTAATACTTATTCTAAAGAAAAAGTGGTAAGTACATTTTCTCGCAAAGATCAAAATTATAAAAATGACGATTTAAATCAACCCTCCAAAGAGGGAAGATTTGGAAAATATGGTGGTCAATATGTTCCTGAAACCCTAATGCCTGCCCTTTTTGAGCTTGAAAAAGCTGCGTCAAATGCATGGAAAGATAAACTTTTTGTAAAAGAATTAAATCATCTTCTTAAGACTTATGTAGGCAGAGAAACACCACTTTATGAAGCCAAAAGACTTACTGAACATTACAAAACTAAAAAAGCAACTCCAAGAATATGGCTTAAAAGAGAAGATTTAAATCATACTGGTGCCCACAAAATTAATAATGCCCTTGGACAAGCTTTATTAGCAATAAGAATGGGCAAAAAAAGAATAATTGCAGAAACTGGGGCAGGTCAGCATGGAGTTGCTACGGCTACTGTATGTGCGAGATTTGGCTTGAAATGTATTATTTATATGGGTGCTGAAGACATGAAAAGACAATCCCTCAACGTCTTCAGAATGAAGCTTCTAGGAGCTGAAGTTAAAGTTGTAAATTCAGGAACTGCAACACTTAAGGATGCTACTAGTGAAGCCATTAGAGATTGGGTTTCTAATGTCGAAAACACACACTACATTTTAGGATCTGTTGCAGGTCCACACCCTTTCCCAAAGATTGTGAGAGATTTTCATGCAGTTATAGGAGAAGAAACTAAAAAACAATGCCTAGAATCGTTTGGATCTTTACCCGATATTTTACTTGCTTGTGTAGGTGGTGGATCAAATGCAATGGGCCTTTTTCATCCTTTCGTTAAAGAAACTTCTGTAAGACTTATTGGAGTTGAAGCCGCAGGAAGCGGAATTGATACTGACAAACATGCTGCTACTATCACTAAAGGGTCAGTTGGAATTTTGCATGGTTCAATGAGTCTTCTTTTACAAGATAATAATGGTCAAGTACAAGAGGCTCATTCAATAAGTGCAGGTTTAGATTATCCAGGAGTAGGGCCTGAACATAGCCATTTAAAAGATATAGGTAGAGCAGAATATGGATCAGTAACAGATCAAGAGGCTTTAGATGCTTTAAGACTTGTTAGTGAACTTGAAGGAATTATTCCAGCACTTGAAACGTCCCATGCCTTTGCTTGGTTGGATAAATTATGTCCTGCTCTTGAAAAAGATACTCATATAGTTATCAACTGCTCTGGAAGAGGTGACAAAGATGTTAATACTGTTGCATCTTCATTAGATATTTAATCAATACCTTGGAATTGATGGCTCAATATACCTACTCCATCCATCAATACCCTCATCCAAATTCCATATTTCGCTTACAAAATTATTATCTAAGCACCATTGACAAAAGTTATAACTTCTTATTCCGGCATGACAGGTAACAACAATTTCTTTGTTAAATAAACCAGCAAATATTTCTTCAACATATTTAGATGTGACTTTACTAATTGGTATATGCAAAAATTCTTTTGAGAAACAAGCTAGCTCAAGCTCTGACTGTTCTCTTACATCAATCAATACTGGATCTTCTTTCTCAGAATTAAACCAATCATTGAGAGTAGAGGCATTTATAGATTTTGGATAATTTCCCAATTGAGAGGATAAATTATGTGTTATTTACAATTTAATAAATTAAGTTGCAGCAGGAAATTTATTGTTAAAAATAAAAATAAACATTGATAATGAAACTTAGAGTAGTTGCAATAATACTATTGTTCTCTTTATTACTTTTTTTTGGTTTCAAAAAGGTTTCTGCTAATAAAAGTAAGGACCAAAGTATAAATATTGAGCAACTAAATATTTTAAAGTATATACCTGAAAAAAATAAATTATTATTTATTTCAAATTTAGATAGTTCTAATATTGTTAACAATAATGAAAAAGATAATGATCAAAAAAATCAAAATAGCTTTGTTTTAATAAAGGATTCTATATTAAATTACTTAGGTATAGATCTAAGCAACAATCAATTAGAAGATATATATGATAATGAACTTGTAATCTCGACTTTTGAGAATAATAAAAAGCTTAAAGATGATATTTTGATTATTTTTAAAATTAAGCCCGGAAAAACAATTGATGATTTATTAAATTTGCCTAACAAAATTGATCAGATTGATGAGATAATTACAATTAATAGAGAAAATAAATTAAATTTCATTAACTATATATATCGGAACGAGGATAATTATATAATCGCTTCATCAGATAAAAAATTCATCAAAAATAGTATTAATTCTAGTAATAAATTTAAAGAAGAAAAATTTAAAAATAAGGGAGAACTTTTTATACTTAAAAATCAAAAAAATATATTATTTACGAAAAAGTTTGCAAAAAGTATATTTTTTAATAAAGATTATTTTACTGATAACAATGAGGACATTGTAGCTACAACATTTGACTTTAAAAATAAACATTTAATTTTAAAATCATATTTATTAAACAATAAAAAAAATCTTGATATTTTTGCTTATGATAATCTTTTAAATAATGAGATTAAGAATGAAGATAGTCCTGAAGTTTCAATTTTTAGTGAAATAAAAAATTTTGACAAATATTTAAAACCTTACATAAACAATTTTGAACAAAGTTTTTTTGAAGATTTTAGTCAAAATGAAAATCAAAATATTCTAATCCTCAATTCAAAAAAGGATTGGCTTATCACATTTGAAAAAAATACTAATACTCAATTTAATTTAAGTACTTTAAAAAAACTAAAAGATTTCAACAAATATTCTTTGAAACAAGATGATGATATTTACTCAATTTATTCCAAAGATATTCTTGAAGAAAAAAACGATGTAATAAAACAATTAACTTTTGAAAAAATCTATTCAATAGAATCAGGAGGGTTGCAATTCATAAGTAATTACTTAATTGATGGTAAAAAATTAGAAACTATCTCAAAACAATTTTTTAACCTTAAAAGTTATAAAAATAAATCTGCTTTTCTTTATTCAAAAGTTGATATCAAAGATGAAAATTCTAATAAAATTGAATATTTTTCTGATTTGGAGGATCTTAATTTTCTCATTGGAAATATTTTAAAAATATCAAGAGAAGAATCTCTAGAAATCATAAGTCAATCTATTCCAGAGAGAAATCCCATTCTTTATACAGAAACAAATCTCAAAATACTCTAATAAAGTTTTTCGAACAAGCTTTAAACACAATCATTTTAAATTTTGGTGAAGTTAATAACTTGTGGTTAATTAAAAATTATTTGACTATCTTTAATCTATAAGTATTTGATATTGAATTAAGCAATTGGATAGTAACAAACTAACTTTAAAACCAGGATTAGAGGGTGTCCCAGTTACTAATTCATCAATCTGTGATATTGACGGCAACAAAGGTAAATTATTGTACAGAGGCTATTCCATTGAGGAACTATCCAAAAAAAGCAGTTTTTTAGAAACTGCTTACTTATTAATTTGGGGTGAATTGCCCACAGCTATCCAACTGAGAGATTTTGAACAAGAAGTTCAGATGCACAGAAGGTTAAGTTTTAGAGTCAGAGATATGATGAAATGTTTCCCCGCGACTGGTCATCCTATGGATGCTCTTCAATCTAGTGCGGCTTCGTTAGGGCTCTTCTATTCACGTAGAGCAATAGATGATCCAAATTACATATACAACGCAGTGATAAGACTAATAGCAAAAATACCCACTATGATTGCTGCGTTTCAACTCATTAGAAAAGGACAAGACCCAATTCAACCTCGTGATGATTTGACTTACTCATCAAATTTTCTTTACATGCTTACTGAAAAAGAACAAGATCCTATAGCTGCAAAAGTTTTTGATAGGTGTCTAATTCTACATGCCGAACATAGTTTAAACGCAAGTACATTTAGCGCTAGAGTTACTGCAAGTACTCTTACAGATCCATATGCTGTCATCGCCTCTGCAGTAGGAACCCTTGCTGGCCCACTGCATGGAGGAGCAAATGAAGATGTAATTGCAATGTTAGAAGAGATAAAAACTCCAGCAAATGCTGCTTCTTTTTTAGATAACGCAATAAAACATAAAATTAAGATTATGGGCTTCGGTCATAGAGAATATAAAGTCAAAGATCCAAGAGCAATAATTCTTCAAAAACTGGCAGAAGAGCTTTTTATTAGATTTGGAGCAGATGAAATGTATGAAGTTGCAAAATCATTAGAAGCAGAGGCAATATCAAGACTTGGACCTAAGGGTATATTCCCTAACGTGGACTTTTATTCTGGTCTTGTTTATAGGAAACTTGGAATTCCTCGTGATTTATTTACTCCAATATTTGCCATATCCAGAGTTGCTGGTTGGTTAGCTCATTGGAGAGAACAACTTGGAGCAAATAGAATTTTTAGACCATCGCAAATCTATACTGGCTCAGCACCAAGAGATTGGATCAGCCTAGAAAATAGAGAATAATATTTGCAGCTTTTCACAAAAAAACACACATATTGTTTGTGAAGAGTTAATGTATTAAGTAAATAACATAAAAATCTTGGAATACGGCTTAGACCTCGAATATAGTTTTAATGAATTTTTAAAGGGTTTTGGCCTTTCTAGTGAAGTCGCTCATATAATTTGGCTTCCTCTACCAATGCTTTTGGTTTTGGTTGCAGCAGTTGTTGGCGTTTTAGTAACAGTTTGGCTCGAAAGAAAAATATCTGCTGCTGCTCAACAAAGAATAGGTCCTGAATATGCAGGAGCGCTTGGAGTCCTCCAACCAATAGCAGATGGTCTTAAGTTACTTGTCAAAGAAGATATTATTCCTGCTAAAGCAGATGGGATACTCTTCACTGCAGGTCCTATATTAGTTCTTGTCCCAGTGATTCTCTCCTGGCTAATCGTTCCTTTTGGACAAAATCTTTTAATAAGTAATGTTGGTATTGGAATTTTTCTATGGATCGCTTTAAGCAGTATCCAGCCAATTGGACTTCTTATGAGCGGATATGCATCAAATAATAAGTATTCTTTATTAGGAGGTTTAAGGGCAGCAGCTCAATCAATAAGTTATGAAATACCTTTAGCTTTATCTGTGCTGGCTATCGTACTAATGACTAATTCTCTAAGCACTATTGACATTGTCAACCAACAAAGTGGTGCTGGAATCTTGAGTTGGAATATATGGAGACAACCAGTTGGTTTTATAGTCTTTTGGATTTGTGCTCTTGCAGAATGTGAGAGACTTCCATTTGACTTACCTGAAGCCGAAGAAGAGTTAGTTGCAGGATATCAAACTGAATATGCAGGTATGAAATTCGCATTGTTCTACCTTGGTAGTTACATTAACTTAATCCTTTCAGCCTTACTAGTATCAATACTTTATTTGGGAGGATGGGGATTTCCTATTCCAGTTGAATTAATAGCTAAGTTTCTAAATTTGCCTATTAATGCACCCTTCATACAAGTTTTCACTGCATCAATAGGAATTGTAATGACTGTTTTGAAAGCATATCTTTTAGTTTTCATTGCAATATTACTACGCTGGACAACTCCTAGAGTAAGAATAGATCAATTATTAGATCTAGGATGGAAGTTTCTTCTTCCAATTTCTCTTGCTAATCTTTTGATAACTGCAGGATTAAAACTTGCTTTTCCTCAATTCTTCGGTGGTTAAACTTAAGTAAAAATACTTAAATTTGAAATTAATCCACTAAAATAAAATAAATAAGTGAATTCTTCAAAATGAAAAATTTCCTTCAACAAATAAATAGTTATATTAAAGAAGCTTTTAATGCTGGCAAATACTTATACAACGGCTTATCAGTAACTTTTGATCATCTTCGAAGAAGACCTGTTACTGTCCAATATCCATATGAAAAGTTAATACCTTCTGAAAGATATAGAGGAAGAATACATTATGAGTTCGATAAATGTATTGCCTGTGAAGTTTGTGTAAGAGTATGTCCCATAAATCTACCAGTAGTTGATTGGGTAATGAATAAAGAAACAAAAAAAAAGGAACTTAGAAATTATTCTATAGACTTTGGAGTCTGTATCTTTTGCGGAAATTGTGTTGAATATTGCCCAACAAATTGTCTATCAATGACCGAAGAATATGAATTAGCTACTTTTGACAGACACAATCTAAATTTTGATAATGTTGCACTCGGTAGACTACCTACAAACGTAACAACAGATCCTTCAGTTAAACCTCTGAGAGAACTTGCCTATCTTCCTAAAGGTGTCATGGACCCTCATGAAATCCCTGCTACAGATACTAGAGTTGGTAAATTACCTGAAGAAGTCTATGATTGGATGAGACCTGAATCTAACGAAAATAAAGATACATTTTCTAATCCAAATAATTAATTTCCACAATTTATGTCCATTGCAATAACAACTCAAATTATTTGTTTTACAGTTCTATCCTTAGTCATACTCATTGGAGCACTTGGTGTTGTATTGCTCGATAGTATAGTTTATTCAGCCTTTCTTTTGGGAGGGGTTTTCATGAGTGTCGCAGGATTATATCTTCTTTTAAATGCGAGTTTTGTTGCTGCAGCACAAGTTTTAGTTTATGTGGGTGCAGTTAATGTATTAATAATCTTTGCAATAATGCTAGTCAATAAAAAAGAAGATTTAAAGCCCATCAATGACATTAAATCACGAAGAATAATATCAACATCAATATGTTTAACCCTTCTTAGCCTTCTAATAAGAGTTGACTTGACCAATGTATGGCCCCTATCAAGTCCTCAAAACTCTATAGGAGAAGAATCTACTATCAGAATTGGTGAACATTTATTCAGTGATTATTTACTCCCATTTGAAGTGGCTTCGGTTTTACTTTTAATGGCAATGATTGGAGCTATTGTTTTAGCTAGAAGAGATGTAATGAGCAAGGATATTTCTACTGGATTACCTGTTGATCAAGAGTTAATTGAAAAATCATCAGAACCGTTACTTACAAATAAAAATTAACCTTTCGCCTTTCTTATTATGAATTTAGAATCAATTCCTATTCAAGCATTTTTAATAGTATCTTCAGCACTATTCTGTATTGGGATTTGGGGTTTATTGAACAGCAGAAATGCAGTAAGAGTCCTTATGAGCATCGAATTAATGCTAAACGCAGTAAATATAAACTTAATGGCTTTTTCTTCCTATGTGGATAATAATTTAATTCAAGGACAAGTTTTTACAATTTTTGTAATTACTGTTGCTGCAGCAGAAGCAGCAGTTGGATTAGCTATCTTATTATCTCTTTATAGGAATAGAGTGACTGTAGATATGGAAAGTTTTAATTTATTAAAATGGTAAAACCACTCAATGAAACTTTCATTAGTGCTTATTGTATATCGTTCAGATAGTTCTATTGCTGAAGAGGCTTCTAAATTTTGTGAAGAAGTCCTCAAAGCTAAAAATATAAAATCAAAAAGAATTGAAAGTGATTTTTATAAAGATGAAATTGAAAAATATTTTTGTAATCTAGAATTACAACCAAATATTGGCATAGTTCTTGGTGGGGATGGAACCTTCCTTAAGTGTGCAAATGCCTTAGCTGTTTATGATATTCCTTTGTTGAGTATTAATATTGGTGGAAATCTGGGCTTCCTTACTCAAGAAAAAGATTTTTTGTTTGACAAATCTTTTATTGAAATCCTTGAAAACGAAGAATATAGAATTGACTTTCGTCATAGATTAAATTGTAACGTATGTATTAATGGGACAAGTTCTGAGAAAAATATTATAAAAAGCTACGATGCCTTAAATGATTTTTATTTTAAATCTGTTGAAGAGGACATTTCTCCAACTAATCAAATACAAATTGAAATAGATAATGAGAAAGTTAATGAATATAAAGGTGATGGATTAATCATATCCACATCGACTGGTTCAACAGCCTACTCAATGGCTGCAGGTGGGCCAATAGTGCACCCTAGTATTGATGCAATGATAATTAACCCTATATGCCCGATGAGTTTGGCTAGTAGACCAATAGTTATACCTAATAAAAGTAAGGTAATTATAAAACCTGTAAAAAAAAGTAAAGGGGAAATTAAATTATGGAGAGACGGTTCAAAATGTATGACCATTAAGGAAAATTATTATTGTGAGATCAAAAAAGGAAAATCACCCTGTAAAATAATAAAGTTTAAAAAAAGCTTGGGTTATTATAATACTCTAATAAAAAAACTAGATTGGAAAGGTGATTTATCTAAAAAAAATTTCAAAATTTAAATGGCCTTAGAGATAGAAAGAAGATTTCTTATAAAAAATGATAATTGGAAAAAATTCATAAATAAAAAAATTCATATTGAACAAGGATATTTATCCAAAAGTTTAGATGGTTGGATTATTAGGGTTAGGCTTGTAGGCAAAAACTCTGAAATTGCACTTAAAAAACATATCAAGGGCTTTACTAACTTTGAATTTGAATACTCAATTCCAAGAAGCGATGCTCAAACAATAATTTCAAATCTTTCAAATACAATTAAAAAGGATAGATTCTTTCTAGAAATTGAAAAAAAATCTTGGATTATAGATTGCTTTCAAGAAAATAATTATCCACTTGAAATTGCAGAAATTGAACTTTCTAATGAAGAGGAAGATTTATTCCTTCCATCTTTCATTTCAGAAGAAATTACTGGGCTGACCCATTATTCCAATTTCAGTCTCGCTAACAATCCTTTTTCAGAATGGAAAGAAGACTTTTAACAACTTTCAAAAGTAACTAGTCAAAGGAACCACTCATCCTTTATATTTTCTTTATATTTAAGAAAGTTATTTTTTATTTTCTTCAGATGTATGGTCTTTACGACAAAGAAGGAATATTAAGATTTGTCGATTCAGACAAGGATGCATGTATTGCATATGCTGAACTCTTCGAATTAGGTTCTACAAATTATTGTCTAATGGATTTGGCTAATGATACAAAAGAAGTAAAGGGTAATACTAATCTTGATCAGAGTCTGGGAGTGTACAACAATTAAATCCATCTCTACAAATCTTGCCGTTGTCCATTGCCCAATTCAAAAGTGCCACTCTGTTTTTAGAACCAGTTTTTGTAAACATATTACTTACATGATTATCAACAGTTCTTTTACTAATAGTTAGTTTTACTGCAATTTCTTGATTTGTAAGCCCATCAGCTACGAGATCAATGATTTCCATCTCTCTTGCTGAGAGACCCATCATATCAATGTTGTTTACTTCTTCTTCAACCATTTGCATTTAAACAGTTCCTTTTTTATATTAATTAAGTTTAGCAATCTCAGTACACTTGTTAACTAACTAGGAAACAAAAGCAATTGAAATCAAAACTTCAGCAGACTTTAGAAAAAAGATCTAAGGTAATAACGGCAGAGTTAATGCCGCCAAGAGGTGGAAGCCCCATAAGATCTCTTAAGATAGCACAACTTTTGAAAGATAAGGTACATGCTGTTAACATTACTGATGGAAGCAGAGCTGTAATGAGAATGTGCAGCTTGGCAATGTCCAAACTATTACTGGAAAATGGGATAGAACCAGTAATGCAAATTTCTTGCAGAGATCGTAATAAAATTGCTTTACAATCAGACATTCTCGGAGCAAATGCTTTAGGAATTAGAAACATTTTATGCATTACCGGTGATTCAGTAAAAGCTGGGGATCAACAAGATGCAAAGGCCGTACATGAGTTTGAGTCAGTTAGATTGCTTCAACAAATTCAAGCTTTCAATAAAGGAATTGATCCAACTCTAGGAGAACTTTCCGATGAAAAAACATCTATTTTTGCAGGTGCTGCAGCTGATCCAAATTGCAGAAATAAAAGAAGTTTAGAGCATAGAATGAGAAAGAAAAAAGAGGCTGGAGCTGGATTTATACAAACTCAAATGGTTATGGAAAAAGAAAATTTGATAGAGTTTTGTGAAAAAATTAGCAAACCTCTTGAAATTCCTGTAATTGCAGGTGTATTTCTATTAAAGTCTTACAAAAACGCACTCTTTGTAAACAAATACGTTCCAGGCGCAAACATCCCTGAAAATATCTTAAATCGTCTTAAAGATGCTAAAGACCCATTACAAGAAGGTATTAAAATTGCATCTGAACAAGCTCATGATTTTATTAATATCGCAAATGGTATTCATCTAATGGCCGTAAAAGCAGAGCATTTAATTCCTGAGATTATTGAAAAAGCTAATCTTAGTCTGGAATATTAATCAAATCAGTACCTAATAATTCTGCCATAGCTTTCTGCTGAGGCGATGGCTCAGTCAAATCAGATCTTCTTGAATCCGCAATTAACCAATCTAAAGATGCATCTTGCAAATCAAAATGATCTCCATTTTTCCCAACACAATATTTACCAAACACTAACTTATCCATAAGTCTTACACCTTTACCAATTTTAGAATAATCAAAAATAATTGAGTTATCTATAGTTGCGCCCTCGCAAATGCAACAACTTGGTCCAATCATGGAAGGGCCAATAATAGTTGCTCCATCCTCGATCCTAGTCATGCCTCCTATATAAACCGGCCCGGTAATATTAACCTTTTCCCAGTTAACCGCTACATTCAAACCGGTAAAAACTCCTGGTTTTATTTCCTTACCTGGTATTTGCACTTGTCTTACTTTACCTTGCAATACATTTCTAATAGCACTCCAATAATCAGGAACTTTTCCAATATCTACCCATTCAAAATCCATTGGTAATGCAAAAAATGGTAAATCCATTTCAACAAGTTTAGGGAAAAGATCAGCGCCAATATCAAATTTCTCTCCTGAAGGTATGTAATTAAAAATTTCGGGTTCGAAAAGATAAATTCCTGTATTTATTGAGTCACTTAAAGCTTGATCTACTGTTGGCTTTTCCTGAAAAGCCTTTATTCGACCATTTTCATCAGACACTACGACACCGTAACTTGATACTTGATCTTTAGTTACCTTTTTTGTTATTAAGCTCGCAATAGCTCCTTTCTGCTTATGTTTTTTAACAGCTTGAGTTAAATCTAAATCAACTAAAGCATCACCACATAAAACAACAAAAGTTTCATCAAAAAAATTTTGAAAATCCTGAATTTTTTTTAATCCTCCAGCGGATCCCAAAGCATCACCTATTAATTCTCCATCTTCAATTCTTCCCTCAAAACTATAAGCAATTTCTACTCCAAATCTTTGCCCATCCCTAAAATAATTTTCAATTTCTTCAGCCAAATGAGAAACATTTACCATTATTTCCTTAAAATTATGTTCTCTTAAAAGTTCTAAGAGAAACTCCATAACAGGTTTTTGCAAAATCGGAATCATCGGTTTCGGAATAACATGCGTAATAGGCTGAACACGTGTGCCTTTACCTGCCGCAAGTATCATTGCCTTCATAAATTCAAAACCATTTTTTTAAATTATACGTTATTACTATGAAGCTTCTAAGCAGCCGAGGAAGACGAATTACTTATCTCAAGATTTTCTATAGGCAATTGAGCTAAGCCACCATCAGGAATTATTCTTTTAATTTGAATTGGGCCATATAAAGAATTAATTTGTTTAATTTCAATTTTGTTTTCAGATGATAAAAATAATAAAGCCCAAAAAACTCCCAAACGATCTTTATCTAAATCATTTTTTACTACTGTTTGCCATTTATTGACTAAATATTCAAAATCTGTCCATTGTAATGCTTTTTCCCATCCTTCAATAAATTTCCCTAATGCTTTAGTGGTTTCTGGAAGTTTCTCGCGATGCGCTAATGACTTTACTTGAGAAATTAATGCCTTATCAGAATATTTTTTTTGTCTTTTTCTCTTCATGAGAAGAAGATCTTGGGTTTCTATAACTTCTGCTATGGACTCTAACTGACTTATAAGTTCTCCCAATGTTGTTGTACGTTTAAGAATTGGTTGTGCAATTGATCTTCTCCTTAGATATTTTTCAGGATATTTTGGGATATCAAATTCTTGATCAATCCAATCTTGATCATCCAAATCAAATTCTTCTTCAAAATTGGAAGAATTTTCTTTAAAAACATCAGCTTCCAAGACCTGAGCCTTAAGATTAACAAGTACCGAAGCCGCAAAAAATGCTTCGCTGGTCTCAGCTAAATCCTTATGATATGAGATTTGACTATTTGAAGATTGATTAAAAGTATGTGAGTATTGCTCTAAAAAACTATCAATAACACTTATTACATCAATATCCCATGGATCAAGCTCACCTTTACCTGCGGCGTCTTGAAGGAACTTAATCAACAATCTAGGGCCTAATTGTTGCCTATCAATAGGATTGAAATAAGATATTTTGAAATAGATAAAATCTACTCACAAGATATCTTTTAATTTATTTAATGCCAAACAATATTGCATTAATTTAAAAAATTATATTGTTGGAGCTTTTATGATGTCATTTGTTTTAGTTCCTGAAAAAATATTTGTTTTCACAGCACCTTTAACAGCAGTTAAATCTCGATCGACCAAATTATTGATAGATGCAATGTAACTTTCAGTAACTAATCTTGGGTACAAACCTATTCCAATAATAGGTAAAAGTAAACAAGCAATAATATAAATTTCCCTTGGCTCTGCATCTATAAGTTTTCGCTCTTCGACTAATTTTGGATTTTCTTTACCAAAGAAAATTTCTCGCAACATTGAAAGTAGATAAATAGGTGTAAGTATTACACCGATAGCAGCTAAAGAGGCCATCACTACCCTAAACGGAAGTGTATAGACTTCATCAGTAACAAATCCTGTAAATACCATCAATTCGGAAACAAATCCACTCATTCCTGGCAAAGCCAAGGAAGCCAGAGAGCAAGCAGTCCATAAGGCAAACATAATTCTCATCTTTTGTCCTACCCCACTCATTTCATCAAGTTTAAGAGTCTTTGTTCTGTCATAGGTGGCACCAACAAGAAAAAATAAACTTGCACCTATTAATCCATGACTAACCATTTGCAGCATGGCTCCGCTTGTTCCAAGGCTACTAAAACTCCCTATACCAATAAGAACAAAACCCATATGACTTATAGAACTGTATGCAATTTTTCTTTTAAGATTTCTTTGAGCAAAAGAAGTTAATGCAGCATAAATTATATTGACCACCCCCAGAACTATTAATAATGGGGCAAATTGAGCATGCGCAACGGGTAATAATTGTGCATTAAATCTTAAAAGAGCATATCCTCCCATCTTTAATAAAATTCCTGCTAGAAGCATATGAACAGGAGCTGTAGCCTCTCCATGAGCATCTGGGAGCCAAGTATGAAGAGGAACTATTGGTAGTTTGACACCAAATGCAATTAAAAGCCCTACGTAACATAATATTTGGAATTTTTGACTAAAATCTTGAGCTGCCAAGTGAGAAAACTCAAAGTTAGGAATTTCTGTGCCATAGAAGCCCATTGCTAACGCTGCCAGAAGAATGAAGATAGAGCTGCCGGCTGTATAAATAATGAATTTTGTTGCAGCATATTGTCGATTTTTGCCGCCCCATATAGCTAGTAGTAAATAAACGGGAATTAACTCAAGTTCCCAAGTTAGAAAGAATAAAAGCATATCTTGAACAGCAAATACAGCAATTTGCCCACCATCCATAACCAATATCAAAAAGAAAAATAACTTTGGTTTGAACTTGACTGGCCATGCAGCAAGAACTGCTAAAGCAGTTATAAAACTAGTCAATAATATTAATGGCATAGACATGCCATCAGCCCCAACAGACCAAGTAAGACCTAAATCAGGGAGCCAACTAACATTTTCTTTAAGTTGAACATTTTCATTCCTAATATCAAAGCCATTTATATATGAACCTATAGTTATTAAAAAAGTTATCAATGCAATAGACAATGCAAACCATCTCACCTCTTTACCATCCCCTTTATCTGGGAAAAAAGGTATCACAAATGCACTACCAATTGGAAATAAAATTGAAGCAGATAACCAAGGAAAATTAGATAATCCAGCTCCCAAAGTTCCCAACATTTGTGTCGCTAAATGTGTATAAAAATAAGTACTCAATTTAATAAGAAATTTATCTTAAATAAAGTCTAGAAATTTTCTGTATTTTTTCACCCCTATGGACAGTGAAGACACACAATTGTAATTAAGATACTTGAGGAGATTGAAAACCAAATATAGCAACTAGTAAAATTACACCTCCAAAAACAATAAGAGCATAAAATTGAGCCCTACCAGTCTCAAAATATTTTAAACCTTCTCCACTACCTAAAGTCACGAGTCCAGTAAGATTTACGACGCCATCAACAACCTTAGAATCTACCTCTAAAACTTCTTTAGCAAGTTTTCTACTACCCTTAACAAAAATTTTTTCATTAATATCATCTAGATACCATTTATTAGATAAAAATCTGTTGAGACTGGAAAACTTTTCGGCAAATAAAACTGATAAATTTATTTTTTTCACAAAATATGCTTGATAAGCAATGATGATTCCAGCGGATGCAATAATTACTGACGCAAGTGCAAGAGGCAAAAATTCTTTCAATTCGAAGGCTTTTGCAGCAGCCTCTGCTTCTTCAGGATCTAGTAAATTTGCAATTTTACTATCCCATGGAAGTCCCATAAAACCGATAATTACAGACGGCACAGCTAAAAATACCAAGGGAAATGTCATTGACCAGGGTGACTCATGAATAGAGCCATGTTCTTCATGCTCTTCTTCATTTTCTTCATCTAGGTTTGTTTTAGAGGCTATTAAAAGCTCTTTTTGCAATTCTTTATTCTCCCCTCTGAAATCTCCTTCAAATGTCAAGAAATAAAGCCTAAACATATAAAAAGCTGTCATGCCAGCAGTTAGAAGTCCTATGAACCAAAAAGCTGGAAATGATATAAAAGCATTTCCGAGTATCTCATCTTTACTCCAAAAACCTGCCAATGGGGGAATTCCACTAATTGCTATACAACCTATTAAAAATGTTGTTGATGTATAGGGCATTTTTTTTCTTAAACCGCCCATCAATCTCATATCTTGAGCTAATACAGGCTGATGGCCAACTACTTCTTCCATAGCATGTATTACTGAACCAGATCCAAGGAACAGCATTGCTTTAAAGCAAGCATGAGTCACTAAATGAAAAATTCCTGCAACTGGTGCTCCACAACCCATTGCGAGCATCATATACCCAAGCTGAGAAACTGTGCTATAAGCCAAACCTTTTTTTAAATCCATTTGGGTCAAAGCTATAGAGGCTCCCAAAAAACAAGTAATGGTACCAACTAAAGCAATAATGAACTGAATAGAGGGGAATATTGAATACAAAGGTTGAAGTCTTGCTACAAGAAATATTCCTGCTGCAACCATTGTTGCAGCATGGATAAGTGCAGAAATAGGTGTCGGGCCTTCCATCGCATCAGGTAACCACACATGAAGAGGAAACTGAGCAGATTTAGCCATTGGCCCTAAGAAAACTAAAAAACAAAGTAATAAAGCAGCCCAAATGGGTATCGAATTTTCGGATATTGATTCAGAAATTCCAGTAGCTATATCATTAAAATCAAAACTATTTGTTGCCCAAAATAGGCCAAGAATTCCTAGTAATAAACCAAAGTCTCCCACTCTATTAACAACAAAAGCTTTTTGTGCAGCATGTGCAGCACCATCCCTGTCATACCAAAAACCAACCAATAAATAAGAACACATCCCGACTAATTCCCAAAAAACATAAATTTCTAATAAATTCGGACTAATTATTAATCCCATCATTGAACTACTAAATAATGCTAAATATGTAAAAAATCTGACATAACCTTTGTCATGCGCCATGTAACCATGTGAGTAAATCATTACCAGCAAAGTTATTGTAGTTACTAACGCAAGCATTACACTCCCCAAAGGATCAAGGACAAATCCCATTGGAATTGTGAAATCCCCAGCATTGGCCCATACAAATAATTTTTCTACTGATTGATAACCATTGACTTGTTCAATTAAAGCTTTATAACTAATTGCCGTAGAAATTCCAACGAAAGAAATCAGACCTACAGAAACAATTTCTCTTGAATTATTAATTTTCTTGTTGATGCTTATTAGTCCTAAGCCAGAAAGCACTGCTCCAATAAGTGGAAAAACGGGAATCAACCAGGCAATTTCTGAAGCTTGTGGCATATTTTAAAGGATTTATATTTTGATTTTAAACTGTCAATTGAAAAATTCAGACAAAAATGATGAATTAAATGTTTTAACAGCAATATTTATATATTTATGAGACCACCAAAGTACTCCTATTGCAATTAATATACCAAATTGAGATAACCTAAAAAATTCTTTAATCACAAATTCTTGCCTTCCCTCAAGTATTGCCATGAAGGGGATTATAGAAGTATTTTTTTTAAAATTTTCAAATTCTTCTCCAAATCTAATTGCTAATCTCTTGTCGCCATGCCAGATTGCAAAAAGATGATGCAAAATTAAGCCAATAGAAGTTACTAATGTGAATGATGTACCAATCCATAAAGTATGAGCAAAACACCAAATTATCTGACCAAATGCTTGTGGATGTCTCGTGATACGCATTATCCCAGTTCCATAGATTCGTACTTTAGGTTTAAAAACCGAAGGAATTTCTAGCAAGTTGTAAGTAGCAGGATATAAAAATAAAAAACTTATTGCAGTTAAGAACCAAACGACAATAAAAACAAAATTATTGCCCTGTAAATTCCATAATCTGATTCCGTCATATCTATGAGCCAAAAAATAACTAATCAAGATAATTGCAGATGGCAAACTTAAAAAAACAAAACATAACCGCCATAATCTCGGGCCCATAATAGATTCTGCTTTAATTCTTAAAGCAGCTCCGCCACTATGAATTACAGCAAAAATCAAAATCAAAAGTAAGATGATTAAGGAAGTTTTATGAGTCTCCATATATTTAAATTATTCAATTAATTTTTGTTCTTAACAATAATGCATCTAAGCATTAGAATTATAAGAAATTGTAGGCATAATAGATGCCAGAATTACCATTTACACTCGACCAATTAAGAATACTAAAAGCTATAGCAGCTCAAGGAAGTTTTAAAAAAGCTGCAGATGTCCTATATGTAACCCAACCTGCAGTGAGTTTACAAATACAAAATCTAGAAAAACAACTTGAAATAACGATTTTCGATAGAGGTGGTAGGAAGGCTTTATTGACTGAAGCAGGGAGAGTATTACTTGAATATTGTGAACGAATTTTGAATCAATGCGACGAAGCTTGCAAAGCTATTGAAGATTTAAATAGCTTAAAAGGTGGAACTCTTATCATTGGAGCGAGCCAAACAACGGGTACCTATTTAATGCCAAGAATGATAGGACTATTCAGACAAAAATACCCTGATGTATCCGTTCAACTTCAAGTTCATAGTACGCGAAGAACTGGTTGGAGTGTCGCAAATGGACAAATTGACTTAGCCATTATTGGCGGACAATTACCTGGAGATTTGGAAAATTTGCTACAAGTAATTCCATATGCCACCGATGAATTGGCATTAGTTATACCATCTAAACATCCACTTTCGACCAAAAAAGAGCTTTTAAAAGAAGACTTATACAAATTAAATTTTGTAACATTAGACTCACAATCTACAACAAGAAAAGTTGTTGACAAACTTCTCCAAGATTCTGGGCTTGATGTTCAAAGATTAAAAATTGAAATGGAACTTAACTCGCTTGAAGCAATCAAGAATGCAGTTCAATCAGGTTTAGGAGCTTCCTTTTTGCCTGTTGTTTCTATTGAAAGAGAATTATCGGCTGGAACAATCCACAAAGCATTCGTAGCTGATTTAGAGGTTAAAAGAGAACTTAAATTAATTACTAATCCGTCAAGATATACATCAAGAGCATCAGAAGTGTTCAAGAAAAACATTCTTCCACAATTTGCTAGTTTAGAGAGCCCTTTGAAGCATATATAATTTCGATCAAAACTGAATTGCTTCTTTGTTAATACCTACACCGCCGTCTTCGGCTTGTCCATCTCCTTTTATTATGAATTTATTTTCATTTACATCAGTCTGATAAACGCACTTAACTATTGGCTTATCTCTTATAGAACCAATATAAGCAAAAGTATTCATCCTTTGCTTACATTCTCTTACATCTTCATTACTAATTGCTCCCTGTTTTTGTAACACTGTCCAATTCTCTCTTCTAATAACGCACCCTGGCTGAAGAGCTGGTTGCGTTACAAAACTCGTAGATGGATTTAGAGTCGTATACATTTCAACATCAATTACAAAGGCACTAGCTCCCCATTGTCTGCAAAATTCAGGATCTGGAACAGCCATATCTAATTGTTGTTGACTTGCTATATTTCCCTGCCCGCCATCGGTTGTACTGGTAATAGCGCTCCCTATACCAACTCCTAAAATTAATACTCCAGCAAGTACGGCAATGGTTCCCGTACTCAAGTTGATCTTTTGTTCAGAAGAAGCAGGCAATCTATTGCTTCTTTGACCATACGGATCAATGTCCCTTGGATTTGGAGGATAATAACTTCCATTTGAGCCTCTTCTTGGCCTTCTATTTGAGGATGATCTATTCACAGCACTTCATTTGTCTTTGGCAAACCCATTGAATAATTCATTACTCTACAATCAGGGTTATAACTAAGCTGACCCTTTTGAAGCAAAAATTTAATTAAACCTTCGATTTCTGATCCAATTTTTCGAAGTTCATAATCATCTAAATCCTTTCCTGCTCTCTCTTTAATTAATTCATTGAATTTTTCATTTATTTTGGTTAGGGAATCTTGATTCCAAATAAATTCGTTATCGGGATCTAAATCCAGAGTTAGTTTATTGGGATGAAACTTTAATTCTTCATCTACCACTTCAGCAGTAAAAATTCTTACATGCCTAGTAGTCGATTTTAAAAGCACTTTATCCATAATTTTACGAAATAATCAACGAAAAAAACTATTATGTTCTAACTTTAATGTAGCTTATTAGTAAGTGTTAATTTATTTCTTGATTTAATAATGCGTGTTGTAATTGCTGGTGCTGGTTTAGCGGGTTTATCTTGCGCTAAATATTTAGTGGATAATGGACACATTCCGATTGTACTTGAAGCCAGAGATGTTTTAGGTGGGAAAGTTGCAGCATGGAAAGACGAAGATGGAGATTGGTATGAAACTGGGTTGCATATATTTTTTGGAGCCTACCCAAATATGTTGCAACTTTTTAAGGAACTAGATATTGAAGACAGACTTCAATGGAAAAGTCACTCGATGATTTTTAATCAGCCATCAGAGCCTGGAACTTACAGTAGATTCGACTTTCCCGATATACCTGCTCCAGTTAATGGTGTATCAGCAATACTCAGCAATAATGATATGCTTTCATGGAATGAAAAGATTCTATTTGGATTAGGTTTAGTGCCTGCAATGTTGAGAGGCCAAAAGTACTTAGATAAATGTGATAGAAAATCATGGACAGATTGGCTAAAAGAGCACAATATACCGGAAAGAGTTAATGATGAAGTTTTTATAGCGATGAGTAAAGCTCTTAATTTCATTGGACCGGATGAAATATCATCTACAGTTTTATTAACAGCATTAAACAGATTTTTACAAGAAAAAAATGGTTCTAAAATGGCATTCCTTGACGGAGCTCCTCCAGAAAGACTTTGCCAACCAATGGTTGATTATATTACTGCTCGTGGTGGAGAAGTTCACATGAATAGTCCATTGAGGCAAATCAACCTTAATGAGGACAGCACTGTTAAAAGTTTTACTATTGCCTCTTTAGATAAAAACGAAAAGAAAGAACTAACGGCTGATGCTTATGTAAGTGCAATGCCTGTAGATCTCTTCAAATTAATGATCCCTAAACAATGGAAAGGGCTAGATACATTCTCTAAATTAGATGGCTTAAATGGTGTGCCAGTAATTAATATCCATTTATGGTTTGACAAAAAATTAACAGATATTGACCATCTACTATTTAGTAGATCACCACTTCTCAGTGTTTATGCAGATATGAGTATTACATGTAAAGAATACGAAGATCCAGATAGATCAATGCTTGAATTGGTTTTTGCGCCAGCAAAAGATTGGATAAATAGAAGCGATCAAGACATCGTTGATGCAACTATGGAAGAGCTGAAGAAATTATTCCCAACACATTTCATGGGAGACGAAAAAACAAAATTACGAAAGTATAAAGTAGTCAAAACTCCAAGATCTGTTTATAAGGCAGTTCCTGGATGCCAAGAGTTCAGACCTAATCAAAAATCTCCTATAAAAAACTTCTTTTTAGCAGGTGATTATACTATGCAAAAATATTTAGCATCTATGGAAGGTGCTGTTTTAAGTGGTAAATTATGCGCGGAATCAATTAATAAGGAGTATTCCAAAAATCCTCAAAATGTTTCTTAATAAGATTTACATTCCAGTAATTTTAAAATTCATCTAAAACTTTTTGAAAAATTCAATTTCTCAACTAGATCAAGCATACGAGATATGCCGTAAAGAAACCCAACAATGGGCTAAAACCTTTTACTTGGGTACGCTTCTGCTACCTGTAGAAAAAAGAAAAGCTATTTGGGCTATTTATGTTTGGTGTAGGAGAACAGATGAAATAATGGATAGCTTAGAAGCTTCAACTAAATCGCAAGATGAACTGTCAGACAATTTAGATGAATGGGAAGAAAATACTAAGAATATATTTAAAGGAAATATTAAATCTGAATTAGACTCGGTTTTATTAGATACCATCGAGAAATATCCACAAAGTATTCAACCCTATTTAGATATGATAGATGGCCAGAGAATGGATCTGAATAAATTTAGATACAGAGATTTTGATGAATTAAAACTCTATTGTTATAGAGTCGCAGGTACTGTTGGTTTAATGACTCAGAATGTTATGGGGATTGATAGCGCTTATACATCAGCCCCATGGAGTGATATGCCTGACCCCTCTGAAGCAGCTATAGCTCTTGGGATTGCAAATCAATTAACAAATATATTGAGGGATGTAGGAGAAGACAGACACAGAGGAAGAATTTATCTCCCTCTAGCAGATATTGAAAAATTTAATTATTCTGTAGAAGATCTTTTAGAAGGAAAAATAAACAAACAGTGGAAAGAACTTATGAACTTTCAATTAACAAGGGCTCGCGAATGGTTCCAAAAGTCTGAGGATGGTATAAAGTGGCTATCTTCTGACGCAAGATGGCCAGTATGGACTTCTTTGCGTCTTTATAGAGGAATATTAGATTCTATAGAGAGGTTAGATTATGATGTTTTTAACAATAGGGCTTTTGTAAAAAATTCAGTAAAAGCTCTTGAGATTCCAATATCTTTTTTAATTTCTCGAATTAAATAACTAAGCAGGTGTTTTTTGATTAGCCAACAATTCTTTTAATTTAGATAGTTCTCCAGCCCATCTTGGATCAGGAGCCTCTAGGTTAGGAGCATCACTGTGGACAATTTTCTTAAAGTCTTTTTTCTTCTTATTTTTGTTAAATTTTCCAGTATTTCTTTTGTTTGAAGCAGAATCTTTTTTTTCTGATAGCTCTACTCTTAATTTAGAACCATTAAATTCAAAACCGTTTAACTTCTGAATTAATAAATTAGCATTATCCTCATTATTAGTTGTTGCGAAACCAAAACCCCTGCATTCCTTAGTTTCCTTATCTAGAACTGCTTTAAATCTAATCGAATCAGAAATTGACTTTAAAAGTGTATCAAATTCTTTTGGATTAAATCCTTGTTTTAAGTTGCCAATGTAAATGCGAATACTCATAAATTTTTAAAAATGATTTTGAAGTCTGAACTTCTAAACAAAACTAAGCTATGTGTATTTAATCACATTTTGGCGCATTTTGTTCAATCCATTGCTTTGCTTTATAAATAGCTTCATCAAAATTATTCAATCTTTTATATGCAAGTTCCTTAGAAAGATACTTTAAAAGATCTCCTAGGATGGGTCCGTCCTTTATTTTCAAATTTTTTTTGATTACTTCACCATTAAGTAAGTTTGAAGGATGAAATAATTTATCATCTTTGTCACGCCATCTATGAAGCCAAACTAATCGTAGGTGCTGAGGTAAATAAAAAATAAAAGATGGGAAAAAAATCTCTAATTCTTTATGTAATGCAAATCTATCTGATTCAGTTAATTCTGAGATATTTTTTTTCTCCAACAAAAAGTGCCATTTTCGTAATAACTTAGTTTTTGCAATTTCAGCTCTACTTAATTTAAAATGCTCTAGAGATACTTCATCAAAAATTTGGGATATAAAAAATAATGGTAAAAATTTATCTCTTTCGTTCTTATTAAGTACTGTATAGTTAATTTTTTGTAAATCCAAAAAAAAAGAATTTTTATAAATATTATCAGATCCAAATATATTAAATTTTTTTAACAAAATTACTGCCTCAAGAGCATTTTTCCCATTTACTATTTTATGTATTTCATAATTAATCCTCTCTTTAGCAACAAGAAATAATTTCCCTTTATTTTTTTTTATAAAATCAACCAACTTTGGATCGATTTTAAAATTCAATTCTGAAACAAACCTAAAACATCTTAAAATTCGTAATGGATCATTAATCAAGTTTGTTTCTGAATAAGTTTTAAGTAGAGAAAACTGTAAATCTTTGAGACCATTCAATGGATCAAACAAAAGCTTCTTATCAAATAAAAAAGCAATTGAATTTATCGAAAAGTCCCTACTCCTTAGATCGCCCTCGATCGTGGAAGAAATCTGATTAGCAATATCAATCGAGATATGATTAAGAATAATTCTTACAACTTCTCTTTCCTTATCTAGGATTATAAATTTAGATTTAATATTTTCTGATATCATTTTCCCAATTTCAATAGCATTAGAAGGCACCACAATATCAACATCTACCTTTTCAGTTACTCTTTTCAGTACAATATCTCTTATGTAACCACCAACTAAATATGAATCTTTAGGTAAAAAAGATAAAATAGAATTCCAATTATAAAATTTGATACTTCTCTCTAATTCATCAATAATTAGTGTATGATCAATGAGAACGTTATTTCTTTTCATTATTTAGTATTAGTTATGTGCATTTGCATCAACTGTAAATGGGTTGATAGATGTATCACTTATCATGAAGTAGAAAAAAATCATGGTGTTGATAATATTTGTGATGTACCTGATTTTAAAGCAAAAAAGCCTTTCATTCACGTCAGTATAATTAAGGATAATGATTGTGATTATAAAACTGATTGGGATGTTCAATCTTGTGAAAGTTTTACATATGAATTTGGTAAATGGTCCAAATGTAACCCAGGAATGGAATTGCCTGTTTAAAGGTAATAGATGAATATTAATAATCAGCGAAGACTGAACTACCCTACATTAGTAATACATAGTACAGATAATTCTTTTTGCTTTGGATACAGAAAAAGCAATGATATTAAATCTGAAAAATTATTTATTAAACAATTTGATAATGACTTATGTAACAACTTAATTGTTGAATTGAACAAATTTATTTCCAAGGAAAATTTAAAAAAAGTAAAAAAGATCTCTGTCAGCATAGGGCCAGCGAATTTTAATGCTTCAAGACTTATTGTAGTTTTAGCAAGAACTATCTCACAACAAATAAATTGTCCTTTAGATAGCTTTAGTTCTTTTGAATTAATGGCAAAAAGAATTGCATCAAAAAATAATATTTTTACAAACAAACAATCATTCTGGATTTACAAAAAATTAAAACGAAAAGGATTTATTGCAGGTAAGTATGAGATTTCTCATGACGAAGAAAATAATGCAGATCTAGTAATTCGAGAAAAAGTTACACCAAGAGTTGTTAAAGAATTAGAGAGTAAAGAACTTTGTTTTGAGGCTAATTATAAAGATGAAGAAGATTTAAGAGAATTATTAGATTTAGCAAATAAAAATATATTAAACACAAATATAAATTCATGGGAAAAAGTTTTGCCACTTTACCCTATTTCTCCAATTAACTAAATTTTTATCCAATCAAATTATTAATATTATCTTGAAGGAGCATAGTTACAGAATTAAGAACGTTTCTTGATGAATTGGGGGGGGGGTTGAACAGGTTTGCCCACTTTAATAACTATTTTTGAAAAAAAAGGAATGCAGAATTTAAACTTTATTAGTCTATGTGAATTAACTATCGCAACAGGCAATAATAATTTTTGATTTTTGAATGCTAATAAGGCAGCTCCTTGTTTTGGCTTATTAACTCGCCCATTTTTTTGACGAGTACCATCAATAAAAATTCCAATAGAATTATTATCTGATAATTTTTTACATGCTGTTTTAATGGTATTTTTATCAGCAATTCCCCTTTTCACAGGATAAGCTCCACAAGCCTTGATAACAAAGCCAAGTAAAGGTATTTTAAATAGCTCTGACTTAGCCATAAAAGATATATTATGTCCAAGTGCATGTCCCAAAAATGGAGGGTCAAACAATGAACCATGATTAGCAACCATTATAAAAGAATCTTTTTTCGGAATATTTTCTTTACCCATTAATTGACCTCTAAATACAAATTTATAAATTGGCAATACAAAAAGTTTGCTAACTAATTGATAGATTAATTTTTGAAAAAAATCATTTTTCATACTAATTAAAAAGAAATTTGATTAGAAGATGAAACTTGAGTAATTTTGACATCTTTTAGATGTCTTTTGGCTAAACCGCTGAGAACATTTGATGGGCCAATTTCAATAAAATGAAGATCACTATCTTGTGCCATTAAATCCATAGTTTCTCGCCACCTTACCCCATTACACATTTGATTTTCAAATCTAATTTTAAGTTCATCTGGATCATCACAAAATGAAGGATCATAATTACTTATGACTGGGAAAGAAGGATCGTTAAATTTAATCTGTTTTAAATAATCAGAAAATTTTGATGAGGGTTCATTCATAAAAGGCGAATGAAATGCACCTGAAACATTTAATTTCAAGAATCTTTTACAAGAAATTTCTCTCGATAAATTATCTAATGCTTCAGTAGATCCTGATAAGACAACTTGGGAAGAGCTATTATCATTAGCAATTACAATATCATCAATTTTTTGTACTAATAGATCAAGTCTATTTCTATCAAAACCAATTACTGCTGCCATAGATCCTTTTCCAGCATTTACCATCAATTCAGACCTTATTTTTATTAGAGAAACACAATCTTCGAATGACAAAACATCCGCACAATATAGTGCAGTAATTTCTCCTAGACTATGCCCAGCAACATAAGTTGGTTTTAATCCGTTTTCCTTCAATGCATCTAATAAAATTGATTCAACTAAAAAAAGACAAATTTGTGTATTTCTTGTGTTATTTAAATCAATAAGAGAATTTGTTGGTTCAGTATTTAACTCACAAATTTCAAATAAATTCCTCTCAAATATTTCAGATGCATAACTAAACCTCTCTTCTGTATTGGGCAAATTTTCAACTTGTTTTGCCATTCCAATTTTTTGCGAACCCTGTCCAGGGAATACCCATGCAACTGTCATAATGCTCCTTTTTTTTAACCCCATTTAATGAGGCCTGCACCCCAACTTAACCCGGCACCAAAACCACTTATTGCAATAATATCATTTTGTTTAATTCTATTATTTCTAATAGCCTCATCCATCACTAGTGGAATTGTTGCTGCTGAAGTATTACCATATTTTTCTAAATTGCTAAGAATTTTTTCTCCAGGAATTTTTAACCTGTCTCCAACAGAATCCAATATCCTTTGATTAGCTTGATGCAATACAAGCCAATCAACTTTATCGGAAGTATAATTCATTTTTTTAAACAACTTTTCAAGAATTATCGGAACTTCTCTAACTGCAAATTTATATACTTCCTGACCATTCATCTGAATTGGAGAAAAAGCTCCACTTAAAAAATCAATATTATCAATAATTGAATCCTTATTATTTTTGGATGGGAGATTAAGAAAAGAACCCCTTTCCCCGTCAGTTCTCATATCAAAATCAATTAAATTATCATATTCATTAGTGGCTTCAATTGCCAATGCACCTGCACCATCTCCAAAGAGAATACAACTTCTTCTGTCATTCCAGTCAACAAAGCTTGATAGTTGATCAGCTCCTATAACAATAGCCCTTTTATAACTACCCCCTTTTAAAAATTGTGAGGCTGTAATTAAGGCAAATAAGAAACCACTACATGCTGCAGTTAAATCGAAAGCCACAGCATTAGCTGCCCCTAATTTAGCTTGAATGGATGGCGCTGATCCAAATAAATCATGCGGAGTAGAAGTAGCTAAGACAATCAAATCAATCGATTTAATATCCCAATTAGCCATTTCTAGAGCAGTTATAGCTGCCTTATAGCCCATCTCAGTAACATTATCTCCTAAGCCAGAGATTCTCCTCTCAGAGATGCCAGTTCTAGATTTTATCCATTCATTGCTCGTGTCAACCTTTTGACTAATTTTTTGATTAGTCAGAATTTGATCAGGTACATAACTTCCACTCCCCTTGAATGATACTCCAATCTGATTAAAATTTTTTCCTTCCAAAAGAGTTTTTTAGTTACTTATATTAGTCAAACATAAATTTGACTCAATATGTTTTATGAATTTAAAACTTGAAGCTTTTGGAGTTGATTTAAATTGTCCATAACACCATGATTCACTGCTGAGTGAGCCAAGCGAAGAGCACTTACTACTGATAAAGATTTGCTACTTCCATGACCAATAACGCAAATTCCATTTACCCCAAGTAATAAAGCTCCTCCATGTTCGGCATGATCTAACCTTTTCTTAATTCTGAGTAGATTACTTTTTAAAAAAGCTGAACCAACTTTCCCCCGCCTTCCACGTGGGAGCTCAGATCTCAAAATATCTAATAAAACTCCTCCCACAGATTCAAGAAATTTCAATAAAATATTTCCAGTAAATCCATCACAGACTACTACGTCGAAAGTACCTGATAATACATCTCGCCCTTCACAATTACCTCCAAAATCAAAACTTTTTTCAGAAGATAATAATTCAAATGTTTTTAGGGATAAATCATTACCTTTGCATTCTTCTTCTCCAATATTTAAAAGACCAATTCTTGGATTCTTTACTTGTAAGACATCTTTTGCATAAATGTTACCTAGAAGAGCAAATTGATGCAGATAAGATGGCTTACAATCAGTATTTGCACCAACATCCAAAACTAAGACCGGGCGAGTTTGATCCCTCGTTGGAAATAATGCTCCTATAGCTGGTCTATCAATCCCTTTCAATCTTCCAATTCTAAATATGGCAGAAGCCATCATGGCTCCTGAATTACCGGCTGAGTAGACAGCTTCAGCTTTATTATTTCTCACTAAATCCATGGCAACATTTATACTTGCATTTTTCCTTTTTCTAACTGCAGTAGCTTCTTCATTCATCCCGATAGGATCTCCACTATCAATTAATTCAAGACGATTATTATCAATTTCACTTTCTAATAATTCTGCTATACCAGTTTTTTCTGCTGCATCTTTAACTTTTTCAATTTTGCCTACAAACTTTATATTTATTGGAAATCTACTT